>JAJYEA010000001.1 GCA_021790425.1 Thermoplasmata archaeon | reverse complement strand
GTAGCTTCCCTCCGTTGAGCCGACGTTCTTCCAGGGTCAGCGTGTCACGATGCTTCTGCGCCCAGCGTCCCATGGGGAAGGGACAAGGCGGACGACGATATTAAGACAACTACTAGACCGTCAGTAGGTGCGGATAAGTGGGTGCGGAACCGGCAGCGAGATGCACTGGAGGTCGAAGTGAGAGCCATGTAAGCGGGAGAAAGGAACATAAGTGGTCGGTTGGGTATTTTGATCACGAGGGTAAGCATACACACTGACCATCCCTATTCTTCCCCTCGCCATAGCGTTCCGGGCTCTTGGTCGCAATACCCCCTCGAACGGGACGGGGGTGACGGGTTGTTGGTTACGGAGATTCCCCAGTGGACACACGTAGGCCCCGCACCGCTACGAATGGCGAGTCGGGGCGGATCCTCCGATACGCAAGCCGAGCAGGATCTCCCCGTGGACAAGCATCATCCGGCTCCGAAGCCCCCACGCCCCCAGCCCCCCCTCCCGGTATCCCGGTTCCTTTCGTTCGACCTGGCGGAACCCTCGCGCCCGAAAGAGGGCCAGCGATGGCGCGTTCTCCTCCCCGACCGCGGCGTAGACGACCTGCGTCCCGTCCGCCCGGAAGCGGGCGAGGGCATCGTCCACTAGGACGGTCGCCAACCCCCTCCCGCGATCGGCGCGGGCGACGGCCACGTAGTAGACGTAGCTCACCTCGGGTGCCAGCCGCTCGAGCATCGAGACCGCGACCACTCGATCGCCCCGGACTACGGCACGCACGGTGGAGATGCGGAAGAGCGTGCGCTTCGCGTGCCATCGGTAGATTCCCACAAAGGAGTCTCGGAGGACCGGGACCGCGCGCTCACGGTCCTCGCCTACCAGGTCTACGATACGGGGTGGCTGAGTACCTGGTTCCTCTGGCATAGGTACCTCTCCTCAGAAGAGGTCGTTCCAGGCACGGACCAGGTCCGGCCTCACCTCGTCGAGGGATACCTTCCGGTCCAGTTCGCGTTCGAGCGAGGTCATGATCCGCCCTTCGAACCCGCAGGGATGGAAACGCTCGAAGTAGGAAAGGTCGGTCGATACGTTGAGCGCGAATCCGTGGTAGGTGACCCAGTCCTCGACCGCGATCCCCACGGATGCGATCTTCCGATCCCTCACCCAGACCCCTCGTTTCCCCTCGACCCTCGAGGCGCTCACGCCCATGGGCTCGATCGCGCGGGCCACCATCTCCTCGAGGTCGTGGACGAACCGGCGGACGTCCCGTCCCCGGGGGGTGAGATCGACGATCGGGTAGCCCACCTGCTGGCCCGGGCCATGGTACGTGGCCTTCCCTCCCCGTTCCACGTGGTAGACCGGGATCCCCTCGGGATAGGTGTCCCCCTCGTCTCCCTGGACCCCGATCGTGTAGACATGCGGATGCTCCACCAGGAGGAGCGTGTCGGGGATACGCCCCCGCTTGCGCTCGACCCGGAGCTCCTTCATGCGGCGCCAGACCGGCTCGTAGTCCGCGCGTCCGAGGTCGACGATCCTACCCTCGGACATGGCGCCGCTGGGCGACGTGCATCGGCTCGCCCAGCCAGAGCAGGGCCACTTCCCCGAGCAGCTCCCCGAAGGTGGGGTGGGGGTGGATCGTCCCGGCGATGTCCCGTACCGTGGCTCCCATCTCGATCGCGAGGGCGGCCTCTCCCACGTAGTCTCCGGAGGAGTACCCCACCGCATGGAAGCCCAGCACCCGGCCGGTACCTTCCTCGGCCACGAGCTTCACGAAGCCGGCCTCCTCATGCATCGCGTGGGCGCGGCCGAGCGCTGCGTAGGGGAAGCGCGCCTCCCGGGCCTTGATTCCTTGGGAGGTGCAATCGGCCATCGTGAGCCCCACGGACGCGATCTCGGGGATCGAGAAGATCACCCCCGGGATGACCTGGTAGCTCCAACGCGTGGGCATCCCGGCGATGGCCTCGGCCGCGACGATCCCCTCCCGGTAGGCCTTGTGGGCCATCATCGGGGGACGGGCCAGATCGCCCACCGCGTGGATCCCCGGCACGGTCGTGGCCAGACGGTCGTCCACTACCGGGAACCCTTTGGGGTCCACCTTGATCCCTGCCTCTTCCAGGCCGAGGCCCCGAGTCTCGGGCTTCTTCCCCACGGTGAGGAAGAGCAGGTCCCCGGGGATTTCCTCCGCCCCCGTTGCGGTGGCGACCGAAAGCACGATCCCGTCCTTCCCGCGCTGGAGTCCCGTGGCCCGAGCGGAGGTGAGGACGCGGATCCCTGCGGCCTCGATGGTTCGGGTGACCTCGCGGACGAGCTCTGCCTCGATCCCGGGGAGGAGCTGCGGCATCATCTCCACGATGGTGACCTGGCTCCCGAGCCGGGCGTAGTGCTGGCCGAGCTCGACACCGCTCACTCCTCCACCGAGCACCACGAGCCGCGGCGGCACCCGGTCGAGCTCGAGCATCTCCCGGGCCGTCAGCACGAGCTTCCCGTCCGGTTCGAACCCGGGGAGCGCGACATGGTATCCCCCGGTGGCCAGGATGCACGCCTGGAACGACACCGACTCCCCGTCGTCAAGCTGTGCGGTGGTGGGTCCGGTCAGACGGGCCGTGCCCTTCACCCACTCGACGCCCGCGGAACGGAACAACGTCTCGATCCCCTTGCGTTCCTTCTCCACGACGCCTCCTTTCCAGGCCTGCATGGCCGGGATGTCCACCGTCGTCCCCTCGGCATGAAGGCCCATCTCGGCGCCGTGGCGGCGCAGGGTAGCGTACAGGTGAGAGGCATGGATCAGGGCTTTGGAAGGGATGCACCCGCGGTTGAGGCACTCTCCTCCGAGGTACTCTCGTTCCACGACGAGGGGCTTGCGCCCCAGCTGTCCCAGGCGGAGAGCGGCGACATAGCCCGCCGGTCCCCCTCCGATGACCAGGACGTCCACGGTTCGCGTCATGGGAAATGCCCTCCCTGCTCTCGATCGAAGGAATCCCGGTCCTCGGTCAGCGGCCAGAAGGTGTCCCGGAACGTGTCCACAAAGAGCGTGTCGGGACCCGGGGGAGGGGTGACCTCGGCCTCGGCGATGAGCTTGCGGAGTTCGGTCTCGAGCTCCTGCCGGAGCGTCTCCCGGGCCGTCACCGCGAGGACGCCCGTGCGGTCCAGCAGTTCCTCGAGACGGGTAAGCGGGTCGTGCGCGGCCGCCTCCTCCATCCATCCCTTCGGGACGTACCGGGTGGGGTCGTCCGAGGACGTGTGCGGCGTCATCCGGTAGACGAGGGGTTCGACGAGGGTGGGTCCTTGCTCCGCCAGACGCTCCCGCGCGGCCCGTACGGTGTGGAACACGGCAATCACATCCGTCCCGTCGATTCGTACCCCGTTAAAGCCGTACTCCCCCGCCTTGTCGGCCAGCACCGGGACCCTCGTCTGCTTCGACACCGGCAGGGAAATGGCCCACTGGTTGTTCGCGCAGAAGAAGAGCACCGGCAGCTGGTAGACGCCGGCGAAGTTCATCCCGGCGTGGAATTCGTTCGTGCTCGTGGCCCCGTCGCCGAAACAGGCCACGGCCGCCCCGGGGTCCTTCCGGAGCCGCATGGCGTAGGCACATCCGACGGCATGGATGATCTGGGAGCCCACCGTGCTGGACATGGAGACGTAGTGGACCTCCCGCGCAGTGGGGTGGCACGGCATCTGGCGTCCCTTGCAGGGGTCGACACCGTTCGTGAAGAGGTGGTGCACGTACTGGCCCAGGGGGTGGCCCCGGGCGAGCGCGACGAGCTGTTCCCGGAGACCGGGAAAGACCCAGTCCTCCTTCCGGAGCGACAGCGCCAGGCCGACATTGGCCGCCTCGTGCCCCGTGGCGGGACCGTAGAACCCCACCCGGCCCTGGCGTTGCATCCCGAGCATCCGGGTGTCGAGGACACGACCGAGGAGCATCCAGCGGTAGGCGGTCCTCAGCCACTCCTCCCAGTTCGGCCCGAGGAGCCCGGGGAGGTCCTCCCGGCCGTACGGCAGGGGGACGAGTCCCGCCACCGCGGCGCTCATCGCAGTTCCAGCAGGAGCTGGTGCGGGTCTTCGAGCCGCCCCTTGACCGCCGCGAGGAACTGGGCGCCGACGTAGCCATCGACCACCCGGTGGTCAAGGCTGATGGAGAGGTTCATCCGGTGACCGATCCCGATCGTCCCGTCGGCGAGCACCACGGGCTTCTTCTCGATCTTGTGCACGCCCAGGATCGCGACCTCGGGGTAGTTGAGGATGGGGGTGGCGAGGACACCGCCCAGGGCGCCGAGGCTCGAGATGGTGAAGGTGGAGCCGGTGAGCTCCTCCCGGGACAGCTTCCCCGCCCGGCCCCGCGCGGAGAGGTCCTCGATCTCCTTCGCGATCGTCGCGATGGACTTGTGGTCGGCGTTCTTCACCACGGGCACGATCAGTCCGTCCGGCGCCGCGGTGGCGACCCCGATGTGGTAGTAGTGGCAGACCACCAGCTCGCCCTTCTCGTCGTCCATGAGCGCGTTCAGGGTGGGATGGTCCTTCAGGCTCTCCACCACGGACTTCACGATGAAGGGGAGATAGGTGAGCGGGACCCCCTTCTCCTCCATCCGCTTCTTCGCCCGCTCCCGCACGCGCACGAGCTCGGAGACATCGATCTCCTCCACGTAGGTGAAGTGGGCCGCGCGCGACTTCGCGAGCGCCATGTGCTCCGCGATGGTCCGGCGGAGTCCACGGATGGGGACCCGCTCCTGAAGGGGAGCTCCCTCCCCTGTCACCAAGGGGGCTTGCGGCGGGGAGGGGATGGCGGCACGGGCGACCCCGAGAGGGGACGCCGGGACAGGCGGCGCAGGCGGTGCACCCGGGGCGGCAGGGGGCGGTGCCTTGCCCCCGCCCTTCACGAAACGGTCGAGGTCCGCGTCGACGATCCGGCCGGAGGGCCCGGTCCCCGGGACCAGGCGCAGGTCCACCCCGAGCTCGTTGGCCCGCCGTCGGATGGCCGGGGTGGTGACCACGGTGGCCGAGGGAGCCGGGGGTGGGGAAGCTGGGGTTGCCGCGGGCGGCGGGGGGGCAGCCGCCACGCCATGGGCGGCAGGGGGCGGCGCCTTGCCCTCGGTCTCGAAGGTGACGAGCAGGGAGCCGACCGGGACCACCTGGCCCTCCTGGGCGTGGAGGGCGGTGACCTTGCCCTGGACCGGGCAGGGGATCTCCACGTTCGCCTTGTCCGTCAGGACGCTGAGCAGCGGCTGGTCCTCGCGGACCGCGTCACCGACCTTGACGTGCCACTTGACGACCTCTCCCTGGGCGACCCCTTCTCCGATGTCCGGCAGCCGGAATTCGTACATGGTTCAAGCCCCCGCGACCCTAGGTCGCGGTGGCGGTCCGCTCGATCCCTCGCGCAATCCGGTCGACGCTCGGCAGGTAGAGGTTCTCCAGGGCGTAGGGGAACGGAGTGTCATATCCCGCGATCCGCAGGATGGGGGCCTTGAGGTGGTAGAGCGCCCGCTCGGAGATGATCGCGGAGAGCTCCGCGCCGAACCCGGCGAACTTGGACGCCTCGTGGACGATCACCGCGCGACCGGTCTTCTCGACCGACCGGAGGACGGTCTCGTAGTCGAGGGGGACGAGGGTGCGCAGGTCGATGAGCTCCGCGTGGACGCCCATCTTCTCCACCGCGTTGACCGCCTGGAGGGACTGGGGGACCATCGCGCCGTAGGAGACGACCGTGACGTCGCTCCCCTCCTTCACCACCCGGGCCTTTCCGAACGGGATCCGGTGGTCGCCCTCCGGCACCTCGCCGGTCGCGGTGCGGTAGATCCTCTTCGGCTCGAGGAAGATGACGGGGTCCTCCTCGTCGTGGATGGCGGTGAGGAGCAACCCCTTCGCATCCGCGGGGGTGGAGGGGATCACCACCTTGAGCCCCGGGGTGCTCGCGAAGAGCTGCTCGGTGCTCTGCGAGTGGTAGAGCCCGCCCCGGATCCCGCCCCCGAAGGGGGTACGGATCACCACGTGGCAGGGGAACTGGCCGCCCGACCGGTACCGGAACTTCGCCGCCTCGTTGACGATCTGGTCGAAGGCGGGGTAGATGAAGTCCATGAACTGGATCTCCGCGACGGGCTTGAGGCCGTAGAGCGCCATCCCGATCGCCATCCCGACGATCCCGTTCTCGCTCAGGGGGGTGTCGATGACCCGTGCTTCCCCGAACTCCTTGTAGAGCCCGTCGGTCGCCCGGAAGACACCACCGTTCACCCCGATGTCCTCGCCCATGAGGACGACGTCCGGGTCGGTCTTCATGGCCTGCCGGAGCCCCTGGTTGATGGCCTGGATCAGCGTGACCTGCGTCATGGCTTCACCACTCCCTCCCGCACGAGTTCGCTCAGCTCGGCCCTCTGCTCCTCGACGTAACTGGGATTGCTCTTGAAGACGTCGGTGAAGAGCGTGTCGGGCGACGTCGGCGGGGTCTGTTCGGCCGTCTGGATGGCGGCCTGGACCTCGGCCCGGGCGGCCTCCTGAAGGGCCTCGAACTGGTCCTCCGTGATCCACCCGCGCGCGATGAGGTCGCGCGCGAGCCGCTCGATCGGGTCCTTCTGCTTCCACGACGCCACCTCGGCCGTAGAACGATAGCGCGTGGGATCGTCCGAGGTGGAGTGGGAACCCATGCGGTAGGTCAACGCCTCCACGAGCGTGGGCCCCTCTCCGGAGACCGCCCGTTCCCGCGCCTCCTGCACCACGCGGTAGACGGCGGCGAAGTCGTTCCCGTCGACCTGGACGCCGCGGATGCCGTAGGCCTCGGCCTTCCCGGCGAGCGTCTTCGACCGGGTCTGCTTCTCCCGCGGGAGCGAGATGGCCCACCCGTTGTTCTGGCAGAAGAAGACGACCGGGGCGTTGTAGACCCCCGCGAAGTTGAGCCCCGCGTGGAAGTCGCTCGAGCTGGTCGCGCCATCCCCGAAGAAGGGGACCGTCACGGACTTCTCCCCCTTGTAGCGGGCCGCCATGCCGAGGCCCACCGCGTGGATGATCTGGGTACCCACCGGGCTCGAGGCGGTCACGTAGCGGTACGCCCGGTAGCCGTAGTGGGTGGGCATCTGGCGTCCCTTGTTCTCATCGTTGGAGTTGGCGTAGAACTGGTCGAAGAGCGTCTGGAGCGGGACCCCCCGCGCGAGCGCCACGCCGAGCTCCCGGTAGGCCGGGACCACCCAGTCCTCCGGCTCCAGGGCGAGCCCGCATCCGACCTGGGCCGCTTCCTGCCCGTCCATCTGGACATAGAAACCGATCCGTCCCTGGCGCTGCAGGTTCACGCTCCGCTCGTCGGCCACGCGGCCCGTCACCATCAGCTTCAGGGCCCGCAGCATCGTCTCCTGGGTTGGTCCCCCCCGTTCGGGCATGATGATCGAGCGACCCAGCCGCGGGGGCTTTATGACAGTTTTGTCTAACCGATATGGTCAATATAGGTCGTACCGAGGTGCGGGAGCTCCCCGGTCACGGGCCGCAGGGCTCGGGTCCTCCCGCGATCGCCAGACCTACGCGGGGGTGGTGAGCTTCTTCAGCGCCGCCCAGCGCGCGTCGACATCGCTCTGGACCTTGACGATGTCGGCGTCGGTCAGCTGGGAATAGCGTCCCTGCCCCTTCAGGTACTTCGCCACGGGGGCGGGCTGTCCGGGCTCCCACGTCATCCGGTACCGGCCGTTCTCCACCTCGTAGAGGGGAAAGAAGTGGCTCATGGTGGCCAGGCGGCCCACCTCGACCATCAGGGCGGGGTCGTGCTTCCATCCGGTCGGGCAGTCGGCGAGCACGTGCAGGTAACGGAGCCCCGGGAGGGACGCGGCCTTCTTGACCTTGGCCACGAAGTCCTCCGGGAAGGAGGGGTTCAGGGTCGCGACGTAGGGGACCTTGTGCGCCACCATGATCCCCGGCATGTCCTTCTTGGGAGTGGACTTCTCGAGGCCGCGCGGGGTCGTCGTCGTCCAGGTGCCCGGCGGGGTCGCCCCCGAGCGCTGGACGCCCGTGTTCATGTACGCCTCGTTGTCGTAGCAGACATAGATCATGTCCTCGTTGCGCTCGGCCGCGCCGGAGAGCGCCTGGATACCGATGTCGGCGGTACCGCCATCGCCCGCGAAGCCCGCGACGATGGTCTTCGGGGCGCCCGTCCGGCGAAGGCCGGCCTTGAGCCCGGAGGCCACGGCCGCGGTCGCCTCGAAGGCGGAGAAGACCGTGGGCACCCGGAGGCAGGTGGTCGGCATGGGACCGGCGATGACCGCCCAGCAGCACGCGGGAATGACGAGCGCGGTGTCCGGGCCGGTGCCCTTCAGGAAGAGGCGCATCGCGAGGGCCGCTCCGCACCCTTGGCAGGCGACGTGCCCCCCGTCCATGAGCTCGGCCTCGGGCAGGGTGAGCTTCACCATGGTTACCCCTCCACCTTCAGTCCGACCCACTCTTCCGAGGGGAGACCGTTGCCGCTCAGCAGCCGCTCGAAGATCGAGCGGATCTGCTCCTGGGTGACCTCGCGCCCGCCGAGGCCGGCGATGTAGGCGGCGAGAACGGGCGGGTCGGCGATCCCGAGGAGTGCGGCGCGCACCTCGCCCGCCAGCGGTCCTCCGGACCCGTAGGACACGGCCCGGTCGAGCACCGCGATCCGGTGGAATCGCTCCCCGAGCGATCGGACCGCATCCGCGGGGAAGGGCCGGAAGAGCCGCATCCGTGCGAGCCCCACCTTCTTGCCTTCCCGGCGCAGGGCGTCGACCGCGTCGCGTGCGGTGGCCGCGAGCGAGCCCATGGCCATCAGCACCACCTCCGCGTCGTCGGTCCGGTACTCGTCCACGGCGCCGAAGGACGGGTGTCCGGTGAGCTGGGTGTACTCCTCCTCCACCTGGGGCAGGAGTATCCGGGCCTGGTGCATCGCGACCTCGAGGTCGTGGCGGAGCTCCATGTAGCAAAGCTCCGGGGGCGAGAAGGACCCGAAGAGCTGCGTGGTCTCGGGCAGCACCTTCTGGGGAGGGGAGTACGGGGGAAGGTAGCGGTCGATCACGTCCGACTCCGGGACGTCGACCGGCATGTACGTGTGCGACAGCGAGAAGGCATCGAGCATGACCATCGCGGGCACCATGACCCGCTTGTCCTCGGCCAACCGGTAGACCTGGAGGATCGTGTCGAGGACCTCCTGGTTCGTCTCCGCGTAGACCTGGATCCAGCCGGTGTCGCGCTGGGCCATCGAGTCCGAGTGGTCCACCCAGATGTTCCACGGGGGGGCGAGCGCGCGGTTCACGTTCGCCATGACGACGGGGGTCCGCTGGCCGGACGCCCAGTGGAGCATCTCGTGCATGAGCGCGAGACCCTGGCTCGAGGTGGCGGTGAAGGCGCGGGCCCCGGCGATCGACGCGCCCACGGAGGCCGCCATCGCCGAGTGCTCGCTCTCGACCGTGATGAAGTCCGCCAGGAGGTCTCCCTTCCCGACGGCCTCGGCCAGATGCTCGACGATCGTGGTCTGGGGGGTGATCGGGTAGGCGGCCACCACCTGGGCCCGTGCCAGGCGCACCGCCTCGCCGACGGCCTGATTCCCCGACAGGAGATGCCGCGTCATCAGAGGCCCTCCGGGAGCATGTCGATGGCCTTCGGTGCGCAGACCTGGGCACAGACGCCGCATCCCTTGCAGAGGTTGAAGTCGAACGCGACCTTCTTCCCTTCCGGGGCGATCGCCGTGTCCGGGCAGAACTTCCAGCAGACCATGCATCCCGTGCACTTGGCCGTGTCAAGCTGCGGGCGCTGGGTCCGCCACGAGGCGGCCGTGGAACCCGGCTCGCTGGACATCCACGCCATGGGCCCGATGAGATCGCGCCCGGCGAGGGTCGTCATGCGGCCTCCACGAGCCCGTAGGCCTCACGCGCGGCCGCGATGTTCGCATCGGTGTGGGAGGGCACCTTCTGCCGGATGGCCTCCTCGAGCGAGGAGAGTTCCACCACGTGGGTGAGCTTCGCAAAGGCTCCCAGGATGACCGTGTTCACGATCGGGTTCGCCCGCGACCCCAGCCCGTGACGGATCGCGACGCTCACGGCGTCCACGGAGGCCAGGTGGCCGTCCACGGCCAGTTGAAGCTCCCGAGGGGGCCGCACGGTGTTGACCAGGACGTCCCCACCCGCGCGAAGGCTCGCGAAGATCGGGCTGCCCGGCCGCACGAGCGTGGGGTCCATCACGATGATCGCGTCCGGATAGCGGACCGAGGTGGCCAGCCGGATCTGTCCCTCCCCGATCCGGGTGTGCGCCAGCACGGGCGCTCCCCGGCGCTCGACACCGAAGAAGGGGAAGGCCTGCACGTCCCGGCCTTCGAGGAAGGCAGCTTCCGCCAGGAGCGTGGACGCGATGACCGTCCCCTGCCCTCCGCGTCCGTGGAATCGTACTTCGTAGAGTCCATGGCCCCCCGGTAGGGCTACCGGTCTGGCGCTCATACGGGGTCAAAGACACGGCGTAGCCTACATAAGTCTAGTCTCGAACGGAAATAGATTGGTTGTTTTATAGTGTCGGAAGGCTGTTATCGGGCCGCCCGGAGCTCCCCCGAAGCGCCGTGCCCCATGCGCGGGCTACTCCTGCCAGGGGGCTGGCGGAGGAGCCCCCGGAGGCGCCTGCCAGGGCGGGCTCGCGGAGGTCGCTCCCGGGGGCAGATACCCGGGAGGGGTGGCGTTCCCGGGTCCCTTGCGTCGGCGTGAAACGAGGACGGCGGCGATGACCACCGCGACCACGACGACCGCGAGCAGGATCCAGAGCGACCAACCCGACAGGATCCCGGTCGACCCCGGTCCCGAGCTCGGTGCCGCCGTGACGACGACCGAGGTGTTCGCCAGGGCCGATTGACCTCGGGTGTCCGTCACGGTGACGGTGACGTTGAACGTCCCCGTGCCGGTCGGGGTGCACGAGAGGGATCCCGAGTTCGAGCTGGAGCATCCCGTGGGAAGTCCCACATAGCTGTAGGTGTAGGGCGGAGCCCCTCCGGTGGCGGACACGTAGAAGGTGGTTTGTCCTCCGAGGGCAAGCGGGCTGGGCGAAGCGTAGAACTGGCTCACGACCGGCTTGCTCGCCACCGACGGTTGCACGGTGAAGGGGGCCGACCGGGTCGCCGAGTTCGATGCGGTGTCGGTGACCTTGACCGTGACATCATAGGTGCCGGCCAGGATGCTGGAGCACGTCAGGGTGGACGCGTTCGCGGAAGCGCAGTCCGAAGGCAGGCCGTTGTACAGGTAGGTGTAGGCGGGGTACCCCCCCGTGGCGGTCACGTTCAGGAACGTGGTTCCTCCCGAGGGGATCGATGCGGGGGATGCGGTGAGGCTGCTGATCGCGAGCGGGGCCGGGGTGACCGTGAACGTGGCGGTGGCGGCGGTCGTGTGGGGCGAGGACGCCGAATCCTTGACCGTCGCGGTGATGGTGTACGGACCGCCCGAGGAGGTGGGGGCGCACGTGATCCTGCTCGCATTGGTGCTGGTGCAGGGGGCGGGAAGTCCGGAGTACGAGTAGCTCAGGGGCCCGACGCCTCCCGAGGCGGTGACGTTGAGGTAGGTCGTCCCTCCCGCGGGGATGGAGGAGGGGCTCGCGGTGAAGGAGGAGATGGTCGGTCCCGTCCCTCCGCTCGGGGTGACGGTGAAGGAGGTGGTGGCAGAGGTGGAGCGGGGAGTCGAGGCCGAATCCTTGACCGTCACGGTGATGGTGTACGGACCGCCCGAGGAGGTGGGGGCGCAGGTGATCGAACTGGAGTTGGAGCTCGCGCAGGGAGCGGGGAGCCCGGAGTAAGCGTAGCTCAGGGGTCCGACGCCTCCCGAGGCGGTGACGTTGAGGTAGGTGGTGCCCCCCGCGGGGATAGAGGCCGGGCTCGCGGTGAAGGAGGAGATGGTCGGTCCCGTCCCTCCACTCGGGGTGACGGTGAAGGAGGTGGTGGCAGAGGTGGAGTGGGGAGACGGGGCCGAGTCGGAGACCGTCGCGGTGATGGTGTACGGCCCTCCCGAGGAAGCGGGGGCGCAGGTGATCGAGCTCGAGTTGGAGCTCGCGCAGGGAGTGGGAAGGCCGGAGTAGGCGTAGGTCAGCGGGCCGACGCCTCCCGAGGCGGTGACGTTGAGGTAGGTCGTGCCCCCCGCGGGGATGGAGGAGGGGCTCGCGGTGAAGGTGGAGATGGTCGGTCCCGTGCCTCCGGTCGAGGTGACCGTGAAGGAGGTCGTGGCGCTGGTGGTGTGACGGGGAGAGGCACTGTCGCTGACGGTCACCGTGATGGAGTAGGGACCGCCCACGGCGGAAGGGGTGCACGTGATGGCGCTGGAGTTGGAGCTCGCGCAGGGGGCGGGAAGGCCGGAGTAGGCGTAGGCGAGGGGTCCCGTCCCGCCGGAGGCGGAGACGTTGAGGTAGGTCGTGCCGCCGACGGTGATGGTGGAAGGGGAGGCCGTGAAGGAGGAGATCGTGGGACCCGACCCTGAGGAATAGCTCGCCGTGACGCAGACCGGGTTCGTGACACCGCCGTTCTGCGTGGCCGCCCCATCCGTCACGAAGGCGTAGGCGCAGTAGGTGCCCGGAGAGAGGTAGGCGTGCGTCGCGCTCGTGCTCCGGTTGTATCCGTAGGTGCCGTCCCCGTAGAAGTACGTGAACTGGTACGGTGCCGTCCCGCCGCTCGCCCCTCCCGTGAAGGTGACGGTCTGCCCGACCAGAACGTGGGTCGCGGAGGCCGCGAGCGTCGCCGTCAACGCGGAGTCGCCGACGTGGACGAGGACCGGGTTGGAGATGGAGGAGTTGCCCGCGGCATCCCACGCGACGACCGTCGCGTAGTACGGTCCGGCCGAGGCGTACGGGTAGGTGATGGACGGGGTGTTCGAGACTTGGCCCAGGTACAGCCCGGGCACGAAGTCGTACCAGTAGGGAGGGGTGCCTCCGCTCGCAGAGGCGGTGAACGTGACGGACAGGGGCGCGGAGCCCGAGGTCGGCGTGGCCGCGAGGGAGACGTTCAAGGACCCGTGGACGGGCGGCAGGTAGCGGCCCAGCGCCGGCAAGAGCGCGCCAGTGACGGGGGTCCCGATCCCCGTGATGGGGTCCCAACCGGTGCCCGCGGCGTACCCGTTGTTCCCGGTCTTGATGTCGTGGAAGTCGGCCGCGTATTCCGTGGCGTTGCTCAGGATGTTGTACATCGAGGGGCCGATGAGCCCGAGCCCCCCTCCGTGGATCTGGTCGGCCACGGCGACCCAGCCGGCCCACATCGGGGACGCCTGGCTGGTCCCGTCCGCCGAGTCCGCGCTGACGTCCGGTACTCCCCGGAGGTGGTGGGTGAGCTGGCCCGGGCCGTGCTGCCACCAGGGCTGGGCCCAGGGCGCGTAGCCTCCGCCCCCGCCCCCGGTGTTCGCGGTGCATCCCGTGCCGTTGCCGCTCCATCCCGTCTCCCCCGCATAGGTGGAGCCGCTGCCGTTCAGCTGGGTGCCTCCCACGCCCACCACGAAGGGGTCGCTCGAAGGGTAGTCCGTCGCGACCGTGTAAGTGCCGTCCGCCGCGCCACAGTCCCCGGCGGCCGCGAAGGGGGTGATCCCCTCGGCCACGGCCTCCGCGAACACGGGGTGAAGGAAGGCGTAGGAGCCGTCATACGACGCGTTGCAGCTGTAGTAGGGCATGCACGGACCCTGGGGAGGCGCCTGCATGTTCCCCACATCGGACTCGCCCCACGACATCGAGATGGTCTGGGTCAGGTTGTGGGCCACCAGGAAGTCCACGGCCTCGTAGACCGCGAAGGAGCTGTCGGAAGCGAACGTGACATCGATGTTGGCCCCGGGAGCGTCCATGAAGGCCATGTGCTGGTCGAGGTCGGTCTCCCCTGCCCATCCGCTGCTCGCGGAGGTGTTCAGGTTGCCCGCACCCGGGATCGGGTACCAGAAGTTCTCGTGCGGCGCGGGCAGCCCTGCCCCGCTCGCGAAGCTCTGCTCGGAGCTCAGGAGCTGGGACTGGGTCTCGGCACTGTCGTAGGCGTCGACGATCCCCACGTTGACACCCTGGCCGGTATCCCCTGCGTTGAAGAGGGGATACTCGCCGTAGTAGCCGGGCTCGTCACACCCTTGCGTGCCGGAGGTGCATGTCCATGTTCCCGGCGTGGCCGTCTTCTCGCTGTGGGCCCAGCCCGCCGCGGCGGCCTCGACCTGCCCGGGGTTGATATCGGTCGGTCGGGGACCCCAGGCGTTCGTCATCCCGGTGACCCCGTCGATCGACAGCCCTGCCGGAACCACCACCGATTGGGAGGCCCCGTAGACGTCGGCCCCGTCGGTCAACTGGAAGCGGTGGAAGCTCGTGTGGAAGGCATTCGAAATGTGACCCGCCGTCCCGGTGAGGCCGATCATCAGCCGGTCGGGGGTCGTGATCGTCGAGAGCCCGTAGGCCGCGTAGTAGCTCTGCACCGCGCGGTAGTCCGCTGCGGAGGGGGAGAAGTACGTCTGGAACTTCTGCGGGTTGAGCTCGTGACCGTAGGCGGGGGACCCGGGGGTGTACTCGGCATACACGTACGCGTCGAGCGCGCGGGGGTCGTTGGGAGAGAGGGCCAGGCCGACCGTCATCGGGGTGGACGGGGCAACCGCTCCGAGGTCTCGGGCGCCCGGGTAGATGGACTCGAACGCTGGGAGCATCGTAAGGAGCCCGGCCGAGAGCTGGGCCGCCCCGTGCTCCATGTCACCGGGAGCTCCCGGGATGGCCAGGAACCCTGCCACCAAGATCGCCGTGAGCACCAACGCCAGCGTGGGTCGGGTCCAGCGCACGAGCGAGGCAAGAGCCCGTCGGGGTAATGAAGATATCCGTGCTATGCCTCGGCAACCACCGCCGGACACGCCGGGCGTCCCATCGGAAGATGTCCTTTGGCGAACAGGGGGTACCGGACACCCCCTCAGCGCTCACTCCGGGTTACCTCCGCGGGGACCCTTCGACGGACGGTCGAGACCGCAATCGACCCGGGGGACCCTTGTGCCTTCCCGCCTCGGGGCTACGGGGGAGGGAAATCGCTGCCGGTCATCGGGGCGCCCTCCACCCCCGCCGGTGCCTCCGCCGGGGTCCAAGCGGGCGGGGGGGCCTCGGACCTCTTCCGGCGACGGTGCACGATGAGTATCGCTCCCACCACGAGCGTTGCAACGAGAACCCCGAGGAGGGCAAGGGTGGCGATCGGGAGGCCCCCCGGGAGCCCGCTCGTAGGGGAGGTCGTGTGGGTCGGGGGGGGCGGCGAGACGACCTGGAGCACCAGGGAACGGTGCGCGTCGGATCCCGAGGTGTCCGCCACGGAGACGATGATCGAGAAGTTCCCCGTGACCGTGGGCTTGCAGGGTAGCGTGCCGGTGCTCTCGGTCGCGCATCCCTCCGGCAGGCCCGAGTAGGTGTAGGAGTACGGCGGAGCCCCTCCCGCGACCGTCACGGTGAGGGTGGAGCTGTTCCCGAGGGTCACGACCGCGGGCGACGCCACAAAGCCCGTGAGCACGAGCGCCCCGACGACGACCAGCCGAGCGGTGCCCACCCCCTCGAGATGGTTCGCGTCCTGGACCACGACGGTCACGTTGAAGGTGCCGAGCTCCAAAGGCGTGCAGCTGAAGTTGGAGGCGTCCTTGGAGGTACATCCGGTGGGCAGTCCCCTGTAGGCGTACGCATAGGGCGGCGTCCCGTTCTGGACCGTTACCCGGAGCTGGGTGACGTTCCCATAGGCGAGGGGGGACGGCTGGATACTGAATCCCGTGACGACCACCCCCTCCGTCACCGTCAGGATCGTCCAGGCCTCTTGGGACGCCCCTTGCCCATCCGTCACCGTCCAGGTGACATTGAACGATCCGAACGCCACCGGTGTGCAGAGCAGAAGGGTCGCGTTGACCGAGGAGCATCCGTTCGGGAGCCCTCCGTAGACATACGTGTAAGGCCCGATCCCTCCCGAGGTAGCGCCCGCGAGGGTGGTGTTGTTGCCGAGGAGGATCCGGGAAGGCGTTGCCGCGAACGAGGTGATCGCGAGCGCATCGGGGGTGACGATCACCGTGGTGTTCGCGGTCTGCGTCTGCCCGCTCCGGTCGCTCACGGTCACCGAGACATTGAACGTGCCGGGTACCGTGGGCTGGCAGGGGACGGACGAGGCATTGGACGAGAGGCACCCGGGGGGCAGGCCGGCGTAGACGTACGTGTAGGGAGGAACCCCTCCGGAGGCCAGGACCGACAAGTTCGTGGTGGTGTTGGCGGCCACGGTGGGCGGACTGGCCACGAGCGGTCCAACGATGAGCGCGGAGGCCACCACGGTCAACGTGGTGTTCGCCTGCTGGGTCTGCGCCGCCCGGTCGCTCACCGTCACGGATACCGTGAACGTTCCCGTCTGGGTCGGGGTGCACGCCAGGAGCGAGACGTTCGAGGAGGCACATCCCGAAGGGAGACCCGAGTAGGCATACGAATACGGCGGAACCCCTCCGGAGACGGTGATCGAGAGGTTCGTGGTGCCGTTGAGCACGATGGTCGCAGGGGTGGCCGTCAGGGGTCCCGCCACCAGTGCGGGCGCGGTCACGGTGAGCGTGGTGGAGGAGGTCGCAGTACGTCCGGCGGCGTCGGTGACAGTGACTTTCACGGGAAAGGCGCCCGCGACCGAAGGGGTGCATCCCAGGCTGTTGGTGCTGCCCGAGATGCACCCACCCGGGAGTCCCGAATAGGAGTACGAATAGGGGCTGGTTCCCCCCGACGCGGTGACCGTGAAGGTGGTGGAGTTGTAGATCACGACGGGGTTCGGCGAGGCAGAAAGCGGGGTGGAGACCGACAGCCCTGCGTTCACGGTGAACGAACATCCGCTCCCGGTGGTCGCCGACGCACCGTTCGAATCCGTCACGGTCAGCATGGGGTCGACCGTCCCGGTGGCCGAATAGACGTGGGTGGCGGGGTTCCCCGATCCCGTCGACCCGTCCCCGAACTTCCAGGCGTAGGTGTACGTGCCGCTCCCTCCGGTGGCGGAGCCCGTGAACTGGATATTGTCCCCGGTCAGGAAAGACCCACCGCAGTAGAGGACCGTATTGGTCGTCAGGTCCTTCATCGCGTAGGAGACGGAGAGGCCGAAGAGATACCCGCCCTGGAGCTGGGAGAGGCCCCCGTTGAACACGTCCTGGTCAACGGGGCTGATCCCGCCGGAGCTTCCCGTGCTGCACCATTGCCAGAAAGCGTAGGTGCTGAACACCCCGGTGTTCGGTGCCGGGGAGGTGGCGCACGTGTTGTAGTACTCGGCGATCCACAGGCTCCAGCCCCCCCACGAGGAGGCCACGATGCAGTTGTTGGCGTAGTTCGAGTTCATGTAGACGATCGGGTGGACGCCCGGGAAGCCGTCCGTCGCGAGGTCGGCCTCGAGCTCCGTTCCCCAGCCGTTCACCCATGTGGTGATCTGGGATGCGCTCATCGTTCCCCCGGAGGCGGAGCAGTCCTTTTCTAGGTCGAGCGCGGGGTACATGTATCCCGACGCGACATAGGGCTTGATGATGCTGTTGAAATAGTCGGCGTCGGAGGTCGACGACTCGCTGGACGGGTAGACGAAGTCGTAGGCGCCCATGTAGACTCCGGCCGCCTTGCCGTTCGCCATGTTCGTGGCGAAATCCGTGTCCGAGACACCGTAGTACTCGACCGCGCGGGCGAAGGCGAAGCTGTTCCCGGCCGACTTGACCGAGGCCCAGTTGATGCTCGCGCCCTGGTAGCCCGAGACATCGATGCCGCTCAGGGTGGCCGCGGGGGCCCGCGGGGAAGCGCCGTTCGGAGCCGCAGAGACCCGCCCGGCCGAACCGGCAGCCGTCACCCCTCTTGCCTGAGAGGAGGACGGGGCAGGTTGGGCATGGGCGAGGATGGCCATGGGTGAGGCGAGCAACACCAAGGCCAGTCCGATGGTCCACACGTTCGACTCAGTCTTCTTCCCCCGCGGCAGCGGTACATGCCAAGACAAGGCGTGCCAACTCCATAGTTATTCATGCCAACGAGCCATATGAAGCTGGTCGGGCGGGCAAAAGCCGCCTCTACTTGTCGACGGTCGCGAGCCCGAGCACCAACATGACCGCCACCATCACGGCGGCCAGGAAGAACGTGGGCGTCCAGCCGAACCCCTGGCCGACCCCTTCAAAGACGAAGATGAGGACGGTCCCTCCGATCTGGGAGAACTCCCACACGAGGGCATTCGCGGCCCCCTCGGAGGAGGGGGGCACGCTCCGGGCCGCGAGCTCGAGCCCGAGCGGGAGTGTCGCCATGAAGCAGAATCCTACCGCGATGAGCACCAGGAGTTCCGGAACCGTCCCGCTCACGATCCCCAGGAGCGCCCACAGGATGGCGGAGACCCCGAGCGCGGCCAGCAGGGGGGTACGGAGCGTGTGGTAACGGTCCGAGACCACGCTGAGCACCACGGCGCCGACGATCCCTCCCAGGATCATCCCGCCGCCCAGGATCCCGGCGAGGTCGAGGGGCACCGACCGCGCCTCCAGCATCGGCTCGACGTACGTGGCGAACGAGTTGAAGATCCCGATCCCCGCGAAGAAGAGGGCCGAGAGCAGGACGATGTTGCGCACCCGGAGCATCCCCACGATCGCGCGCAGCGTTGGGGGCGCTTCGCGGGGCCGGGCCCCCGGCGGGTCCCGCGCGACCGCGGCGAAGAGGAGGAAGGCCAGGAGGGCGATCACGCCGTACAGTTCGAACATCGCTGGGATGCCCCACCCCTCGGCGAGCACGGGGGTGAGACCCAGTCCCAGGGCGATCCCGATGAAGATGGAAAGGGTCCCGACTCCCGTCGCGGTGGCGACCTCGGACGCCGGGAACCACCCCCGGACGAGCTTGGAGATGCTGTTCAGGATGAAGGGCTGACCGACCGCCCCCACTCCCTGCACGGCGAGCAGGAGCGGGAACGTGGGAGCGAAGGGGCGCAGGAGCCCGGAGGCGGCGAGGAGCGCCGCTCCCACGATGACCGGGCTCCGGAAGCCCCGGAGGTCGACCAGGTAGCCCACCGGGATCGAGATGACGAAGAAGACGAACGGGTAGATCGCGGTGAGCCAGGTCTCGTTGGCTCCGGTGGGGCAGAGCACCGCCGTGGAGCAGGTGGGTAGCGCTGCGAAGGTGATCCAGAGCATCTGGGCGACGATGCTCGGGCCCATGAAGGCGGAGAGGACCACCCACCGGTAGGCGTCGGGCTTTCCCTTCGGTCCGGACTCCCCCACAAAGCTACGAGAGCGCAATGGTTCTATATGAATTCCGGCTCGCCAGCAGCGATGGATCTGGAGGAACTTCTCTCGGTGGTCCAGGAGCGTTTCCGCCCCTACGACCAGACATTCCCCCCGATCCGGAAACTCCCCGCGCGCGGTGCGAACCAGCGGGAGGTGCTCGCGCTCCTCACCCGGCTCCTCCGCGAAGAGGAGGGGCGGTGGAAGAAGGGGTACGTGTCAGGCGCGGTCTATCATGGGGAACCCGCCCACACGCGGTTCGCGACGCAGGCCTACGCGCTCGCGTCCCAGACGAACCCCCTCCATCCCGATGTCTGGCCGAGCCTCGTGAAGATGGAAGGTGAAATCGTCGCGATGACCTCGGCCCTCCTCGGTGGCGGCGACTCCGTCCGCGGCGCGGTGAGCTCCGGCGGCACGGAGAGCATCCTGCTCGCGATGAAGGCCTACCGGGACTGGGGACGGGAGAAGCGTGGGATCACCGAGCCCGAGGTGGTGCTCCCGGTCACGGCCCACGTGGCCTTCGACAAGGCCTGCCACTACTTCGGCATCCGGGCCAAGACCGTGCCCGTCGGTGCCGACCTTGCGGCCGACATGGAGTCGGTGAAGTCGGCCATCGGACCCCGCACCGTCGCGGTCGTCGGGTCCGCCCCGTGCTTTCCGTACGGCGTGGTCGACCCCATCCGGGCGATGTCCGAGGTGGCGCACGACCAGGGGGTGGGGTTCCACACCGATGCCTGCCTGGGCGGATTCATCCTTCCCTGGGCGCGGGAGCTGGGCGTCGCGGTGCCGGACTTCGATTTCCGGCTCCCCGGGGTGACCTCCATCTCGGTCGACCCTCACAAGTACGGCTTCGTGCCCAAGGGGATCTCCACGATACTCTACTCCGATCCCGACCTTCTCCGGAAGCAGTACTACGTGGCCAACCGTTGGCCCGGCGGCATCTACTTCTCCACCTCCCTCGCGGGGAGCCGCCCCGGCGGGCTCGTGGCCGCGGCATGGGCGACCATGCTTTCCCTCGGCGCCGATGGCTACCGTTCCATCGCCCGCAAGATACTGGCCACGACGCGACGCATCCGCACCGGGGCGGCGAAGATCCCGGGGGTCGAGCTGATGGGGGACTCCGCCATCGTGGCGGCGTTCACGACCCCGCGGATGGACGTCTACCAGGTCATGGAGCAGATGTCGCGCCGGGGATGGTTCCTCAACGGGCTACAGAACCCTCCGGGGGTCCATCTGGCCGTCACGCTCCGGCACACGCTCCCCGGGGTGTCCGCCCGGTTCCTGACGGACCTCCGCTGGGCCGTCCGCATGGCCGAGCGGGCGCCCGCGGCGGCGGGGCTGGCCCCGATCTACGGGATGGCAGAGACGATGCCCGCGGACGCGGTGGAAGAGTTCCTTTCCTCGGTCATCGACTGGATGTACCACGGCTCCTGAGAGGCAAGGTCGTGCCGTCGTCGAAGGACTCTCCGCTCTTCCTGGGCATCGATCTGGGGACCTCGTCGTGCAAGGTCGTCCTCTGCGAGGCCAGCGGGGCCCTGCGGGCCCGGGAGACCGCATCCTACCCGCTGGTCGTGGGTCCCGGAGGGACCGTGGAGCAGGACCCCGAGGCATGGTGGGGCGCCATCGTCTCGGCGACGGCTCGCGCGGTCCGCTCGAGCGGAGCGGACCCGGCCCGTATCGCCACGGCGGGATGCACGGGCCAGTGGTCCGGGACGGTGGCGGTGGGCAAGGACGGTGCTCCGCTCCGGCGCGCGATCATCTGGATGGACACCCGCGGCGAACCGTACATCCGCGCGCTCACCGCGGGTTTCCCGGGGGTCTCGGGCTACCGGATCGACAAGCTGGCCCGCTGGCTCCGCAAGACGGGGGGGGCCCCGGCCCACTCCGGCAAGGACTCCCTCGCCCACATCCTCTACCTGAAGCACCGCGAGCCCGAGGTCTACCGCGCCACCTCCTTCTTCCTCGAACCGAAGGACTATCTCAACTACCGGTTGACCGGCGAGATCGCGGCCTCCTGGGACAACGTGGCGGTCACCTGGGTGACGGACAACCGGGACGCTTCCCACGTATCTTACGACGAAGCCCTCTTCCGCCTCGCGACCCTGGACCGCGCCAAGTTCCCTCCCCTGAAGGCAGCGACCGCGGTCGTGGGACCGGTCTCGGGAAAGGCCGCCCGGGAGCTAGGGGTTCCGGAGGGCCTTCCGGTGGTGGCGGGTGCCGGGGACATGCAGGCCTCGCTCATCGGTGCCGGCTGCACCCGCCCGGGTCAGCACCACCTCTACCTCGGGACCTCGTCCTGGCTCACCGCCCACGTGCCGTTCAAGAAGACGGACATTTTCCACAACATCGCGTCCCTCCCATCCGCGCTCCCGGGGCTCTACAGCATCATCGCGACCCAGGAATCGGCCGGGAGCTCCCTCGCGTTCGTGCGCGATCTCCTCTTCGGGACGGGGCCCTCCTCGCCTCCGTTCGAGGAGCTCGACCGGATGGCCGCCCAGTCGGAACCGGGGTCGGGGGGCGTGCTCTTCACCCCCTGGCTCTACGGGGAGCGCGCCCCCGTCGAGGACCGTCACCTGCGCGCGACGTTCTTCAACCTGGGTCTTGCCTCGGGCCGGCCCCAGCTGCTCCGGGCCGTGATGGAAGGGGTAGCGTACAACAACCGGTGGATCCTCGACCCCGTGGAGAAGCTCGGCGGACGTCGGGCCGATCCGGTGCGCATCGGAGGCGGAGGGGCCAGTTCCACCCTGTGGTCCCAGATCATATCCGACGTGCTCGGTCGCACCGTGGAGACCGTGGAGGACGCGGCCCACGCCACCGCCCGGGGGGCCGCCCTGCTCGGTGCCATCGGGGGCCGGTTCTGCTCACCCGAGAGCATCGCGCGGGACATCCGGGTCCAGGCCCGCTTCGCACCGAACCGGATTAACGTGGCGGTCTACGACCGCCTCTATGAGAGCTTCCTCCGCTTCCACTCGGCGAACGTCGCGCTCCACCGACGTCTCAACGCGTAGGGAACCCATCGCGGCTGAGGAGTGGGACTGTCCGGATTTGAACCGGAGTCACAGCGTCCCGAACGCCATAGGATGGACCAAGCTACCCCACAGTCCCACGATTGTCCACGCTGCGCGGAGCGCGATACGGCGGACGGTATTTAGCCTGTGCCGGGGGCGGCCGCTGGGGGCGTCGGGGCCCTGTGCGCCGGGGCGGAAGGGAAACCACCGAGGAGTTCCTGGATGGCGGCCGGGGGGTCCCTGGCGTTCGCGACCGCGCTGGCCACGAGGACGCCCTCGGCGCCGAGCTCGAGCGACCGGCGCACATCCTCGGCGTTCTTGATCCCCGCCCCGCAGAGCACGCGGGTCGCGGGCGAGACCTGATGAACGGCCTCCACGGTCGCACGGATGACCTCGGGCTTTGCGCGGGAGACCGAAACGTCCCCCCCGATGAGCTCGGGTGGCTCGACCGCGAGATACGGGGGTTTGCAGAGGGCGGCAAGCTCCCGGGATTCCGCCACGTCCCCCGCACAGACCACCGCCGTGAGCCCCTCGGCCTCGAGGAGCCGGACCACGGCCGCGATGGCGTCGCGCGGGAGCCGGTGCTCGGAGTGGTTGACGAGGCTTCCCACCGCGCCCGACGCCCGGACGGCCGCCGGCGGAACGTGGCCCGTCCGCGCCCCCGCCTCGAAGGGATCGGCGTGCTGGGCCAGGACGGGGATCGTGAGCTCGCTCGCGAGCAGTCCGACGAGCGGCGGGGTAGGGGCGATGGCCACCGAGACCCCGGTCATCTTCGAGAACTGGGCGAGGGTGCGTCCCATCTCCCGGGCCCCCGTTCCGATCGATCTCGGGTAGGCCTTGAGGTTCAGGAGGAAGAGCGGGCTACCCAGTTCCGTGCGAGCTCCCATGGGACCCGTGCTTGGGATGTTTCGGTCTCGAGCAGATCGAGTATTCGTCTCCGTCAAAGAAGATCTCGCGGTCCGGATGCTTCTTCCTCAGTTCGGTGATCTTGTTGAGCACGTCCTCAAGCGTGATGGTCTCGTCGTTGGGGTCAATCTTGACATGGACTGTCTTCTCAGCCCTTCGCCCCAACCCGGCCATACAGGGGCTAGTGTTTAGTGTGGGAGCTATAAAAGCTTGGTTTTTCCTCTCTCGTCGGCGCGATTCCGTGGGATTTCCCCGTTCACCCTCCCCTCGTTCTCCCTCGGAGCCGGAGCGGGGGCTCCCGTACCGGCCGGACGGTCAACCCCGTCTTTCCAGTCGAGGGACGGTGTTAAGAAGGTCTCCGAGTAATAGAGCTTCCCAGCCGGGATGAGCACAACGATGGAAAGCGCGTCGGCCGGGGTGGACTTTCACGTTCGGGAGCCCCCCATCCGTCCCTCCGCTTCCGACATGTGGTTCTTCTCCTATCTCCCCTGGTCACTCTCGGGAGGGCTCTCGGCCCCGCTCATCCCTCTCCTGGCCCTGGCGCTCTACCCCTCGATCGGCCCTCTCGGGGTGGCCATCATCGTCGCGGCCTCGGATGTGTCCGAGATCCCCCTGACCATCGTCTGGGGGAACCTGTCGGATTCGTTGCGCCATCGGAAATGGTTCATGGTCTTCTCCTTCGCGCTGACCGGCGTGACGTTGATCGCCATGCCCTTTTCCCCCTCGCTCCAGGTCTACTACCTCCTCAACGTCATCGGCGGCGTATTCTCGGCCGCGAGCGCTCCCATCGGCACGATCCTCCTCCTCGAGACGCGGGCGAAGCGGTGGTGGCCGCGCGACGTGGGTCTCTTCGGCTTGGTCTCGGGGATCGGCACCGCCGCGGGGCTCGGGATCGGCGCGGCATGGATGTACTTCCTCGCTCCCGCCGGAAGCCTCTCGCTCGGGAGCACCCCGGCGCTCGAGGCGCTCCTCATCCTGACGGGGATGCTCGCGCTGATCGCGGCGATGATCGCCGCCGTCTCGATCCACGAGCCGACGACCCACGTGGACCGCGATGACCTGGACGAGCACCTCCACCTCGGCCGGGGGGTCGTGGAGCGACTGCGCGGGTTCCGCCGCCGGATCGTCGCCATCATCCGGATGGCCCAGGGGGAACCGGTCCCGCTTCCCCTCCGGGAGTGGGTCTTCCTGGGTTCCCTCTTCGCCGTCAGCTTCGGGTCCCAGATGTTCTATGGGACGTTCGTCTACTTCCTGGCCTCGACGAACGGCGCCAGCCTGAGCGAGGCGGCCGTCTTCCTCGTCTTCTTCGCGTCCGCCTTCGCTTCCACGGCCCTCTTCTACTCGAGCGGGCAGGTGGCCGAGCGCTACTCCCCCAAGAAGGTCTTCGTGGGCAGCATGCTCGTGCGCGCCGCGCTCATCCCGCTCTTCCTGGTCGTCACCCTTCCGCGGTTCCCCCTCCACCTGGGCGAGACGGTGTGGATGGTGCTGTTGAACGGGTTCATGGGGGTGACGTGGGCGTTCGCCAGCACGGGGAGCACGATCTTCCTCCTCCGCCTCCTGACGGGGAACGCCAACCGGGGCAAGGCGCTGGGACTTTACAACGCCCTCTCAGGTTTCGGGGGGATCGCGGGAACCCTGATCGGCGGGGGCCTGTACTTCATGACGGGGGTCACCACGGCCTATCTCATCGCGGCCGGGGTCGTCCTCGCCGGGTGCCTCGTGCTGGTCCCGATCCGCTACCACTTCATCCCCTACCGCCAGATCTCCCGTCCCCTCGAGCCGCGGGGGCGACCGTCGCTCGACAGCAGCCACGGTCTCCCCCCGTGGGAGCCCTAGGGCCGGGGATCAGAGCCCGAGTTCGCTGAAGAGCGTCCGGATCAAGAGCCCGATGGCCAGCTGGCCAAAGAAACCCTGCATCTCGTCCGGATAGGTCGTGACGATGACGGAGCGGAAGCGCGCCTGGCCCTCCGCCACCACGGCGCCGTCGCGGGCGACGGCAAAGCGGCCGGTCATCTTCTCTTGGATCTCGTAGGTGCGCTCCTCGAAACGGAAGGTGAGGGGCCCGAAGGTGGAGGACTCGGTCTTCCACTTGGTCTCCCCCGCCTGGATAACGATCTCGTCCTTGAGCGGGTGGTAGGAGACGTGCGAGATCGGGTCCTTGTCGAGGTAGGGCCCCTCGTAGACGGCATACCGGGTCGAGAAGAGCGCCGTGAAAGCTCCCGCCAGCCCCCCCTTGAGGGCGGGGAGAGGTCGCGCGACCCACTCTGTCTTTCCCAGGACCACATGGATCTCGTTCTTGAGAACCCGGGCCGTCGCCGTGATGGTCGTAACCGGTCACTCACCCCGGTGCATCTTTAGGCTTTGCCACGGGCTCCCGGCGCATGGAAAGGTTCAATATCCCACCGCCTTGGGAGGCGGCGTGCCCGAACCCGTCGTGAAGAAGAGCCGCACCCCCCGACTCGATGCGGCCCTGCAAGAGCGTTTCGAACGCGACCCCAAGGCCTTCGCGCTCCGGACCTATCTCAACCTGTTCGTGGGGATCTTCTTCCTCGCCATCGCCGGGGGGCTCGCCTACTTCGGCATCAAGGTCGTGGGACTGGCCTACGGGGGCGACGCGCTCCTGCTCATGGTGCTCACGATCGTCCTGATCGCCATCGCGGTCCTCCACGACGTGAACTGGCGCCTTTCCCTCCAGCGGTCCGGGCGGTCCGCGTCGCTGGCTCCGCCGGCCGCGGGCGGCAAGGGAGCGTAGCGCCCTTCCCCGGGGTCGCGCAGGGCATGGAGCGCTCCCGTGCGGTCTTCCTGGACCGGGACGGGACGCTGAACGTCGACCTCAAGTACATCTCCGATCCGAACCACATCGAGCTCTACCTCGGGGTGATCGCGGGGCTCCGCGCGCTCCAGGGGGCCGGATTCCGATTGATCGTGGTCACCAACCAGTCGGGAGTGGCCCGCGGCTACTACACCGCGGCGGACGTCGACCGCCTGCACGCCCATCTCCGGGGAGTGCTCGCTCCCCAGGGCATCACGCTCGACGCGTTCTACTACTGCCCGCACGCCCCGTCCGACGGGTGTGCCTGTCGCAAGCCCGGGACCGAGCTGCTCACACGGGCCGCTCAGGAGCACGCCCTCGATCTCGGCCGGTCCTTCATGATCGGCAACAGCCGCGCCGACATGGAAGCCGCACACCGGGTCGGGGTCCGCGGGATCTACGTCCGGAGCCCGGGGTTCCACCTCGAACCGGGGGAAGCGGTGGACGATGTGGCCTTCGCCCAGGCGGGGTCCTTCCGGGAAGCCGCCCACCGTATTCTCGAGACCCGGTAGGGGCGCAGCCCAGCCGCCGGGCTGAATTGGGAAATTGTAATATGGTCCCCGGGGTTCCTTCGCTCCGATCGCTCCATGACCGCTACCACCCCTACTTCTGGGAGGCCGCTGACGGAACCCGTCGTCTACATCGGGACTAAGCCGGTGATGACGTACGTCTTCGAGGTCATCAGCCAGCTCTCGAGCGGAGTGGACGACGTTCGGATCAAGGCACGGGGCAACGCGATCGCCCATGCCGTGGACGTGGCCGAGGTCGCCCGGCGCCACAAGCTGATGGAAGGGAAGGTCATGGTCAAGCACGTCGCGATCGGGACCGAGCGTCTGACCAACCGGGCCGGACGCGAGACCAACGTGTCCACGATCGAGGTCACGCTGTCGCGGACGGGGCCGATACCCTCCGCGCCGCCCGCACAGCCCACGGGCTCCGGGGCGTAACGCGGAGCACCTGCGTACCGACCATCAGGTCCCCCAGCCGTCGGCGACGGGGGTTGGCGGTCATCGTGATCGCCCCGATCCATCCGAGCATGAGCACGGACCCGATCCCTCCGAGCACGAAGGCGATGGCCAGCGACCATGCCTCCAGTCCTCCGGCCAGTCCGAGCGGGATGGCGAGACCGATCGCGAAGGCGAGCGAGGTCGTGGGGAGGAGCTTCGGTATGTTGCGCCCCAGCGCTTCCAAGAGTCCGGGTCGCTCGAGGCCCCGGCCACGGACCTCGAGCCCGACCCACCATTTCCCCGGAGTGGTGGCGAAGAGCCATTCTGAGATCGCGAAGAAGAGCATGGGGTAACCCGCCGCACCAAAGAGGGCCGCCTCGTACGGCGGGCTCGCGTAGAGGGCGGTCGTCCAGTCGGGGATCTGCCACCAGTGGTAGAGGGCCAGGAGCAACAGAGCGGCAGGCCCCAACGTCACGGCCACATCGATCAGGAAGGCCCTCCCGCGCTCGATGGGCCCCGCCAGACGGAACCGTGCCGCCTCGGCCAGGGCCCGCTCGAGGAAGTACCCCGTGGCCAGCGCCCGCCAGGCGGTGGTCCGGTCGGAGGTGGCCTGTCGCGCCATGTAGGCCAGCCTCTCCTCGTCGGCCATCACCAGGGGATTGAAACGGAACCCGGCAAAGGTGGTCGGGCCCAGCACAAGGCGCGGCGCGTCGCCGTACTCGAGGACCCTCCGGGTTTCCTGCGCCTCGGCCCGGAGCCCTTCCATGACGGCGGGAGGGACCCGGTCGTACTGCCGGTGGCGGTAGAACGTGAGCGCCGCCCTCATCCCCGGGCGTGTCGGGGTCACCGGTTCCGGGGCGACCTCCGGCCGCGCTCCCCGGAACGGGAGGAGGATGAGCAGGGCCATGGACAAGGAGAGCAACCCGGTGAGGTAGACCAGGTCCTCGAGGCCAGCGCCTCCGATCGCCCCGAGAAAGCCCCCCGCGGAGGGGACGTAGAGCCCGGGCTGGTGGAGCACGTCCGCCCCCATGAGCCCACCGAGCGTGCTCGTCGCGTAGGCGAGCCCGGCGGCCGAGGGGTCCCCCCGCAGCGCGATGACCGAGAGCGCGGCACCGATGAGCGGGGGGAGGAGGAGGAAGGGGAACGGGCTCACGATCCCGACCGAAAGGACGACATAGGTGGTCAGGAAGGTCGAGATGGTGGTGGCCGCCAGGATCGCATACACGTCGATCGCCCGCCGGAGCGCGGAGAGCGGGGATGCCCGGGCGCCGGGCCAGAGGGGCACGAAGGCCATCCCCGCGACGATGACCAGCAGACCGGCATACCACGGTGCCCCACGGATGAAGAGGAACACGGCGACGAAGGACGCTCCTGCCCAGAGGGCGACCGTCCCCAGGATGGTGGACGGGGAGATGGGTCGTACGAACCGGAGCAGGATGATCAGGCTCAGCGCCACCGGGATGAGCGCGCCGCCGACGTTGACCGCCATCACGGAGCCCCCCCAGTAGAAGACCGGGAGGTTGCCGAGGGTGCCCGCCCCGCCTCCCAGGACGAGGACCCAGAACGTGTCCCGAGAGATGCCGAACCGCTCCCCGCCGCGGATCTCCTTCCACGCCACGAGGTAGAGCACCGCGAGGAGCCCGGGGAGGAGCAAGAAGTACCCCACGGTCGCCGTGACGTCGAACAGCAGCGTGAGGGGGGCCACCATCCTCCTGCCCTCAGCGCACCCCGGGGTATGACGCTGGCGGGCGAACCCCCCGGCGGGCACGCGTGAGAAAGGCTTTCAAGCTGAGCGATTGGGGCTTCTTTGGGGAACCATGGCCGCGATGCGGAAGGAGCGGGACTCGCTCGGGGAGATGGATGTGCCGGATGACGCCTACTACGGAGTCCAGTCGGTGCGGGCCCGGGATAATTTCCCCGTGACCGGCCTGCGGGTCTCGCCCTACCTGATCCGGGCCTACGGGCTCGTCAAGCGCGCGTGCGCCGAGGTGAACATCGAGGAGGGCGTGCTCGACAAGGCGAAGGGGGCGGCCATCGTGAAGGCGGCCCAGGAGCTCGTGGACGGGAAGTTCCACGAGCACGTGATCGTGGACGTCTTCCAGGCCGGCGCGGGCACGTCGACCAACATGAACGTCAACGAGATCCTCGCGAACCGGGCGCTCGAGATGCTCGGGAATAAGAAGGGCGAGTACGAGACCGTCTCCCCGAACGACCACGTCAACCGGGGCCAGTCCACGAACGACACTTACCCGACGGTCCTGAACCTCTCGATCCTCCTTGCCCTGGATGACGTGGAGAAGTCGACCCAGGTGCTGATCCGCAGCCTGCGGAAGAAGGAGGCCGA
Source organism: Thermoplasmata archaeon (assembly GCA_021790425.1). Lineage (GTDB taxonomy): Archaea > Thermoplasmatota > Thermoplasmata > Lutacidiplasmatales > UBA184 > JAJYEA01. Next base: position 104,348 of record JAJYEA010000001.1, on the reverse strand, counting down.
GTTCGCCGACGTGGCGAAGTCGGGCCGCACCCATCTCAAGGATGCCATGCCCGTCACGCTCGGCGAGGAGTTCGGCGCGTATGCCAGCGCCCTGGAGCGGGTGCTGGAGGGCCTGCCGCAGGTCCGGAAGGGCCTGGGGGAGGTCGCCCTCGGCGGGAGCGCCGTGGGCACCGGCGTCAACACCTTCCCCGGATACCGGGAGAAGTCGGTCGCGCGTCTGGCGAAGGTCTCGGGCCACGCGGTCACGGTCTCGCGGGACCCCTTCGAGACCATGCAGTCGCGCTGGGCCCCCCTCGCGGCCTCCTCGCTCCTGCGGTCCCTGGCCGTCGAGCTTTCGCGCGTCTCGAACGACCTCCGGCTCCTTTCCTCGGGTCCGGGGAGCGGTCTTGACGAGCTCCGCCTCCCCGAGGTCCAGGCCGGGTCCTCCATCATGCCCGCCAAGGTCAACCCGTCGATGGCGGAGTGCCTGAACCAGATCTGCTACCACATCATCGGGTCCGACACGGCCACGATGATGGCCGCCGAGGCGGGCCAGATGGAGATCAACGTCATGATGCCGGTGATGTCCTTCGAGGTCCTCTTCTCGGCCACCATGCTCGTGAACTTCCTGCCGGTCTTTGCCCGGAAGGCGGTCGACGGGATCACCGCGAACCGCGAGCGGTGCGAGACCTACCTGCTCGCCTCCACCTCGCTTGCGACCATCCTGACGCCGAAGCTCGGCTACCTCAAGGTGGCCGAGGCGATCAAGAAGTCGATGGCCAAGGGGGAGAGCGTGAAGAGCTACCTCGTCCGGGAGAAGCTCCTGACGGAGGCCGAGGCGGAGGAGCTCCTCGGACGGACCGCGCTCCTCAAGCTCACGAAGCCGGTCGTGGCTTCCGCGGGGAAGAAGTAGGACGGACGCTCAGCCGAGCGCCGTCACGGCATCCCGGAGCAGGTCGAACCGGCTGCTCAGGTCCTCGAGGGCCACCCGGAACGCCTCGCGGGCGGTCAGGGAGGAGTCCGTCTCGAACCGGAAGAGGAAGGAGGTCGGGTCCGCCTCGACCTTGACCGACCCGTGGGTGCAGGCCTTCTCGCACTCCTTGCAGAGGATGCACTTGTCCTCGGCCACCACGTCCAGGTCGCCCTTCGCGAAGGCGAACACCTTGGCCGGGCAGACCTTGTCGACCTTCCGCAGGCAGGAGTCCGAGCACCCGGTGCCCTTGGAGACCTTGACCTTAGGTTGGAACGTATAACCCACGGCGTTGGCCACCTGCCACTTCGCGTGCTGCTTGGCCGTGCCCATGGTCGCCGTGGCGTAGGCGAGGAGCGCTTGCCGCGCCCCCAGCGAGACGATCGGGATGTTCGGGTCGGCGATCGCGAGCTCGGGGTCGCCGAGCGGGACGAGGTCCCGGGAGTAGACGGTGCCGGGGCCCTTCTTGTCGATCGTGTAGACGATCTGGCAGTGGGCGCACCCCTCGCCCTTGCACGTGCACCGGTCCTTGAACCGGAAGTGCTTGAGGTTCGTGGGGATGGGGAGGAGACCGAGCCGGAGGGCGATCGACTCATCGAAGAGGCTGGTCGAGAGGTCGTAGTCCTTTCCCGTGGTGTCGTCGTGGACGGACCCCAGGTGGAACTCCACGTCCTCGATCGCCATCTTGGGAAGGTCGGAGAGCAGGACGCGCCGGATCGAGTTGACCTGGTTCGGGGTGCTCTCGCGGATCTTGAACCGGGCCTCGGTCGGGGTAAGCTCTTGGACCTCGATCTCCATAATTTGGGCGCCTCCGGGCTACACCCGGCGACCGCGGCGTCCGCCCTTCGGCTTCGTGCCGTCGTGCGGGATGGGGGTGACGTCCTCGATGCGGCCGATCTTGATGCCGGCCCGGGCGAGGGCACGGATCGCGGCCTGGGCTCCGGGTCCGGGAGAGCGCGAGCGGTTGCCCCCGGGGGCTCGGACCATGACGTGAACGGTGTCGTAGCCCCGCTCCTTGAGGAGGCCCGCCACCAGGTCGGCCGCCTTCATGGCCGCGTAGGGGCTCGACTCATCGCGGGCGGCCTTCACGACCATGCCTCCGGTCGCGTTCGCGAGCGTCTCCGACCCCGTGAGGTCGGTGACGGTGATGTGGATGTTGTTGTACGATGCGTAGATGTGGGCTATCCCGACGCGTGCCATTTTCTAGTACCTCAGCCGGCCGCCGCCGGAGGCTCCGACGGGGGAGCCGCGGCCTGGCGTTCCATCTTTTCCTTCATGGCCACCCGGAGCGGGTGGTCCTCGGTGACGAGCGGGCTGAACGTGTCGTAGGAGATCGTGTTCTCTTCGGCCCTCCGGACCAGGTGTCCGGGGGCGCGCACACGGTGGCTCCCCAGGGCGACGTGGCCGTGGACGATGAGTTGGCGGGCCGCATTCGGGGAGCTCGCCAGTCCCTTGACGTAGGTGAGCCACTGGAGGCGGCGCTCGAGAATCGCCTGGGTCGTCAGCGCCAGGACGTCGTCCAGAGTAACGGTCCCGGGCTCGAGCATCCCCAGGCTCACGAGGGAGTCGAGCAGCCACTTCGTCTCCTTCTCGGCCTGAGGCTCCTTGGCGCGGAGCCGTGCCTGGAGCTCTCGGGCCTGGCGGCGGAAGTTCCGGAGGCGCGACTGGGCCTTCCACAGCTCGCGCTTGTTCTTGAGGCCGAACTTCACGACGATCTTGTTCTCTTCCTCGATCCGGGCCTGTTCCCAAGGGTGCTTGGGGCGATCGTAGGTCCGGCGCAGAAACTTCGGGTCACCCATGGCTGCCTACTTACTCCTTCTTCCCGCCGGATGCCCTCGCGGCGGCGGCAGCGGCTTGGGCTTTCTTCTTCATGACACCGGCCGCCATTCCCGTGCGGCCGTTGGATCGGGTGCGCTGTCCGCGGACCTTCTGGCCCTTCTCGTGCCGGATGCCGCGGTAGCATCGAATCATCTTCATCTGGTTGATGTCGTCCCGGATGGCGGTATCCAGATCCGACGAAACATAGTGATGGGTCTCTCCTGTGATGTGATCCATCGGGCGGTTGAGCATCCACACCGGGAACTTCTCGTTCAGCGCCAGCACGACCTTCTCGAGCTCGTCGGTCTGCTGCTCCGTGAGGTCCCCGATCAGTCCCCGGGCGTTCATCCCGGAGAGGCGGGTCACCGACTGTGCCATCCGGAGACCGATACCCTTCACCTCGGTCAGCGCGAGGACCAGGGTCCGCTTGCCGTCCAGGTCGGTGTTCGCGAAGCGGACGATGTGCCGGAAGTTGGGGTTGTCGCTAACGGGTGCGACCTTCTTCTCGGAAGGGGGTGCCTTGGCCTTCCCCTCGCCCTTCTTGGGTTTCTTCTCCGCAGCGGGCGCCGCGGCGGGGGCAGCCTCAGTATCTCCCTTCTTGGCAGGCAACGCTACTTTCCTCCGTTAGAGCGGGAGGGGGGAATTCCGTTCCGCATTTAAGCCCATCGCTTGAGACGTCGCCCGGGAGCCCCTCCAGCTCCTTCCCCGGCGTGCGTCCCGGGGTCCTTCATCGGTGGGTATACGCCAGGAATTCCCGGCGCGCCTCCTGGATGGCCCGCTGTTCGGCCTCCTCCCGGGTACTCCCTTCGACCCGGACCAGCACGCCGCCCGGATCGACATTGTCGACGGAAGTGTAGAAGAGGCTCCCGAGGCGGAAAGTGCGGAGGCGGGCGGGATGTCCCTCAATCGAGACCTGGCGTTCCTGATAGTCCTCGGGACGTTCCGGCATTCCTTCCTTTCCCTCAGCGGGGGGGCCGCTCGACCGGCGCGCGCACGAGGTTGCCCCACTCCGTCCAAGACCCGTCGTAGTTCCGGACCCTCTCGTAGCCCAGCAGTTCCTTCAGCACGAACCAGGTGAGGCTGGAGCGCTCTCCGATACGGCAGTAGGCCACCACGTCCTTGTCCGGGGTGACTCCCCGGGACTCGTAGAGCCGCGCGAGCTCCTCCCGGCTCTTGAACGACCCGTCCTGCCGGCAGTTCTGGTCCCACGGGATGCTGACCGCCCCGGGGATGTGCCCGCCCCGTTGGCAGGTCTCGGGGGCGCCGGCGGGAGCGAGGACCCTGCCGGTGAATTCGTCCAGGGTCCGCGCGTCCACGAGGGAGGACGATGACTGGGCCATGAGGCGCATGACATCGGGAAGGAAGGCCCGGAGGCGGACGTCGGGGCCGCGGGTCATGTAGTGCGCCGCGGGGTAGGTGGGCACCTCCTTCGTCAGGGGACGCCCCTCGGCGATCCATTTCTTCCGGCCCCCGTCCATGATGCGAAGCTTACGGTGGCCATAGATGCTGAGCTGCCAGTAGGCCCAGCAGGCGAACCAGTTGTTGTTGTCCCCGTAGATGACGATCGTGGTATCGTTGGTGATCCCCGACCTCGAGAGCAACCGATCGAGCGCCTCCTCTGGGATGATGTCCCGGCGGATCCGATCGCAGAGGTCGGTCTGCCAGCTCCATCCCACCGCCCCCTCGAGGTGGGCTTGGTCGTAGGCTTCCCGGTCCATGTCCACCTCCACGAGGCGGAGGTGGGTCTCGTTCCGATGGTTCTCGACCCACTGGGTGCTTACGAGCGCCTCGGCCCGGTGTTCCTCGGTCATCGGTATAGACATCGATTTGACTCTATATTACCCTTCCCTCGAAACTCCGCGCATCGGGGCCGGGGCGACGCCGCCCGGGCAGGGGTAGCCCGGTGGGCTACTGGTAGCCCGGAACGTGCTGTTGGGGCTGGAAGGCGGGGGCGACCCCTATCTTGCCCGTGCGCTCGCGCTGGGTGAGGCGGCGCCGCGTCTGGAAGCCACCCGAGACGGCATGCCACCACTGGATCTTCTCTTCGCCCTCCTGCCAGCAGAGGTAGACGATCTCCCCGTCCCGCAAGGCGACGAAGTCCACCAGCCCCGCGGAGAGGTCCTTGATCTCGATGCCGCGGTTGCGGAGCCCGGAGACCCGCTGGGCGATCTTGTCCTCGAGACCGATGTGGACGTGCATCTCGACGGACTGCTTCATGAGGTAGCGGATCTCCTCGATGACCTGCTTGACGAACGGCAATTCGGCCTCGGCCTCGCGGACCTGCCAGAACTTGCGAACGCGGTACGGCTCCTCCTCGGAATCGAACCCTTCCCCCTCTCCCATCATCTGAAGACAGTACAACGGCGGCAGGGGATATATCTTGTTCCTAGAGGCGGAATGACGCACCGTGGGGAATCCTCGGGGGCAAGACCACGGTACGATACGCTCGCTCCCCGACAGCTCCGCCGGGTGGGCGTTCCCTAGACGCGTACGTTCCGGGAACGGGGTGCGTCCGCGGGTCTCCGCAATGGATAAGTGACCCTCGCGGTTCTCTTCTACGGTGCCCGACCGATTCAACCCAGGGTTCCGTTTTACCGATGCATCCGAGTGGAAGAGCTACTTCCAATCGACGTTGCCTCCCTTGGTCGAGACGAGCCGGGACGTCCTCTCCATCGCGGGGGCGTTGCGGCAGGGGGCGCGCTGGCAGCTCGGCCAGGTGCCCCCTGCCGTCCGTCGGCTCCTCCTGGGCGGGTTCCACGACGGGCGGTTCGACTCCCAGGCGATCGGGAGCTTCGTGCGTGCGTTCTACGGTGTGGGGGTCGACCCCGCCCTGGTCGCACGTCACCTGGCCACGGCGAAGACGATGGGGGAGGCAGGCCTGAACCGGATCTCCGTGGCCCTGGACTCCAGGGAGCCTCAGCTCCTCACGATTGCCAAGGGGGCGTTCCAACAGGGGAGCGCGATCCTCGGGTCGCTCCCGAAGGAGATACGCCCGGCCTCCCCGAGCAACACGCGCACGCCGAGCGACACGATGCAACTCCTCGAACGGAACCCACTGCTCGCAGTGGACGCCGTCACGCGCTTCCTGAACTCGCTCCTGACCCTGCTCCCGACCCGCAACCCTCGTTCGCTCTTCATGAGTTCCCTGGCGCACGTTCCCCGGGCGTATCTCGGCCTGCTCTACCCTTCGCTGTACGCTGACGGTGAGGTCGACACGGGCTCGTGGGTCTCGGGGTTCCTCGGGTTCACCCGACTCTTCGAGGCCTCCCGGTTCGGGCTTCCCGCGGCGGCCGGGGTGGTGGATGGTCTTGCCGAGCCCGGGGTCGGGCTCGCCCTCAACCGCCTCTACTCCCTGGTGGGGGAGGGGGCGGACGCGCCCGTGCGCCGGTGGTACGGCGAGACGCTCGCCACCCAGGGCAACGACCTGGGCCAGCGGATCTTCGAGACGTTCGAGTGGGACCCCCTCCAGATGCTCGTCATCGACCGGATGCGGAAGCGCTCGGGCTCCCTCCTGCTCCCTCAGACGGTAGCTCAGCTCTGTGACGACTCCGGGAGCGGAGGGCTGGTCTACTCCGTCGTGGCGCCCCTCTGCTTCGCCCGCCTGCTGGACTGGGAGGACGACAAGGAGGGGTTCCGTTTCCATCCGTTCCTCAGCCAGCACCGGCTGGGAGCGAGATCGGTGACCCCGGGGGCCCTGCCGGAATACTCCTCCGACGCCACCCGCGTCACCTTCCCGATGCCCGCACCGCTCACGAAGCTCGCGCAACCCGGGCCCGCCCTCGTCTCCCCGGCGCTCGGTTTCCGGATCGAAGTGGGCGAGACGCCACCCGCCGTTCCCCGGGCGTCCGAACGGAAGCGCTCCGAGCCGGAAGGATGGACGTTCGACCTCCGGACGAAGGGCGGTCCCCCCCACTGACTCCCTGGGCTGCACCCGGACGAGACCCGTCCGAAGAGCTTAAATCCCGATATCGTTTAACCGATATCGGGTAAACGATATCATGTGGCACTCGGTGGGATTCTATCGGCGGAGGGGGATGCTGCGGCCGCTCATCCTGCGTCTTCTGGAAGCGGGGCCGTTGAGCGGGATGGAATTGATGGACCTAATCGAGCGGCGGAGCCACCACCATCATTGGCGCCCGTCACCCGGGTCGATCTATCCCCGCCTGAAGGAGCTCTCGGACGAAGGGCTCATCCGGAAGCGGGGCGACGGCCGTTACGAGCTCGCGACGAGGGCGTCCCGCTCTCCTGGGGCCCGCTGGACCCCCGGGCCGCGCACCGCGGCCGAGGTGGTCACGGAGATCGAGGGCCTTACGGAGTATCTCGAGGACCTCGCCCGCGCGGACCCGGTGCGGGATCGGGCCGATCCGGTCCGGATCGACGCGCTGGTCGAACGATGGGCGCGCTTGCGACGAGGACCCTCGTCCCCGGGGGGTCCATGACGGAGATGTCCCGGTTCGAGAAGTGGTTCGTGAACCGGCGGGGAGTCCGCCCGTTCGAACGGCTCCTCGCCCGGTTGCGGGGGGAAGTCCGGTTCTCGCTGCCCGAGCGCGCCCGGGTCCTGGAGTTGGGGGCGGGGAATGGGTCCTTCGCGAAGCTCCTCTACGAAACGTACCATCCGTTGGAGGTCCACGTGACCGACTACGACCCGGCGCAGGTAGAGCTCGCCCGGGCCACGCTGGCACGGGCCTACCCGCAGGTCCCGTCGGCGTTCGTGGTGGAGCGCGCCGATGCCACCCGCCTCCCCTATCCGGACGCCTCCTTCGATCTCGTGGTCGCCCACATGATGCTCCATCACCTCGGGGATGCGGCGGCCATCGAGCGGGGGATGCGGGAGATCTTCCGGGTGCTCCGTCCCGGGGGGAGGCTCCTCTACGTGGAGGCGTTCCACAAGGACCTGGTGCGCTCCGCCCTGCTGCGTTCGGGGCTAGCCCTCTCTTACCATGACTCCCGTGGCTTTCGCCGGTGGGCCTTCCACTTTGCCGAGATCGGGATTGCCGTGCGCGCCGCCTGACACTTCGTGCGAGCACCCGTGGACCAGACTGTGACGTCAGGGATAGAGTCGGATTTGGCCGAATAGCCATCCAGAAGCGGAGGAAGTGTTCCGGGTAGAGCACGGACCCGGTAGTCTCGTGATTCCCGCGGTCGCCAAAGGAAGCGGGCGCCACGCACCCTGGTCAATAACCCTCATCGCTCAAGACAACATACGGACCCACGTTACTGTCCTCCGGTATAGTCAGGGGCTGGGTTGTGCCCATGGAACGCGGCTTCCCTCTCGACAGTCGGGGTCAATCTTTCGCCAGAGAAGAGTGCCAGATACTATCGAGACCAGGGGACGCGTTAGGGGGGCGACAAGGTTTTCCTCACGCACCGTTCCCTTGCCATGTGGCACGGTCACCGCGCAGGCCGTTCAATCTGTTGATTGTGACGGCGATTGTCGTTCTGGCAATCCTGCCGGGGCCGTCGATAGCTATCCAGGTTCGTCCCCCCCACCTCACGGCGTTGGGTCAAGTCAGGGATGCCGTGGCCATGTCTCCCACGAGAAGCATTGATGCTACCCCATCGCAAGGCGTAGAACATCGACTGTCTCCGACCCACCACACCTCCGTACTTCCGTACGTGAAGGACACGCTGGTCCTCGCCAACAACACACTGGTCCCCGGCAACTTTCTCGCTGCAAATGGCTGGGACCCTGGGGGTGTAGTGTATGACAGCGGGAAGGGGGAACTCTTTGTCGCAGGCAATGTGAACTCCGTAGGCGTGATTTCAGACGTGAGCGACCGGTTGGTCGCGAATGTCACCGTAGGCTCAGACCCCTACGCGTTGGCGTATGACAGCGGGGTGGGTGAGATCTTCGTTGCAAACCAAGCCTCGAACACGGTGAGCGTGGTTTCCGATGGGAACAACTCCGTGGTCTCGACCGTCCCCGTCGGGTCAGGACCACTCGCGCTAGCGTATGATGCCGCGATGGGTGAGGTCTTTGTCGCAAACTACAACTCGAACAACGTGAGCGTGATCTCCGTCAGCAGCAACAAGGTGGTCGCCACTGTCAATGTGGGCACAAACCCTGATGGAGCTGCGTATGACAGCGCCAGGGGTGAGGTTTTTGTTTCGAACACGAACTCGGACAATGTGAGTGTGATCTCGGCGAACAACGACACGGTGAGGGCGACCATCGCCGTGGGGTCTGGACCTGCGGGTCTGGCCTACGATGGCGGGAAGGGCGAGGTTTTCGTCGCAAACGAGTATTCAACCAACGCGGATGTGATTTCGGATGCTAACAATACGGTGGTGGCTACGATCCGCGTGGGAAGCAGCCCCGACGGAGTGGCCTACGACAACGGGACGGGTGAGGTCGCCGTAGCAAACTGGCTCTCGGGCACCCTAAGTGTGATCTCGGACGCGAACGACACTTTGGTCGCCAACGTTGCCGTGGGGATGAGTCCCGTCGGCGTGGCGTATGACAGTGCCAAGGGGGATCTTTTTGTCACGAAGAGTAATTCAGAGAACGTAAGTGTGATCTCGGATGCGAGCAACGCAGTGGTGGCCACCATCACCGTGGGGGTATCTCCCTTCGGGGTCGCGTATGACGACAGTGGGATTGGCGAGGTCTTTCTCACGGAGTCGGTTTCGAACAACGTCAGTGTAATCTCGGACGCGAGCGACACCGCTATCGCCACCGTGCCCGTCGAACCAAACCCCTGGGGCTTGATCTACGACAGTGGCAAGCACGAGGTCTTTGTCGCCAACGACGCTTCGGGGACCCTTAGCGTGATTTCGGAAACCAACAACACCGTGATCGCCACAATTCACGGGGTGGGAAACCCCATCGGCTTGGCCTATGACCAGGGAAAAGGCGAGATCTTCGTCGCTGGACAGAACTTTGTGAGTGTGGTGTCAGATTCGAGCAACAAAGTGGTGGCTACAATCTCTCCGGGCGGAATGTTCGACGCCTGGAGCGTAGCCTACGACGCCCAACGGGGAGAGGTGTTTGTGGCAAACTACTACTCGGATAACGTGAGCATAATTTCGGATACCAGCAACGCCATCGTGGGCTGGGTCAACGTTGGTGTTAGCCCAGATGCTTTGGCAATCGACAGCGGGAAAGACGAGGTGTTCGTCGCGAACGCTGGCTCGAACGACGTGAGCGTCATCTCGGACGTGACTGACACGGTGGTCACCACGGTCCCCGTGGGTTCTGACCCTCAGTGGGTGGCCTATGGTGGCAACACCGATGAGATGTTTGTCACAAACTGGGACTCGAACAATGTGAGCGTCATCTCGGACGTGACCAACCACGTAGTAGCGGCGCTTCCCGTTGGGTCCGGCCCTGTCGGGGCGGCATATGATGACGCAAACGGCTGTGTTTACGTCAGCAATGAGCGACAGGGAACGGTTTCTATCGTGGCGGCAGGTGCCCCGGCTCCGAAGTACCGTGTTACGTTCACTGAGACGGGTCTTACAGGGGGTACTAATTGGAACGTGACTCTGAGTGGCCGTCTGGGGAGTTCGAACACCTCGACCATCACCTTCACGGAATCGAACGGAACCTACCCGTTTACTGCTGGAGGCATAGCCAGTTTCGTCACCACTCCCTCGTCAGGAAACATCACCGTAAACGGTGGGAATGTGACAGAAGCCATCTCCTTCACCAGGACATCCTCCACGTCGAGCTATACGGTGACCTTCCAAGGGTCAGGATTGCCATCCGGGACGCCCTGGTCCGTGACTTTCAACGGCACGAACAGTTCCACCGTCCAATCGGGCATTGCATTCCCCAACATGACCAACAACACTGCGGGATACCTCTTCTCGGTCGGAGCGGTGTTCGGTTACTCCGCCAACCCTCCCTCCGGGTCCGTGGTGGTTGATGGAGCCAATGTGCTCCGAGTCATCACCTTTACGAAGACGGCTGCCACTCCGCCTACGTTTACTGTCACCTTCACCGAATCGGGGCTCCTCGCTGGAACTTCCTGGTCCGTGACCCTCAATGGTTCCAACCGATCTTCGATCACTCCGACCATCGCCTTTGGGAAGCTGCTCAACAACACTACGGGCTATTCCTTTAGCGTGGGGTCCGTCCCAGGATACTCGGCAAGCACGTCCTCGGGGGCTGTCTTGGTCGAGGGAGCGAACGTTACCCGATCCATCGGTTTCACGAAGGTTTCCCCCAGCCCGGGGACCAACACCGGCTCCCCTACTTTTCTGGGACTACCGGGATACCTCGGCTACGTCCTGCTGGGGGCGATTGTAGCGTTCATAGTGGTCGCTGTTGCCGCCGGAATTCTGCGAAGGAGGAAGGCTGAGAGCACTCCCCCACCCGCACGCGACCAAGGGCACCCACCCTACTCGGAGCGCGAATAATCGCCTCACCATCCATCATACCCATAGCGGCTTGTTGGCGGAGTGCGACCGGCCGCGCCAGTCCGCTACCGGAACCCATGTCCTTCCCGCTCCTTTCGAAGGGGGCCCTCAGCATTCAGCAATGCGCTACTTGACCGCGAGAACGACCCGTACGTCGAGGTTCTGCCACACGACCGTCGCCTCTCGGAACCCCGCCAGGTGAAGCAACTTCAGGTGGGTCTCGAGATCCGCCTTCTCCTGCACGGGTTTGCCGTACTCCTTCCGAGCCTCCGCATCCCACTGTTCGATCGACCGACGGAGTTCATCGACCGTGCGCGCGCGAGCCCACCATTTGGCGAAACCCTCCGAGAATTCCTGCTGGCTACCCCGGGCTCCTCGTTTCGTTCGAATCTCCCGAACGGCGCCCGACAGGTCCTTCAGGGGCTTCTGTCGACCGCTCCAGGGAACGCCATCCCCGTTCAGGAACACCCCTCCTCGACGCAGGTGGCGCGCAAGGGTTTGGTAGAGGTGCCCGAGTTCGTCCGGGCGCAACCCATGAAGGGCGGTGTGACTGAAGACCCCATCGATTCCTCTCTTCGGAAGGTCGCCATCCCAGTCCCGCTTGCGGAAGTTCGTCCTCACCCAACGGCACCGGTCCTGGTAGTCCTCGAGGGCACGTCCGCCGATGAGAACAAAGGAAGGATGCACGTCCACGGCGATGACCCGTGCCCGTGGAATGCGTTCCAAGATCCGTCGGGTGATGGATCCAGGACCTGACCCGAGGTCAAGGACCGTGAAAGGGGCTGGCATCGTTGCATCGAGGACATCGATCATCAGGTCGATTCGGGCCAGGCGGTCCTGGCTGTGTCTCGACTGGATGGCTTCCCAGTCCCTGAGGAGCCTGCGCGCGAACGCAGGGGAGAGGTATTGAGGCATTGGTCCGACAAGCACCCGTGAGCTATCAATCAACAGGTTGGACCGTCAGGGTCGTATCTGTTACCCCCGCGCGTGGTCCGCCCCCGAATCGCCCACAGTCCTCGAGGGGAGGGCACGACTTTACCCGGACGAAAGCAGTTCGCTCAGGTCGGTGAGCTGCGAACCCGACCACTGGGTGTCTCCGTCCACCCGGAATGCCTCCACCGCGGTATCCTCGGGGAACCGGTAGAGGAAGGCGCCGAGCCCCACCTCTCGGGCTCCCGTAAGCTCATGGCTGCCTCCGTCGCCCACGAAGGCGCATCGGGAGGCGGGAAGCCCGAGGGCCTCCAGGGCCAGGGTGTAGATCCGGGGGTCCGGTTTGCGGAGACCCACTCGGCAGGAGAAGATGGCCGCCTCGAAGCGCGTGGCCAAGGGGAAGTTTGCCCACTGACGGGGCGTCTCGTCCGAGCAGTCGCTGACCACGGCGAGGCGCAGTCCTGCCGAGCGAAGCGCGTCGAGGGCGGGCAAGCTAGCGGTGCATGTGCCCATGAGCTGGGCCGAGTACTCCATGCGTATCTCCACGGCCCGTAGGACCTGGGCTTCCGTGGGGGAACCTCCCAGCGAGTTGGCGACCTTCCGGATCGAATCCTCGAGCGACCCGTGCTGGCCCCTCACCCTCAGGTCGAAGGTGTCGAAGAACCCCTCGGTGAAACCACCAGGGTCCACGCCGAGTTCACGGGCCATGGCTTGGAAGTGGCCCCTCCTCCTCGTCTTGTCCCCGGAGGAGATCAGCGTCCCGTAGAGGTCGAAGAGCACCGCATCGAACCTCCGGGCGCCGTCCCTGCGAATGCGGGGGGAGGATCCTTCCATCGGTCGCACGGAGGCCGGTGTCCTTAATCTCACTACCGGAGCGGCAGAATCCGGGCACTGCCCTTTCGACCCGGTCGCGAGCGGTTCCGTCCGACTCATGGGGGTGCCCTCTGTCGTTGTCGGTCTAGCTGCCCCGGCCATGCCGCAGACATGCCTTCTGGTCAGGGACCGCTCCCTTGCGTCTAACAAGACGCTCTAGGAACGGTGTTGTATCCACGGTTCGAGTTGCGAAGCCACAAGATGTATTAGCTGCCGCGACCTTCGCACCGTCCTTAGTTTATCGCGCAGGTAGAGATGAAGCTACTTTCTTGGGTTTTCGTCGGGTGGATCTTGTCGGTCCCCCTCGTCCTGCTGATAATCTTGGGTCTCTTCAGTGGGGGTTACCTCTCGTTGACAGGATTGATGCTCGGGGGGTCCGTGTATCTCATCGTTCTGCTGTTTGCTGCCCTGTGCCTCGTCATCCTCATCTCGATAGCGTCCCGAGAGCCTCTGTGGGCGACGTCGCCAAGGGTGTCGAACACCGCCTTGTTCCTGGGCTCGATCGTTTCGGCCTACCTGTCGGGGGAGTTCGCACTGCTAGGCCGCGACCTTCAGACGATCGCCTGCACCTGCACCGTGGCCCCAGGGGGTGCCTGCTCCTGTACCCTGACCCTCTTGCAGTGGCATCAGGGAGCGATACTGAGTTACTACCTGGCCGGGCTCTTCTTCGGGCTGTTCATGGTTCTCTACGGAGCGAACCGGGCCACCCCGCACCACTGACGGGATCGGCCAAGGCCCGATCAATCTTCAGGGACCCATTTGCGCCCGCCCCGGCGGAGACCGGCTCCCGCAGAACGGTTGAACGTGTCGCGAGAAATCCCGGGTTCGTCGGATATGCTGGCGCCAGGATTTGAACCTGGGAACTCCTGCGAGAACGGATCTTGAGTCCGTTGCCGTTGACCAGACTTGGCTACGCCAGCGCGCGCCTTTAAAGTCGGCGGGTATTTGGGGACATCGCACCGCATGGCGATCGATCCTACCGACCTCTTCATCGTCCTCCTGCTCGCCTACATGGTCTTCTCGGTGTGGACCAAGCTGGACGCTCGCTACCTGGTGGCGGCCGCCCTCATCCTGCTCGTGGTCGCCGCCGGCGTGGACGCGGCCGGGGCCACCGGCACGGCGAATACGCTCGCGACCTTCGTCTTCTTCCTGCTCGCCGGAGGGGTGGTGCTCCTGCTCGTGGAGCACGTGCGCGAGGCTAGACGAACTCCTCGAGGAGATCGCGTTTCCCCTTCAGACCCGTCACCGGCTGGTGGGCCAGCGGCCCCGCCTTGAGCGCCGGCTCTAGGTCCTCGTAGGTCGGCTTCGACACCTGGTAGAAGAGTCCCGTCGGGACCCGGGGCTCCCACTCGAAGGACTTCTCGTAGGCCTTCATGAGCTGGGATGGGTCGTGGCCCGAGTTCTCGAGCTTGTAGACGCGCTGCCGGAAGTAGTCGTAGGAGTTGAGGTGGTTGTAGGTCACGCAGGGGGAGAGCACGTCGATCAGCGAGAACCCCTTGTGCCGGATCCCGCCGGCGATCATGTCCCCCATGTGCTTCACGTCGCCCGAGAAGGCCCGGGCCACGTAGGTCGCGCCTGAGGAGAGGGCGAGCGCGATGGGGTTGATCGGCTGCTCGATGACCCCGAGGGGGGTGCTCTTGGTCTTGGCCCCCATCAGGCTCGTGGGGGACGCCTGGCCCGTGGTGAGCCCGTAGATCTCGTTGTTCATCACCACGTAAGTGAGGTCGATGTTCCGGCGCATGGCATGGATGAGGTGCCCCACCCCGATGCCGTAGCCGTCCCCGTCCCCTCCCGTGACGATCACGTGGAGGCCATGGTTGGCGAGCTTCGCCCCCTCGGCGACCGCGACCGCGCGCCCGTGGATGGCGTGGAACCCGTAGGAGTTCAGGAAGTGGGGGAGATTGGAGGAGCACCCGATGCCGCTCACGATCAGGACCTCGTGGGGGGGCAGGTCGAGCATCTTCACCGCGCGCTCGACCCCGGCGAGGACCCCGTAGTCCCCGCACCCGGGGCACCACGTCGGCTTCGTCCCGGACTTCCCGACCGTGATCACCGGCAGTTGTCCCGTCGTCTTGACCTGCGATTCGTTCGTGATCGACATGGTTTCACCTCACCCTCGCGATCTCCTTCACCTTCTCCACGATCTCGTGGGGGGTGAAGGGCTCCCCGTCGTACTTCAGGAGCTTGTGGGGGATGTCGAGCCCGGTCTCGGCCCGGATGAGGTGGCCGAGCTCCCCGGAGTAGTTCGCCTCGACCAGCAGGACCTGCCGGGCGGTGAGGATGGTCTTCGCGACCTCCTTCGCGTGGAGCGGGTAGGGCTGGGCGACGTAGAGAAGGTTCGCCGAGATCCCTTCCGAGGCCAGGAGCCCCAGGGCGTCCCGGACAGGGCAGGCGGTGGAGCCCCAGGCGATGATCGTCACGTCCGCATGGGCCGACCCCTCGAGCGGGGGGGGCGGAGTGGCGGCCACGATCCCGTGGAGCTTGCGCATCCGCTTCTCCATCATCTGCTTGCGTACCTGGATGGCGGCGGGGGTGCCGACGAGGACGTCCGAGACCAGGCGTCCCCCCTCGTCGTGCTCATCACTCCCGGCGGTGAAGGCCAGTCCCTTCTGTCCGGGGATGGCCCGGGGAGAGACCCCCGTGGGGGTGATCGCGTAGCGCTTGTAGCTGCTTCCGTTGGAGGGGGGCGAGACCGCGAACAGGGACGGGAGTTCGACGTCGGTCGCGAAGTCGCTCCGGTCGGCGGACTGGAAGTCCTCCGAGAGGGTGAAGTCGGAGGCCACGAGGGCCGGGACCTGCCAGTCCTCCGACAGCCGGAACGCGTCCATGGTCTGCCGGTATGCCTCCACGACGCCGCCCGGGGCCAGGATGATGCGCGGGAACTCGCCTTGGCCCGCCCCCAGCATGAGGTTGAGGTCCCCCTGCTCGGTCTTGGTGGGAAGGCCGGTGGACGGGCCCGAGCGC
Source organism: Thermoplasmata archaeon (assembly GCA_021790425.1). Lineage (GTDB taxonomy): Archaea > Thermoplasmatota > Thermoplasmata > Lutacidiplasmatales > UBA184 > JAJYEA01. The sequence goes on along the minus strand of JAJYEA010000001.1, from coordinate 88,453 downwards.
TGGGCGATCGCGACCACCAAGGGGGTCTCGGTCATCGCAGCCATACCGAGCGCTTCGACCATGAGGGAGAACCCACCGCCGCTCGACGCCGTCATGGACCGCACGCCGGCATGGGAGGCGCCGATGGCGGCATTGATCGCGCCGAGCTCGTCCTCCATCTGCTTCACGACGATCCCGAGCGACACCGAATGGTCGGCCATCCAGTGCATGATCGAGGTCGCCGGTGTCATGGGGTACTGCGAGAGCAGCTTGCACCCGGCGGCGGCCGCCCCGAGCGCGATCGCCTGGTTCCCGGTGAGGAGCATCTTCGATTCCCCGTGGTGGGGGGCCAGCGCCGCGGGATGGGGGGTGGACTTTCCCTTCGCGAACTCGTATCCCGCGTGGGCCGCCTGGAGGTTCTGTTGGAGGACCTGCGCGCCCTTGCGCTCAAAATTCTCCGTCAGGATGGCGTCCAGCGTCTCCAGCGGCAACCCGGAGAAGTACGTCGCGGCCCCCATCCCCACCGAGCCCTGAAGGATCGGATCGCTCGCGAACTTCCGGGCGATCTCGAGTGTCGGGATCGGCAGGATCTTCGCCCCGGCCGGGACCGTCTCGGGGGGGAAGGTGAACTTCTCGGGGTCGAAGATGACGATGCCTCCTCCGCGGAGCGAGTGGGCATGGAGGTCGACCGTCTGGCGGTCCAAGGCGTAGAGCACGTCCGTCCCGTCCCCCAGGGACCAGATCCGGTCCGGGCTACCGCGGGCGTGGAACCAGACGTGCCCGCCACGGATGACGGACTGGTAGGCGGTGTGACCGTAGGCGTGGTAGCCGTTGCGCGTAAAGAGCCGGCAAAAACCCTCGCCCAGTGTGGCAATACCCTCTCCGGCGGCTCCCCCCACCCGAATAGAAAAATCTTGCATGCGACCCCTCACCCTCCGCAACCAGACTGGATGTCCGTATAAGCCATTCGTAGTCCTCGGGGTTCCCTCCGGCGAGGAACGCCCCCTCTCTACGTCGTGATGACCCGGCAGTCGACGGCGAACACCCCTTGGCCACGTGGCAGGACGAGGAGCGGATTGATGTCGAGTTCCGCGATCCTCTCCTGCTCGACCGCGAGCTGGGAGAGCCGTGCGATCGCCTCCTCGAGGGCCGGGAGGTCCCGGGGCGGCTCCCCGCGCATCCCCTCGAGCAGCCGCGTCCCCCGCACCGAGGCGAGGAGCCGCTTCACGGACGCCCGGGTCACGGGGGCAGGGCGGAAGTTCACGTCCTCGAGGGCTTCGACGAAGACCCCCCCGAGGCCGAAGAGGAGCACCGGGCCGAAGTCCGGGTCGCGCTTGATCCCGAGGATGACCTCGGTCCCCCCCCGGATCTCCTTCTCGATCCGGAATCCCTCGATCCGGGCCCGGGGAGCCCCCCGGCGGAGACGTTCGCGCATCGCCCCCAGGGCGGTCACGAGGTCGCTCCAGTTCGCGAGGTGGAGGGCCACGGCCCCGACGTCCGTCTTGTGGAGGATGTCCGGGGAGACCGCCTTGAGGACCACGGGGTACCCGATCTCCTGGGCAGCCTCGAGCGCCTCGGCCTCCGTCCGGATCGTGCGGGAGGGGGGCAGGGCGAACCCGTAGGACTCGAGCAGTCGGCGGACCTCCGCATCCGGCATCGCGGGCCGTGCACCCGGGCCCCCGCGGGCGGTGGGGGCCCGGATCCGGTACCGGCGGACGGGGAAGCGCGTGGGAGTCTCGGGGGTCCGGGCCCGGATCTCGGCGTACGCGGCGAGGTGGGCGAGCGCGCTCGCGGCCTCCTCGGGGAAGGTGAAGTTCGGGATGCCGTGCGCCTCGAGGTAGCTGACCTCCTCGGAAAGGTCCCCGATCCCGAAGAGGCAGGTCACGAGGGGCTTCGTCTGCCGCTCGGCCGTCTTCACGACGGTCTCGGCCACGGCGCGTCCCGTGGTCTCCCCGGTCGGGGTGGCGATCAGGAGGATGCTGTCGATCGAGTCCTCGCCGAGCAACCCCTTGAGCGCGGCCGCGTAGGAGGCCGACTTGGCATCGGCCGTGATGTCGAGAGGGTTCCGCACCGAGGAATGGGGGGGGAGCTGGGGGGCCAGGCGGCGTCGGGTGCGCTCGGGGAGCTCCGGCAGCGTGAGGGCCGCGCGGGCCGCCGCATCGGCCGCCAGGATACCCGGTCCCCCGGAGTTCGTGAGGATGGCGAGGCGCCCTCCCCGGGGCAGCGGGGACGCGGAGAAGATGCGCGCCATCTGGAAGAGCTCGCTGATGCTCCCGGCCCGGAGGACTCCCGCCTCGTCGAAGACCGCGTCGAAGAGCCGGTCGGAGTGCGCGTGCGCGAGGTTGCCGGTGTGGCTCCGCACCGCCTGCTCCCCGAGCGCGGTGCGCCCGGACTTGATCAGCAGGACGGGCTTCCGGGCCGTCGCCTCGCGCGCGACCTCCAGGAACCGGCGGCCGTTGGCCAGCGACTCGAGGTAGAGGAGGATGACCCGGGTGGAATCGTCCTCCCCCAGGGTCTGGAGCAGGTCGGTCTCGTCGATCCCGGCACGGTTGCCCACCGAGACGAACTTGGTGAACCCGATCCCCATGGCGTGGGCGTGGCGGAGGATGCCGTGCCCGAGGGCCCCGCTCTGCGAGATGAAGGCGATCGAGCCCGTCGGCGGGAGGACGTCCGAGAACGTGGCGTTCAGCCGTACCCCCGGGGCGGTGTTGATCACCCCGAAGCAGTTCGGGCCGACGAGCCGCATCCCGTACCGGGTGGCGATGCGGACGATCTCCTCCTCCCGCCGGATTCCGTCCCCTCCGATCTCCTTGAACCCGGAGCTGACGATGACGGCGTTGCGGGTCCCGCGCTGGGCGAGCTGCAGGAGCGTCGACGCCACATCCGGCGCCGGGACGATGACCACCGCGAGCTCGGGGGGCTGGGGCAGCTCCGCGACCGACGGGTAGCAGCGCACTCCGCCGACGCTCTCCCAGTGGCGGTTCACCGGATAGACCACCCCGGAGTACTCGGCCGAAAGGATGTTGCGGAAGAGGGTGTGGCCGACGGACCCCTCGCGACGGGAGGCCCCGATCACCGCGACGGAGGTCGGCGCAAAGAGCGTGTCGAGCGTTCCGGCCGCCCGCGCGGGCATGGACGGCGGGAGCGGCTTCGCGTTAAATAGGCTCGCTTGGTGGGAAGTCCGAGGCGAGCGCATGGCAGGAGGAGCTCTTCAGCGACTACCCAAAGGGAATCTCAAGCAGATCATCGCCATCGGGAGCGGCAAGGGGGGCGTGGGCAAGTCCACCGTCACGGCCCTCGTCGCGAGCGAGATGGCCCGTCGGGGGCGGCTCGTGGGGATCCTTGACGCCGACGTCACCGGCGCCTCCATCCCCAAGCTCTTCGGTCTCTCCGGGCCGCTCAAGGACCGCGGGGAGGGGATCGAGCCGATGCTCACGCCGGGAGGGATCCGGGTCGTCTCGAGCCAGTTCCTGCTGGAGGACGAGGACCGGCCGGTCATCTGGCGCGGGCCGCTCGTGACCCGCCTCATCACCCAGTTCTTCGGGTCGGTCAACTGGGGCCCGCTGGACTACCTTTTCCTCGACATGCCGCCGGGCACCTCCGACGTCCCCCTCACGGTCTTCCAGACGATCCCGACGGACGGGATGGTCTTCGTTTCCACCCCCCAGGAGCTCTCCGCCCTGATCGTGAAGAAGGCCATCAACATGGCCGAGGAGCTCCACGTCCCCCTCGCCGGGCTCATCGAGAACATGGCCACCGTCACGTGCCCGCACTGCGGGGAGTCCTTCGAACCCTACGGCAAGAGCCACGCCGAGTCGATGACGAAGGCGCACAACATCCCCTTCCTCGGCCGTCTCCCCGTCGAACCGAAGCTCTCCGAGCTGGCGGACGGCGGGCGGATCTGGGAGTACCACGGGGACGCGATCGTCTCCATCGTGGACGGGATCGAGCAGGGCATCAGCGATGCCCAGAAGCGGAACCTCAAGGTGCTCTGACGTCCGCGGGACCCCGGCTCACGCCGAGGGCGCACCGACCCGGGCGAAGTGCTGTTTGAGCGCCAGCCACTCGTCGTAGCTGATCACCCGCTTCCCGCGGGCCCGGTTGACGTCGCGCATGTCCTGGAGCTTGAGCTCCTCGATCAGCACCGGCACCGGCCGCGGAAGGTGCGCCGGCGCGGGAGCGACGGTCTCGCCCCGCGTGCGCAAGGTCCCCAGGAGGAGGCCGTGCTCCTCCCGGCTGATCTCCCCCTCCCAGAGCAGCGCATCGACGTGATCGGGGGAACGGGGCGTGTAGATCTCGCGGAGGACCTCGATGCTCCGGGTCGGTCCCGAGTACGTCACCGATGGACGCAGCTCGGACTCCTCGGACCCGAGGGTCTTGAGCGTGACGAGGAGCGTCCGCTTGAGCGCCGCGGCCGCGCGGGTCACCTCCTCGTCGCTGACCGCCTTCCCCTCCTCGGGGACCAGGGTCTGGGAGACCCGCAGGCGCAGGGGAGCGCTCTGTTCCCCCACGTATACCTCCCCCTCGAGCGTGACCGAGACGTCGCGGGAGGTGGTGGTCATGGTGCTGCGCCTACGCGGAGGGAGGGGTCTGGTGACGGCGGACGTGCGCGTCGAGGTCGGCCCGCGTCTGCTTCAGGTTCTCCCGGGTCTCGGCCCGGCGGGACTCGAGTTCCTCGAGGGACTCTTCCTGTTCGACCAAGGATTGGGCGTGCTGGACCAGCGTGGTCTCCCGCTGCTCCAGGGAGGCCAGACGGGTGCTAAGCGTCTTCTCGCGCTCGGTGATGCGCCGGTCCCGCTCCTCGAGCTTGGAGAGCCGCCCGCGTGTCTCGGCGAGGACGCGGTCGTACTCGGACTTGGCGCGGTTGAGCTCGGTTTCCAGGAGCTTCCGTGTCTCGTCGAAGGACTCCTCGCGCTGGTTGAGTTCGAGCTCGCGTTGCGCGAGCCCCCGCGAGCGTTCGCGGAGCACCTTCTCGCGTCGGTCGAGGTTCTCCCGTGCCTCCCGGATCTCCTCGGGGGCCATCCCGGTCCCCGGCCGCCCGGCCAGGGGCGACGGTCGGTCGGCACGGGGTGCGGACTGGGGGGGAAGGGGTGCATGGCTCTCGCGAACGCGGGTCATCGTGGCCTGCATCGAGGTGATCATGTCCGTGATGGGGGGTTCTGCGGAACTCTCCCCTTCGTCGGAGGGTGCCTCCTCTCCGTCCTCGGGAGCCGCCTCCGGAACCTCCTCTTCGGATACCAGTTCCGGGTTCTCTCCCTCGGCTTCGGCCGGGACCTCTTCCCCGTTCTCGGGGGCCTCTTCCGGTGCCGCTTCCGCGACCCCGTCCGGCTCTATCTCGGGTTCCGCTGCAGGCTGCTCCTCTCCGGATGCCACTTCCTCTTCCGTTGAGGGCGTCTCCTCTTCGGTGTCCTCGGCCCCGGCTTCCGGCGCCGCCTCGGGCGCCTCGGTCTCGACGGTCTCTTCAGGGCTCGGTTCCGCCTCTGCCACCGGCTCCGTGACCTCGGGCTCGGCGGCGGCAGGCTCTGGGGGGGGCGGGGGTGGGACTGGCAAGGGGGAGCCTGCGGCCGGGATCGTGGCAGGTTCGCCGCGGTCGAGCCGTCGGATCAACTCGATCCCGGTGGGGGTGACGACGACCCGGAAGTCATCCGGTCCCAGGAACTCGAGGTTGAGGAGCCCATCGCGGTCCAGGGCGCCGAGGGTTTCCACGATGCGTTGGAAATTGCCGATGCCGAAGACCTTGCGCATGTTCCGCAAGTAGTCTTCGCGACCCACCGGTTTCTGGCCGTTCCGGGAGTTCTTTCCGGTGAACAGCAGGACGCGTTGGTAGAGTTCTCGCTCGGGATCTCCTTGTCCGCTCGTTCCCCCCGCTCCCTGCATGGCCGTAGTTCCGAAGGCGCTGATAGGGTGAGCGCATTTAAAGGAGCGCGGGGGCTCGCACCTGTGCGGTGGGATGCAGCGCCCATGCGCCCTTCGCGTCTCCCCCAAATAGTCTCCGGCCCTGCGCCCGCCGATGGGCGGGAGTCGTTCGCCAGTTCGGTCGCGAGCTCCGGTTACGATGGGGCCCGACCCTGATGCGGCAACCGACACGACCGGTGTGGTCTCCGGTTCCAACTCCCTGCCGTGGTTCGAACGGGACGCGCACCAGTTCCTCCGGGCGAAGAGGGACGCCGACGGGTCGGGTCCGGGGCCCCTGTGAGCGCATCCTCCGTGCCCCGGGCCGACCTCCGTTATCTCCTCCGCGGCGCGCCGCACGGCCGCCCTCCTGTCTGGCTCCTCTCCACCGGGACGCGCTACTTCGCCCCCCGGCATGCCGGTACGTTTCCCGTCGACGACCCGGAGACGATGGCCTTGCTCTGGGAGGCCCGGGACACGGTCGAGCTTGAGGAAGTGCCCGCGCCCGCCAGTTACCTGACCCCCCTCCCGGTCCGCCGCATCTTCTGCCCCGCGGTGAACTTCCGTTCCCACTCGGCCGAGTCGGGGATGCAGGAGCGTTCGGAGCCCTACTTCTTCCTCAAGTTCGCCTCGTCCGCGGTACCCCAGGACACCCGTGTGGTCCTCCCCCGGCAGGCCCAGAAGGTCGATTATGAGGGCGAGATCGGGATCGTGCTCGGGAAGCGCGGGAAGCACTGGTCCCGGGCGGAAGCCGGGGAGGCGATCTTCGGCTACACGGTGACCAACGACCTCAGCCTGCGCGACTACCAGTTCCGGGAGTCCCCCCGCTACGGCAAGAACTGGGTCATGGGCAAGGCCTTCGACGGGTCTCTCCCTATCGGCCCCTGGATCCTGCCCCGCGAGTTCCTGCCCGAGTTTCGTGCCACGATCCGGACCCGCGTGAACGGCGGTCTGCGGCAGGACGGCTCGACGGACGACATGATCTTCTCGTGCGAGGAGATCCTCTCCTACCTCAGCGAGGTCAACACCCTCGGACCGGGGGACGTGGTCACCACCGGCACCCCCTCCGGGGTGGCCGCCCACCAAGGAGAGCGCTACCTGCGGGACGGGGACGTCGTGGAGATCGAGGTCGACCCGGTCGGGACCCTGCGCCACGGCATCTCGTTCGAGCACGCGCCCTAGGTGCGGGCCGGCCGCGCGGGGGAAGAGGTCATGGCCCGCTTGGTCCGGAGCCAGGCTCCGGGAAAGAGGCACCCGTAGGCTCCGGCCTCGGCAAGTGTCCGCTTTTCCTTTTCCAGCAAGGTCCCTTTCTTTGAGGGAGCCTTCCCGCACGCTGCCCCGACCGATCCCGTGTGGCCACGGCGGGGCCTTCGATTCTCAGAGGTCGCCTGGGCGAGCCGGGCGCTCCCCCGGGCATGCAAGGATTTAAGGACATTGCGAGGTTGGCCCAGCGCATGTCGGCGTCTGGCATGGTGAAGTGGAACCTAGTGTTGATCTTCGGCATCGCGATGCTCATGGCCTTCTCTCCAGGGGCCGTGGCCGCGGGGGCCACCGTCGCATCCGCACCGGCGCCGTCTGTGGGAAGCCTGGTCCCGTTGGCAGGGCCCATGGTGCGGCCGGCGGACCTCGCACTCGGATCGCCCCTCGCCCCGGACCACATGGTCGTGGGGTCGCTGACGTTCCAGACCCATGACCCCCAGGGACAAGCCCAACTCATCCAGGACCTGTACGATCCGTCTTCCCCCCTGTATCATCAGTTCCTCACCGGAAACCAGTTCAACGAACTCTTCGGCCCGTCTCCCCAGGCCCAGGCCTCCCTAGAGAGCTACCTGACCAGCCAGGGTGTGCAGGTCAGCCCGGTCGGCCCGCTCATGTGGAACGTGCAAGGGCCCGCGTCCGCCATGGACGCCGCCTTCGGCACCACCTACGTGACCGCCCGCGCGCCGGGTCACGTCGGGTACTACCCCGCCACCCCCCTCCAGCTTCCCAGTTCGCTCGCCTCCCTCGTCAAGATCGACGGAGGGTTCCAGACCGTGAACCCCCCGGTCCCTCAGAACCTCCTGCAGTGGAGCCCCCTGGCGGGGTCCCCCGTGGCGGCCAACCCCGCGGCCACGATCACGCTCAACATGAGCATGAACGGTCCGTTCTTCATCTATGCCGGGACCGGGACCTTTGTGAACCCGCCCACCAACTACAACGGCTCCTACCAGCTCAACATCACGGGCGGGACCGCCCCCTACTCCGTCAGCTGGCACTGGGGTGACGGAACGATCAACCACTTCACGACCAGCGCCGCCCAGTTGAAGGCCCTCCACATGTACTACAACCCGGCCCAGGCAGACTACTGCAACAGCGCCGCCTGCTGGAACATCACCGTCTTCGTGAACGACTCCGGCGGGAACTCCGTCACCTACACGGTCGGGGTCTTCCCCGGGATCTCGCCTCGGACGCTCCAGACCTTCTACGACATCCTTCCCCTCTACGCCATGGGCCACACGGGCGCGGGGACCAAGATCGGCCTCGACGAGATGTGCGACCCGAGCTACACGAGCTACCTTGCGGACGCGAACCGCTTCTCCCTCTGGATGGGACTGCCGCAGTTCACTACCAGCACCCTCCAGCTGATCGGCAGTGGGAACACGGCTGCGAAGTGCACTTCCGGCTCGTCGGGATGGGCGGGCGAGACGATGCTCGACATCGAGTGGGCCCATTCGATGGCTCCCAACGCCACCCTCGAGGTCGACCTGTCGAACAGCGCGATCGACGAGGGAGACGGGACTTGGAACACCCTCTCGAACGGCGTGTACATCACCTCCAACAGCTGGGGTGCCTCGTACACGACGAGCTACTGGACGACGGCGGCCGCCCAGGGCCAGAGCTACCTCTCGGCGAGCGGCGACTGCGGTTCCCTTGACCTTTCCACCGGCTCGGACCCGCCGGCGGACAGCCCCTACGGCGTCGGAGTGGGCGGAACCCAGGTCTACCCCCTGCCGAGCGGAGGCTTCCGTGCGGAGTTCGCCTGGAACGGCACGAACGACCCCACCTGCACGTCGACGGGGGCGAACGACGCGGGGTCCGGGGGCGGCTACTCGAAGACGATCGCCGCGCCGGCCTACCAGACCGGGATGACCGGATTCAGCAACACGCACCGGGGGATCCCCGACATCGCCGCGATCGGCGGAACCTGGGTGGTCCTCTACGACAGCAGCTTCAGCACGAAGTTCTCCCTGAGCGCGGGCACGTCCCTGGCAACTCCCGCCTCCGCCGCCATGCTGGACATCATGTACCAGTACAACGGCACCGCGACCAAGGCCAACGGGATGGCGGACTACGACCTCTACGCGATCGCCAAGACCTCCAACTACCACATCGGGTTCCACGACATCGTCGTGGGCAACAACAAGGTCTCGGGTTCCGGCTACACCACCACCCCCGGGTGGGACGCGGTCACGGGACTGGGGAGCTTCAACGTCTCTCAGCTTGCCCAGCTCGTGGCGGCACAGAACGCCAATCCCAGCCCGACCGCCACGCTCACCGCGATCCTCAGCGCGAACGTGACCTTCGGCCCCGCCTCCCTCGGAGTGGGCTTCAGCGCTGACGTGGCGGGAGGACCCGCCTCCCTGACCGGCTATTCCTACGCGTGGACCTTCGGAGACGGAGGGACCGCCACCACCTCCACCTACTACACCACCCACGCCTACACCACGCCGGGCATCTACCAGGCCACCGTCACCGTCACCGGAGGCAGCTCAACCGCCACCTCCAACTCGGTGACCGTCCACGTGACCGGCACGGCGGTGAGCGGCCCGACGATCAGCGCCTTTACCGCCTCGCCGGCCACCATCCCCTCGGGCGGCACCACCTACCTCAACGTCACGGCCACCGGAGGGGTCGGACCTCTGACCTACGCCTACACCGGTCAGCCGGGAACCTGCCCGAGCGTGAACGCCACTCAGCTGGTCTGTTCCACCACGGTCACCTCCACCACGACCTACACCGTGACCGTGACGGTCTCCGACTCCGCGTCTACTCCCCACACGGCGACGAAGACGGCCACCTTCACGGTGAACGCCCCGGTGGGAACGGGACCGACGATCAGCGCCTTCACGGCCTCGCCGGTCATCATCCCCTCGGGCGGCACCACCTACCTCAACGTCACGGCCACCGGAGGGGTCGGACCCCTGTCCTACGCCTACACCGGTCAGCCGGCATCCTGCCCGAGCGCTAACGCGACCCAGCTGGTCTGTTCCACCACGGCCACGGCCACCACGGCCTACACCGTGACGGTGACGGTCTCGGACTCGGCCTCCACGCCCCACACGGCCACGAAGACGGCCTCCTTCACCGTGAACGTCCCGGGCACGGGGCCGGTCATCTCGACGTTCACCGCCTCGCCCGGCACCATCCCCTCGGGCGGCACCACCTACCTCAACGTCTCCGCCACGGGAGGGGTCGGACCTCTGACCTACGCCTACACCGGTCAGCCGGGAACCTGCCCGAGCGTGAACGCGACCCAGCTCGTCTGCTCCACCACGGTCACCTCCACCACGACCTACACGGTGACCGTGACGGTCTCGGACTCCGCGTCCACTCCCCACACGGCGACGAAGACGACCACCTTCACAGTGAACGCCCCGGTGGGAACGGGACCGACGATCAGCGCCTTCACGGCCTCGCCGGCCACCATCCCCTCGGGCGGCACCACCTTCCTCAACGTCTCCGCCTCGGGAGGGGTCGGACCTCTGACCTACGCCTACACCGGTCAGCCGGGAACCTGCCCGAGCGTGAACGCGACCCAGCTGGTCTGCTCCACCACGGTCACCACCACCACGACCTACTCCGTGACCGTGACGGTCTCGGACTCCGCCTCCACCCCCCACTCGGTCACCCAGACGGCCGCCTTCACGGTGAGCGTCGCGGGGTTGCCGCCGGCCCCCGCCATCACCTCCTTCCAGGCGAGCCCGGCCACGCTCGTCTCGGGGGGCACCACCACCCTGTCGGTGGGAACGTCGGGCGGAGCGGGGCCGCTGACCTACGCCTACACCGGTCAGCCGGGAACCTGCCCGAGCGTGAACGCGACCCAGCTGGTCTGCTCCACCACGGTCACCACCACCACGACCTACTCCGTGACGGTGACGGTGCACGACTCGGCGAGCACGCCGCGCTCGACCACGGCGCAGACCACCTTCACGGTCTACACGGTGCCGGTGGTGAGCTCGTTCACGGCCTCTCCCGCGACGGTCTCGCTGGGAGGGACGAGCTACCTCAACGTGACGGTCTCGAGCGGGACGTCCCCCTACATGTATGCCTACGCGCAGCTCCCGAGCGGGTGCCTCTCGGCGAACGTGGCCTCGCTCAAGTGCGTGAGCACGGTGACGGGCGCCTTCACGGTGACCGTGACGGTGACGGACGCGAACGGGTACTCCGGACAGGGCCAGGCGATCCTGACGGTCCTGGCGGCGCCCGGGAGCCCGACGATCCAGAGCTTCTACGCCTCCCCGAGCCCGGTGACGGTGAACGCGCAGACGACGCTCTACGTGACGGCGTCGGGCGGGTCGGGGGCGCTGACGTATGCCTACACGGGGCTCCCGACGGGATGCGCGAGCCAGGACACGGACGCGCTGACGTGCACGCCGACGCAGACGGGGAACTACACGGTAACGGTGACGGTGACGGACACGGCCTCGCACTCGGCGAGCACGACGACGGTGGTGACGGTGGTCGCCGCCAGCGGGAGTGCGACGAGCGGGAGCGGAACGCCGGACTGGGTCTGGTGGGCGCTGATCGGGGCCGTGATCGTGGGCACCGTGGTGGCGGTAGTGGTCCTCACGCGGAAGCCGAAGCGACCCGAGCAGGCCCCCCCGGGCAACGCCCCATCCTCCCCGCCGACCGGAGCACGTACCCAGTAACCTCGCGCGATCACCCGCCCGGAAGGGGGGAGCGGCCGCCGCGGCCGAGCCGGCGGACGGAGCGGCAGCACTAAATTCTCTTCCCTTCTCGGCCGCCCCATGAAGGCGTCCGGGTTGTCGTCATCGAGGGAGTCGCTTACGGTCGGGGACCGCACGTACATCGTCCACAACCCCTCCAAGATCGAGGGAGTGGACCCTGCCCGGCTGTCCCGTCGTCCGAAGGTGGAGCGGATCCTCCTCGAGAACCTTGTCCGGAACGCGGCGCGGAGCCACGTCGACCTCTCCCTCGTGCAGGACCTTGCGAATGGCAAGCCGCGAAAGGAGGGGGCGGACCTTCCCTTCTACCCGGCCCGGATCCTGCTGCAGGACTTCACCGGCGTCCCCGTCGTGGTGGACCTGGCCTCCATGCGCGCCGCCGCGAAGAAGGACGGGAACGACCCCACCAAGGTGGATTCCTGGATCCCGATCGACCTGGTCATCGACCATTCGATCCAGGTCGACAGCTACGGTTCCCCCCAGTCCCTCGCATCGAACCTGCAGAAGGAGTACGAGCGGAACGGGGAGCGCTACGCGTTCCTCCGCTGGGCTCAGGGCGCCTTCCCCCGGTTGCGGGTGGTGCCGCCGGGGAACGGTATCTGCCACCAGGTGAACATGGAATACCTCGCCTCCGTGGTGGCGACCCGGGAGGCCGCGGGTGGAGGGACCAGCGTCCCGCACGAGGCCTTCCCGGACACCGTCCTCGGGACGGATTCGCACACCACGATGATTAACGGTCTCGGGGTCCTCGGCTGGGGTGTCGGCGGGATCGAAGCCGAGGCGGTGATGCTCGGAGAGCCCTACGTGCTCCCCTACCCGGAAGTGGTCGGCGTGCGGCTCGACGGGGTGCTTCACGAGGGCGTCACCGCGACGGACGTCGTGCTCCGGATCACGCAGCTCCTGCGGAAGACGGGGGTCGTCGGCAAGTTCGTCGAGTTCTACGGCCCGGGGGTTCGGGCCCTGTCCGTGCAGGAACGCGCCACCCTTTCGAACATGTGTCCCGAGTACGGGGCGACGGCCGCCCTCTTCCCCATCGACGCCGCGACCCTGTCCTACCTGCGGGCCTCCGGCCGCCCCGAGGAGACGGTGAAGCTCGTCGAGGCCTACGCCCATGCCCTGGGCCTCTGGCAGGACGAGCGGTCCCCCTCCCCCGAGGTCGCCCTGGAGCTCGTGTTCGATATCGGGAGCGTCGTACCCACGATGGCCGGACCCAAGAACCCCGACGAAGCGCGGACGCTCTCCGAGGTCCCGGCCTCCTTCCGGGAGGCGCTGGCCGGGTACCGGAAGGAGCATCCGGCCCCTGCGGGCACCGCGTCTCTGCCGGATGGGTCGATCGCGATCGCCGCGATCACCAGTTGCACGAACACCTCCAACCCCGCCGTGATGATCGGGGCGGGCCTCCTGGCGAAGCACGCGGTAGAGAAGGGGCTCCGGGTCCCTTCCCACGTGAAGACGTCCCTGGCACCCGGCTCGCGCGTGGTCGCGTCGTACCTCGAGCGGAGCGGGCTCGTGAAGCCCCTCGAGCAGCTCGGGTTCGCGATCGTGGGCTACGGGTGCACTACCTGCATCGGGAACAGCGGGCCGCTGAACCCGATCTGCGAGAAGGCCGTGGCAGATTCGGACACCTTCCTGGTCGCGGTGCTCAGCGGGAATCGCAACTTCGAGGCCCGGGTGCACAACCAGGTGCGTGCGAACTACCTTGCCTCGCCCCTGCTCGTGGTGGCCAGCGCCCTCGCAGGAAGGATCGACATCGACCTCGCGACGGAACCGCTCGGCAAGACCCCTTCGGGGCATCCCGTGATGCTGAAGGACATCTGGCCCACCTCGGACGAGGTGCGGGCGGCGATGGAACACTCCCTGGACGTCGCGGGCTTCCGACAGAGCTACTCGAAGATCCTCGACGGGGGATCCCACTGGGACGCCCTGCGGGTCGGCAAGGGCCTGCTCTACGACTGGGAGCCCACCTCGACCTATCTCCGGGAGGCCCCGTACTTCGAGAACCGGGCGGTGCGCCCACCGGGAGGAACCCTCCTGCAGGACGCCCGCGTGCTGGCCCTGCTGGGCGACAACGTCTCGACGGACCATATCTCCCCCGCGGGCGAGATCCCCCCGACGACCCCGGCGGGGAAGTACCTGATCGCCCACGGCGTCTCGGAGGCGGATTTCAACACCTACGGGAGCCGGCGCGGGAATCACGAGGTGATGGCGCGGGGGACGTTCGCCAACACACGGCTCAAGAACTATCTCGCCCCCCAGGGCGGCGGTGGCCGCACCACGAAGATGCCGGAGGGCCAGGAGATGGCGATCTTCGACGCCTCCGAGCTCTATCGGAAGGAGGGCCGTCCCCTCATCGTCCTCGCCGGGCAGCGCTACGGCCAGGGGAGCTCCCGGGATTGGGCCGCCAAGGGCCCCCTCCTCCTCGGGGTCCGGGCGGTGATCGCCCAGAGCTACGAGCGGATCCACCGGAGCAACCTGGCGGGGATGGGCGTCCTCCCGCTGGAGTTCCGGAAGGGAGAGAGCTGGAAGTCCCTCGGGCTTACCGGGAAGGAGACCTACTCGCTCTCGCTCGCCAACGGCCCGATGGCCCCCCACACCAAGGTCACCGTCCACGCCTCGGGCCCGGGGGCCGATGGCACCCCTCACGAGGTGACGTTCGAAGCCCTCCTGCGCCTCGACTCGGAGGTGGAGGTCGACTACTATCGGACCGGCGGTCTCCTCCCCTACGCGATGGGGAAGCTCTTCTCACGGTAGGGCGGTGATGTCGCGGAGCACCGGCCGCATCGGCCGATAGTGCCGGTACTCCGACAGGGGAAGCTCGAACTCGAGGAGACGGCCGTCGGGGCCGAGGTCCGTCACCCGCGGCACGAGCGGATCGCCGCGGGGGTCCCAGGCCCCCGAGCCTCCGCCGAAGACCAGCGCGTCCTCCACGCCCACCCGGTTCACATACGCGACCGGGGCCGCGTTCTCGATTGCTCGGGCCGGGAGGAGCTTCTCGAAGAGGCTCCGGGACGTGATCGGAGAGGCCGAGATGGCCAGCAGGAGATCGGCCCCTCCCAGGGCCAGCGCGCGCGAGACCTCGGGAAAGAAGACCTCGTAGCAGATCTCGAGCCCGATCTTCCCGAGCGGCGTGTCGGCGACCTTACGGTCCGGTGCGGGGGTGAAGATCCGGCCCTCCTCGAAGGGGCCGAAGGTCGGAAGGTAGCGCTTCCCCTGCACATGGGTGCTCCCCTCGGGCCCTACCAGGAGCGCGACGTTCTGGACCTCTCCCGCATGCGAGGGGTCCGTGAACGGGGTCCCCAGCAGGAGCCACGTCTTGCGGTCGTGCGCCAGCTCCTGTAGCGCACGGACCATCGGGTCCTCCAGGGAGATCGCGAGGCGGTGCAGGCGGTCCCCGACCGAGTATCCGCTGAGGAAGAGCTCCGGAAAGGCCACGAGGTCCGCACCTTCGGCCCGCTCGACACACGCGCGGGCCAGCGCGAGATTCTCCGGCCGACGGCCTCGGTGCGGGCGCACCTCGGCGAGCGTGAGCCGCATCAGCGGAAGTGGTGCCGGACGGCCAACAGGTAGACGTACAGGACCAAGAACCCGATGAAGAGGTAGCTGAACGGTACTAGGAGGAAGAAGAGGATCGCCTCCACGATGGCGACCCCGACGATGCAGGTCCAGAGCGCCCAGCTCTCCTGGTGCCAGAGACCCGCCGCGATGGCGAGGGTGACCACTCCGCCGAGCACGAGGAGGACCCCTCCGAACTGGCCCACCGTGATCACATACTGGTTGATGACCCCGACGATCGCGCCCAATGCCCCGATGGAGAGGCCCGTCGCCTCCGCCACGAGCAGGATGCCCGCCAGCATCGCGAGAAATCCCAGTACCCCCATGATGATCGCAAGGATGCCGACCCCGACCGGGAGTTCGTCGTCCGAGGAGTAGGTCGATGCCCGACGGACGGTGTTCGACGTAGCGTAGCCTCCCATCACCGTTCGTAAGCGTGCCGGCGAATTAACCTTTCCCCGCTCCCCGTCGGACGGCTTCCCTGAGGTGGTGTGTGGATAATGGTAGACGACGCCCCTAACGGAAGCCACTCACCCATAGCCTCGCGCCTTTAGATACTTGCGGGTCGCCACTCCATAGACCACAGGGCGGATCTTGCGGGCAAGGAGCGCCAGCACCATGTTGTGAAGCCCTCGGTTCCAATGCGCCCACTTCCGCTTGCACCGGTCCGCGATCATCCCCATCACGCGCTCCACTCCATTGGAGGTCGCGGGCATCCACAGCTCCCTCCCCACCTCCGCGAACACCACCAAGGATCGCATCTCCCTCAGCACGAAGCGGGCCGACTGGGGGCACCCGGCTCGTTCCAGGCGCAGTCCCACGACCCCTAGTTCCCTCAGCGTCACGCGCACTCGCTCGGTCACCGTTCCCACGCTCCCGTCATACCGGTGCGCTTCCACGGAGTTCCGCAGGTGCGCCAGGAGACCCCGGAGAGGGCTCAGGATCTCTTCCCGCTCCCTAAGGCTCACCCCCTCCTCCCCCAAGAGGCCCGCCAGGTGCCGCACGAAGTGCACGTGACAGAGCTGACGGTGCTCCGCGTCCAGGGCCCTCAGCCCCGGCGCGTCATCCGTGGTGAGGTGGTGCACCTCCGTATCCCCAAGGGCCACACCGGGGCGCCGGTCGATGGCGACCCCGACCAGCTTCACCCGGTGGTCCTGTCCTTGCGTGATCGCTACCTCCACCTCGTGCTGCTCTCGCGCGCGTTTCCCTCGCACGAAGGTGGAGTCCACGGAGTGGCTGAGCCTCAGGGTCACCTCCGAAGGGGGTGGCGCGGTCTCCTTCAGGGTGATCTCCAGGGTGTCCGCCAACTCCTGGAGGAAGTCCCAGATGGTGCGGCGGGGGATGCGGAAGCCCAGGGTCCGTTCGAGGGCTTGGGACGCCTCCTCATAGGAGGTGCGGGTGGCGAGCTCCGCCGCCGCCAGACGGAGCTCGGGAGTGTAGCGCTTCCGTCCCAGCCCCAACGCCTCCACCAGGGGGGAGAAGACCCGCCCGGTCAGGCGATCACGGACTCGGGTCACCCAGGGCGTGACCTTCCCCATCTTGGTGACGAGGTTCCGGGGCCGGCGTCCATGACGAACGTAGCGTTGCCTTCCGCACTCCGTCTTCTCCCGGTGGAGCTCCCCCAGGAGGACCTCCTCGGTGTCCTCCAGGAGGCGCTCCAACGCCCGTATTCCCCAGTGTTCGGCGCTCGACAGCAGTCCTCCAAAATCGATATGCGGGTGTGTGTCTCCTTCCATTCGCCTCTCCTCCTGTTGGGTTCTTTCCGGTTCCCACCAGGGGAGAGGTTACCCTCGCCATCAACCATTCTTCGCACACCACTTTCCCTGAGCCCCCTGGGATGCCGATGCGCACCGGGTGCAGGGCCGCAGGTGAACCGGCGCGCCCCCCTGAGCCCCTCGGGCATGAGGAACCTTTTGTCGAAGAGTATAATAGCCGGGTTACATTACGCATGCCGGGAGGGCGATAGTTCGGTGAAGCGGCAGACGGTTGACATGCTGTCGGACCTTATCACGATCCCTTCCGACGTCTCCTCCAACAAGCGCGAGATCCTAGACTACGTCCAGTCGTTCGCGGAACAGTTGAAGATGCGCGTGTCGGTGCACGGCAACGCCTCCGCCCCGGCGGTACTTGCGGAGTACGGAGAGCGGGGGGTGGTCTTCTCGGGCCATCTGGACACGCCTCCGATCGGGGATTCGTGGAACTTCTCTCAGAGCCAGATCTCCTCGGGCCGCATGTACGGCCGGGGCGCCTCGGACATGAAGGGCAGCATCGTGGCCATGCTCCAGTCGGCCCAGGACCTCGTGACACGGAAGGTGCCGGTGACCCTGGCGTTCACGACCGATGAGGAGACCACGATGGAGGGGGCGGCCAGTCTGGCCAAGACCCTGGCCATCCGGCGCGCCCGCGCGATCGTGGTCGGCGAGCCCACGGCGCTCCGGGTCGGTTACGCGGAGAAGGGGGTCCTCGATTTTGCTCTTGAGGCGCGCGGGAAGGCGGCGCACGGGGCCATGCCCCAGCTCGGCGAGAACGCGATCGTCAAGATGATGCGGCTCCTGAAGGCCCTCGAGGGGTTCAAGGGGCGTATCGAGCACTCGGAGATGGGCAAGGTGACCATGAACATCGGGATGGTCAATGGGGGGACCCGGATCAACGTGGTCCCGGCCCGGTGCGTCTGCGACATCGACGTCCGTTTCCCACCGCCGTACACACCCGAGGAGCTCCAGCGGGAGATCGAGGAGCACCTGCGCCGGATCAAGACGCAGTTCTCCATCCGGAGGATCCTGAGCATGCCCTCGATCCATGTGGACCCCAACGCCGAGCATGTCCGGATCATGGAGGAGGTCGCCGCGGGCCCCAAGGTCGTGCTCGCGCATGCCTCCGAGGCCGTGCACTACCTGCCCGTCAATCCCCGCGTGGTGATCCTGGGGGCCGGCTCCGAGGAGCTCGCCCACCAGACCAACGAGTACGTGAAGATCGAGGCTGTGATGCGGGCCTCCGAAATCTACAAGAAGTTCGCGCAGAAGATCACCAGCCACCGTTAGGCGGCTGGGGATCGTCCCCCCCCGAAGGGGGGGAAAGGGTTCGGTCTAGTCCTCTTCCTTCTCGTCGTCCTCGGGCTTCTCTTCCTTCTCCTTGGACTTGTCGTCCTTGGAGCCCTTCTCCGACTTCTTGTCCTTCTTGCCGGATCCCGAGGAGGGGCCGGCGATGCGCCGGCGGTAGAAGAGCACGGCCACGACGATGATCACCACGGCCGCCACCGCGATCGCGACGTATTCGAGGTCCTGCGTCAGCGGGTTGGGGTTGATGGTCACCGAGATCGAGGCGATGTTCGCGTGGCTCGAGTACTCACCGGAAAACTCGTTCGACGCCGTCACGTTGACCCAGATCTCCTTCGTGCCCGTGAAGCCGCTGGGCGGGGTGTAGGTGATCTGTGCCTTCCAGGTCTGGTTGGCCTTCTCCGCGGGGAGTATCCCCGTGTACGAGGACGAGGAGTTGACCACCGAGCCCACGTAGCCGAACCACTTGACCTGGCCCGGAGAGCTTCCGATCGACTGGTTGCCGTTGCCGTTCGCTCCGGACACGTAGAAGTTGGCCGTGACGTTGTACGCCGTGGCCTTCGCGAAGGCGGTGTTGTTCACGGTCACGGAGATCGTGTAGCTCGAGCCGTCCGTCATGGTCGTCGAGGACGCGGTCAGGTTCGAGACCGTGATGATCGGGCGGAAGGTGAGGTTCTGCGCCACCGTCACCGGGTAGGTGGTGTTCGCCTTGTTCCCGGCGAGATCCGTCACGTTCAACGTGAAGTTGTACGCGCCCGTGGAGGGGGCGAGCCAGAGGAACCACTTGCCGTTCGAGGTGGAGTTCCAGTAGCACCGTCCGGTCTTGTTCACGTTGCAGGCGGAGATGTGCTCCCCCTTGCTGTTCTGCACGGACCAGGAGTACTGGGCCAGGCTCCCGTTGTGGGGGTCGTAGGAGTAGTTGTCCAGGAGCTGGACCTCGGCCGTGTGGTTCTGCTGCTCGACCAGCCCGCCGGTGATGTTCTTCCCCTGGGCGTTCTGGACCGTGGCCACCGCGACCGGCTTCTCGGTGTCGTTCACCAAGAGGTAGAGCGTGGCGTTGGCGCGCTTGCCGCCCGCGTCCCACAGCGTCAGGGTCACCGAGTATTCCCATCCGGTGAGAGAGAGCTGGGTCCCATCCACCGTCAGGTTGTGCTTCACGTAAGTGCCCGCGCCGAGGAACTGGTAGGAGACGTTGTTGAAGACCTTCGCACCGCCGCCGACCGTGTAGTTCACCCAGTGGTGGGTCGAGCCGGCCTGGATCGTCCAGTTGGCGACCGAGATGTTGCCGAGGTTCGAGGTCCCGTTGCCTCCGCCTGCCACGATCTCATCCACGCTTCCGGTGGCGTTGAAGTGCAGGAGGGTGCTCCAGTTGACGTAGAGGTAACCGAGGGTCGCGTTCAGCGCCGTCACGTGGGTGTTGTTCACGCTGATGTGGGCGCTGGGCGGGGAGTTGTCCACGTAGGTCGTGAACCGGGTGGTGTTCGAGACACCGCCGCTCGTGCGGAGCGTGAGCGTTCCGTGGTAGACCCCTCCCGTGGAGAAGATGTGGTGCACCGTCGAGACGTTCGAGTAGACGCACTGCGCCGTCAGGTTGGTGAACCCATTCGAGTTCACGCACGAGGCCGAAGGGCTGGAGGTGAAGTTCCAGACAAAGCTCGTGACGTTCATCGTCGCCGGCACCAGCGAGTGGGTGGCAGTGTAGCTGTCGTTCGTGTTGGAACCGACCTCGACCGTGTAGTTGTCCAGGGTGCTGTTCAGTATGTTCTTCGACGAGAACGCGAAGTTGCTGGAGGTCACGTTCACGATCGCGGACACGTTCCCGACCTTGTAGATGGTGAAGTTCGCCACTCCGCTGGTCCGGGAATAGGGGCTGGGCAGGATCGTGAAGCTGGTCCAGAGGTGTCCGCCGGGCCCGACCGGTCCGGAAGGCACGATGCTGGTCCCGGCCGGGGCGGCGGTCCCGTTCTTGAGGACGAACCCGGTGGGCAGGTGGACGGTGTAGTTCGCGTACTCCCCAACGCTCGGGTAGTTGAACCCGACCGAGAGATGGTAGGAGCTCGAGTTGGCGGGCAGGGTCTTGCCCAGCGAGTAGTTGCTCCAGCTGTTGTAGTGGAGTCCGAGGGCGCTCGAGTAGTTCTCGATCCCCGGGAAGGCCGGGGCGAGGGTGACGTTCGTGCCCGTCTGGAAGACGGTGCCGTTCATCCCGAGGCCCATCGCCTGGACGGGGTAGATGGGTCCCGTGGCGGAGAGCCACTGCGTGAACTTCGTGAAGGCGGCGCTGTTCACGCTGGGGCGGCCCGCGTTGAAGTCGAATCCCAACTGGGCCCAGAGGTTCCCTACGCTCGCGTTCGGGAGCTGGGCGAACGTGCCGTCATTGGTCCACGAGGCCTGGCTCGAGACGTTGGCGGAGAACGCGTAGCGCCAGGAGGAGTTGGTCAGGCCCAGGGTGATCGACGTGTTGGTGTACGTCGAGTTCTCCTGGTGGATGGGCGGCATGAAGTTGGGGTAGTTCACCGATCCGAACTTGCCGGAACCATCGCTCACCTTGAACTCGTGCCAGGTGCTGTTGTAGCCCTGGGGGGCGAGGAAGACGAGGAACGTGGTGTTGGTCGGGGTCGACAGGCCCGGGTAGACCCCGGTCTGGAAGAACGTGGAACCGGAGGCCGGTTGGTAGGTGGTGTACGCCTGAGAGGTGTTGCTGTCCCAGATCGTGATGTTGGACGGGGCGTTGAACGTCAGGGTGTTCGGGAGGTAGTGGCCCGAGACGAAGTTGTCCGAGAGGGTCACGTTCTGGTAGAAGACCGACTTGGTGTCCGGGGTGAGGCTGGTCGAGATGTAGCTGTACCGGTCGTACGTAGTCGAACCGTTCGAGTAACCGTAGGTGTAGAGGGTCCAGGTCCCGTGGGGGACGTTCGTCAGCGTGAAGGAGGCCAGGGCGGTCGTGTAGCTGGCGTTCAGGTATCCGCTGGCGGTCACGTCGATGCTGGTAGTGGAGGCGAGCGAGTTCACGATCGGTCCCGCGGTGGCGCTCCAGTTCGTGAAGGCGGCCCCGCTGCAGGCCTCGGCCGTAATGCTGTAGTTCCCGGTACCTCCTGTGAAGGTGGCTCCGTTCGCGTACGTCGTGCCTCCGAAGGAAATCGCGCAGTTGGCCGATTGCGGGAAGATATCGATCTTCACCGACACGGTCGAGCCGGGCAGAGCGGCCGCCTGGTGGGTCGGGAGGGAGGCCGTCTGGGCGGGCACGGAGGTCGAGTGGACCTGGGATGCGACGGTGGTGACCGATCGGATGCTGTATCCCGGGAAGCGCGGGTCGATCAGGGACACATGGTAGAGGGCGCCGGGGGCGACTCCCGTGATGCTGCCCTTGAGCGTGCTGGTCGAGGCGTTGAGGTTGACGTTCGAGAGGGTGACCGCGACCGGGACTCCGTTCGACTTGCCGACGAAGACCGAGGCTCCCAGCGCGTTCGGCGGGGTCACGTAGTAGGCGTTCGAACCGGTGATGGTGACCATCTGCGGGGGCAGGTTCACATGCCACCAGCCCTCACCCAAGCTCGGGCAGGAGCTCGAGGTGAAGTAGGCCTGTCCGCCGATGGCGGTGGCCTGCTGGCAGGACTGCCCGGTGGCAGCGTTCTCAAGAGTCAGATTAATTCCGGCCGGGGTTTGCTGCCCGGTGATCAACTCTACCGAGACAGTTACCGCGTAACTGGAGGATGTGGCGCTTCCGACTCCGGCGACCACGCTCACCAAGAGGAGGGTGGTCACGGCTATCAATGACGCAAACCAGGCAATGCTCCGCATCTTCTTTCACCTGTGTAGGCGGCCCGCCCACATAGTTGACCTTAATATACTTTTGGAACCTCCCGCCGCCTCGTCATGGGTAGCATCCGGCAAACGTACATCAAACGCGTCGCCATCGAGCTCGTCAAGAACCATCCCGATGCCTTCACGGATGATTTCGCCCACAACAAGGCGAAGGTCCTGGAGCTCACCGACCTGTCGGGGCTCTCTCCTGACGGCCAGAGGAAGGCACGGTTCAAGAAGCTCGTGAATCGCGTCGCGGGGTATGCTACACGGTACCAGGGTCGTTCCAAGACGGCCCCGGAACCTGCGCCTTCCCCTATTCCTGCCTAGATCCCTATACATCGGTGAAGGTGCCCGCCCGGGCACCGCAACCCTGATCTGGGCGGGTCCACGAGACCCGCTCTCCTCTCCGGGCCCTTGTCCTGCGGGGAACTTCGTTCAGTCGAAGATGGAGAGCCCTTCCTGAAGATGGATGAGCTCTACCGGCGTCGTCGGTTGGCCCACCAGCATCCCCCGGGAGTTGGCGACCACGCAGGCGCCCACGACCGGCACCCCGAAATTGGCGGTGGTCCGGTAGGCGGGCACTTGAAGCGCGGAGGCGAGCGTCTCGAGCTCCCTCTGGGTGGCTCCGGGGTGGGCGACCACTCCTTTGTTGGTCGCGACCGCCGTCTTGGACACGATGCCTTCGCCAGCGATGGTCGCCCGAACCACGGGAACTCCCAGGGCGGCCCCGATCGACTCCACCTCTCGTGGGGTGAACTCGGGGTGCACGATAGCCCCGTGGTCATTCGCCAGGATGGTGTTCCCCAGCGCATTGAGTCGGGAATCCAGCACGTGGACGCGGCCGAGATGCCGTAGCGTCTCCAGCTCGGCGTCGTCAACCTCCCCGGCGACCACGACCCCATTCTGGTTCAGCGTGACGAGGGCGCCGACGATCTCGGACTCGCCGATGGTGGTCTTGACCACCCGCACTCCGAGCACGCGGGCCACGGTCGCCTCTAGCGCGGCAGGGATCGAGGGTGGCGCCAAGGCCACTGTCTCGGAGGCCTTGAGGTAGACCCCGAGGTAGGGACTGCCGGAAAACGAAGCCTTGCCGACTGGCAAACCGTCGCTCCAGGAAGGTCCGATCGGACCTTAGGCCTTCGTCTCGGCAAGGTCCACTTCGACGAGGCCATCCTCGAAGCGGATCGCCTTGACGCGGACCTTGGAAGGGATGTGCTCGATCGAGCGTTCCCACAGGAACTCGTTCAGCCTGGGGTCGATCCAGATGTCCTCGAGCTTCCCCTTCATGTGGCGGACCATGAACCGGCGGATGGTCAGCACCGCATGCTTGGCGCGCTCGGTGCGGGGAGGGAGGTGTTTGCTCGCTCGGAGCGGGACGGTAAACTCCCGTTCCAGTTCTTCTAGTCTCTTGCCCTCTTCTTTCGCCATCGGTTTCAGTGCTCCGTTACTTGTGCAGGTGGCCGCGGCGCCAGGTCCGCTGCTTCGGGTGGCGGTTGACGGTGCGGTTCGTTCGCTGGACGACCCAGGCGGGTACCCGCCGATTCGACTTGGTCGCCCGTATCAGTCTCAGTTTTCGGGCCAGGGGTCTATGCTTGCTTGCCACTTCCCATTCACCTTCGGGTGATCGTAATCTCCCGCTTCTCCGGCATGACACGCTCGAGGATGGCCACGAGCGTGGCGTCATCAATTTGTCGGGTCAACCGACCCGATGCGGCCAGGGCCATGATTTGCTGTTCGACCATGGCGGCCACGTCGGGCTTGGCGAGCCGAATGCGTCCGAGCCGCTCGCGGGCCTCGGGCGTCATGAGCTTCCGGAGGATCTCCTTCGCCTCCGAGGCCCTTCGGTCGTAGTCGGCCTGCTGGGCATCCACGAGCGCCTGCTCGTTGGCCTCGGCGGACATACGCGACTGAAGCTGCTGGAGGCGGCGCTGGCGCAGGGCCTCCAACTCGTCGTCCTGGGCGGGGCTCATAAGTACTTCTTGAGCGCCGGGTCCTTCCGGGCAAGGTCCTCGAGGACCTCCCGTGTCGCCTTGGCGAGCATCTTCTGTCCTTCGGGCGAGAGCATGCGGCCCTTCGGGGCGCGCTTGGCCACAAGGCCGGCCTTCTCGAGATCGTGGAACACTTCGGAGATGATGGAGCGGCTGCCCTTCGCGGCCTTGTAGGGGGCGCTGCCCCTGTCCTTCTTCCCACCGTATTCGGCGGCGAGACGGGAGACGCCTACGGGCCCCATCTTGTGGAGCTTGCGCATGACGGATGCACATCGCACGTACCACCAGTCGTCCTGGGCGGGGGCGCGCTCGGTGTGGACCCCTGTCCGGACGAAGTTCGCCCAGGTTGGGGGCTTCACCCGCTCGTGCAGGGCTACCGCCAGCTTCTGGATGAGTTCCTGAGAGGGAGCTTCCATTGGGTCTGTCATTGGGCTCGGGACGAAGTGACTTCAGTATTTAATACTCCTCTTTGACGATGGGTCCGTCGCCCCTCCCGGGGTGTCTCCCCCCGGTCCCGGAGGATTTTGGGAGGGGTCCGTCCCCTCGCGGCACCCTACTCCCCCCATATGGAGGGGGCTCCGACGAGGGCGAGAGGCGACGGGCCGTCCGGGTCGGTTGGAACGGGGCCGGTGTAGGCTGCCCCGCTCTTGTAGCAACGGATTTCGAAGAACCATTTAATAGCAGTTTAGCATTCGTAACGCATGGCCGGCTCGGAGGGTTCCCGCAGGGCTCCCGCTGCGTTTGGAACGTTCTCCCTTCTCCCGATCGACACGTTGCGCCCCCACGAAGAGATCGACCCGACCAAGATCGATGAGTTGCGGCTCACCATCGAGGAAGAGTCCGCCGTCCTGGAGCCTGTGCTGGTGGCCCGAGGCTCGTGGGTGGTCCTCAACGGGCATCACCGGGTCGAGGCGCTCCGCCGCCTCGGAGCGCGGCTCGTCCCGGCGTGGGTCGTGGACTACGAGGATGAGGCGATCATCGTGGACCGGTGGCCCCGATCGTCCGTCGAAGAGGTCCCCGACAAGGCCACGATCCTCGCTCGTGCCCAGGCGGGTCGCCTGTACCCTCCCAAGACCTCTCGCCATACGGTGCGCCGACGTCTGCCCAAACGCAAGACCCCGCTCGCCGTGCTCTTCTGACGCTGGCGTCCGCCAGCCGCCTTGGCCCGGTGCCCATGACGTTCTCTCGACCCAAGAACACCGTGGTCGACTGCAAGGCGGGCCGCCAAATGAGGAACATGATTCGGATAATCCGGGGCGGAAATAGACGAGTATGGTGATAAATCTCGGTTTCCAGGTAGCGGAATGCGCGCTTGAGGGAGTACCTTGGGTCCGAGTAGGGAAAGAACCGTGGATTTCACTCAATTCGCGAGAACGTTTATATAGCGACTCGCGTAAGTTCGTTTTCGAGGAAGACCATGCCCCAAGTAATGATTGCGATGTCCGTCAAGGATTACAAGAGCACCACCGCGATATGGAGGATGGCGAAGAAGAACCTCAATCCCCAGGCA
This sequence comes from Thermoplasmata archaeon, assembly GCA_021790425.1. GTDB lineage: Archaea > Thermoplasmatota > Thermoplasmata > Lutacidiplasmatales > UBA184 > JAJYEA01. Next base: position 62,727 of record JAJYEA010000001.1, on the reverse strand, counting down.
CGGCGACGCATCGGATGGAGGGGCCGTTCCAGCATGTTGCGCGAGTTCATGCTCTACGGATTCGAGCAGGCGAGCCAGGACCCGTCCGCGTTCCTGCGCAACGTGCGCGACACGCGGGACCCGCTCATGGGAAAGAAGGGCCGCAAGGATCTGGGGGCCGAGCGCCGGGAGGCCCTGGTCGCGGCGTGGCAAGGCTTCTTCCCGGGCGAGTCCAAGCCCTCCCGCGGCCGGAAGTCCGACTAAGCGTTCGAGCATCGGCAAACGCTTAAATAAGGTGTTGGGTCTCGCACCCATCCTGCCGTCGCCCGGCCTGGTCGAGGGCTGGCGAGAGGAGCGGATACACGTGCCCAAGGGAAGCACTAACCATCGGATCGTCCGGGAGTACACCCGGTTCGAGCGTGCCCGTATCCTCGGGGCCCGTGCACTTCAGATTTCCTTGGGCGCCCCCGTGCTCGTCGAGGTCCCTCCGAACACGATCGACCCCTTGACGATCGCGGAGCTCGAATTCCAGTCGGGAGTCATCCCGATCACGGTGATCCACAACTGAGCCGCGCGGCTATATCGCCGCGTTCTCGAGCGCTCGCGGACACGCACACGCGCGTTCCTTGGGTATCCGGGGGATCATCGCCTGCAACAGTTCCCGTACGCGGCTGATGTTCGAGTTGAGGGTCCGTACCACGTCCGCGGCCTCGACCGGGCGGTCGGCCCAGACATCGTAGTCGGTGACCATGCACACGGGAAGATAGCAGATCTGTCGCTCCCGGGCCAGCGGGGCCTCCGGGGAGGCTGTCATCCCGATGATGTCGGCAAAGGTGCGGAAGAGGCGGCTCTCGGCGCGCGTAGAGAAGCGGGGGCCCTCCACGCAGACGTAGGTCTTCCCCTGGGCGATCTCGAGCCCGATGTCGCGGGCCGTTTCGGACGCGGTCTTCGTGAGAGTCGGGCAGAAGGGATCCGCCATGGAGATGTGGTAGGTCCTCCCGCCCTCGAAGAACGAGGAGGCCCGCGACTTCGTCCAGTCGACGAGCTGGTCGGGAAGGACGAACGTGCCGGGGGGAAGCTCCTCCTTCAGGGACCCCACGGAGTTCACCCCGATGATCACCTCGGCGCCGAGGGACTGGAGCGCGTCGATGTTGGCGCGGTAGTTCACCTTGTGGGCCGGGACCACGTGGCCCTTGCCGTGCCGGGCCAGGAAGAGCACCCGGCCCCCCGCGAGCTCTCCCTCCTCGATGGGGCCCGAGGGCGCCCCCCACGGGGTGGAGATCCGGTGCGAGGTCTTCGGAGAGAACAGTCCCGAGTCGTAGAGGCCGCTACCGCCGATGACCCCCACCACGGGGCGTGAACTGCGCCGGGCTTCCGATCCGTCCTGCATGGACGGGGTCACGGGGCGGTCCGCTTTGAACGTTGCTGGCCCTCCCGGGAGAACCGTTCGAGGTACCGGGCCATCTCGACGTCCGCCCGGGTCCGCTCCAGCAGGGAGCGGGCCGAGTCCTGTTTCGGTTTCATCGAGAGCAGGCTGCGGGGGTAATCGAAGCGCATGAGGAAGTGGAGCAGGGTCTCCATCCGGGTGAGGTTCTCGACCGCCTCCGCCACCTGGCCGTTGCCGAGGGCGCTCACGGCGACGCGACGGAGCTCGCCGACGAGATCGGAGAGCCCGAGGAGGTAGGGCTCCGCATGCACCCCGAGGGCCCGGGGGGACGGTAGCGGCCGTTGGCGCACGAGGGCCACGAGGAGGCTGGCCTCCACCCACTCCTGGAGGGCGTCCTCGACCACGCCCTCGTCGCGCCACCCTTCGCCCTTCAGGCGGAGCACGAGGTCGCGTGCCGAGCGGGAGAGCCGTTGGTACTCCACGGCCAAGGGGGCGGGCGAGGTGCCCCTCGCCGCGACCACCTGGGTCCGTCGCATCAGGTCTTGGCTCGCGCGCCGGAGCGCCCGGGCCCGTTCGGCGAGCGTGTCGCGGAAAGCCAGTCGTTGGCGGAGCTCCTCCTCCAGCCCGCGGGCGACCGACTCGGGGATGAGCATCGTCGGGTCCTGCTTAGGAGTACTGCGTGAACGTTTGGTCATCTTCACCTCCATCCAGGAGTCCTAGCCGGACGCCGGCATCGATCCACCCGTGGGCGTAGCTCACGGCGGCCAGTGCCCGCGGGAGATCGCCCTCGTCCCGGAAGTGGAGGGCATCCTGGTAGTAGGACCGCGCCATCCCCAGGAAGTCCTCCCCGCCCTTGTACAGGAAGGAGCGGGAGGGAGGGGAAAGTCGGACGACCGTGAGGGCGCGCTGCGTGATCTCGAGATACCGTTCGAGCCGCTCTCGGAGGCTCTCCTCGAGTCCCATGGGGGCTACTTGTGGGCCACTTTCTCCCAGTCCTTGAGGAACTTCGCCAGCCCGGTGTCGGTGAGCGCGTGCTGGGGGAGCTTTTCCATCACTGAGAAGGGCATGGTGCAGATGTGGGCCCCCAGCATGGCGGCCTCCTTCACGTGGATGGGATGGCGCACCGAGGCGACGAGCACCTCCGTCTTGAAGTCGTAGTTGCGGTAGATGGCGAGGATCTCCTCGATGATCTCCATCCCGGTCTGCCCCATGTCGTCGAGACGACCGATGAACGGGCTCACGTAGGTCGCGCCCACCTTCGCGGCCAGAAGCGCCTGCAGGGGGGAGAAGACGAGGGTCATGTTCACCCGGATCCCCTCCGAGGAAAGCCGGCGGGTCGCCTTGAGCCCCTCCGTCGTCATCGGGACCTTGACGTAGATGTTGGAGTGGAGCTTCGCGAGGTCCTTCCCCTCCTGGATCATCTGCTCGGCCTTCACCGAGACCACCTCGGCCGAGATCGGTCCGTCTACGATGGCGATGATCTCCCGGAGCACCTCCTTGAAGTTCCGACCTTCCTTGGCCACGAGAGAGGGGTTGGTCGTGACCCCGTCGAGGATTCCCCAGTCGGCCGCCTTGCGGATCTCATCCACGTTCGCAGTGTCCAGGAACAGCTTCATGGCCGTGACGCCGGCCACCAACCGGTGAGGCTATTTCTAGCCTTCGCCGCCACGGGGGTTCCCCGCGGAGAGGGTCGATTCAGCGAGGAGGTGCCGCGGGGGAATACCACGCCTGAGGGGGCGTCGCGCTATGGCGACGGCGCCGGGCGACGACCACGGCCACCCCTACCAGAAGGACCGCCGCTACCACGATCACGCCGAGCTCGATGATGCCGAACGGGAGGGCCGAGCTTCCGGTCCCTCCGGTCACGGTCAGCACCGCCGTCGTTGTCGCCGTGGCCCCCGCGGAGTCGGTCACGATGACGGTGACGGAGTACTGGCCCTGCGACGAGGGCGTACAGCTCAGAACCGCGGTGTTGGAGCTCACGCAGCCCGACGGCAGGCCATGGTAGGAGTAGGCGTAGGTGCCGGTCCCCCCGGCCGCCTCCGCGCGAAGGGTCGCGGTGGCGCCCACCTGGACGGTGGCGGGGGTCACGGCCAGCGAGAGCGTCAGCGGAGAGGATGGGGCGGGTTGCACGACCGAGAGATTCGCCGAGCTCGTTGCGGCCTGTCCGAGGTTGTCGGTGACGGACACCGTCAGGCTGTAGTTCCCGGGAGCCGTAGGAGTGCAGAGTAAAGTGGCCACGTCCGAGGTCGCGCAACCGGCCGGCAGTCCCAGATAGTCGAAGGCATAGGGCGAGAGCCCCCCGGTCACATTCGCCCATATCGTGATGGACGTGCCCAGGGTATCCGGGTCGGGCATCACTCGGAATGCGCCCACGGTCGGCGTCCCGTAGGGAGAGGGCCCCACCGTGATCGTCTGTGTCGCGGTGTCCCAGTGACCGGCGGAGTCCGTGGCGGTGACCGTGACCGCAAACGTTCCCGTCGCTCGCGGGCGGCACGAGAACGAGGTGGAGTTCACCGAGGCGCACCCTGACGGGAGCCCGGCGTACGCGTATGTGATGGACCCGGTGCCCCCGGTGACGACTACCGACAGCGTGGTGGTGTTGCCCAGCGGGAACGAGGCAGGGGTGGCCGTGAAGCTCGAGATGGACGGAAGGCTGGACGACGCCGTCACGTTGATCGAGAAGTACGCGCCGGGTGCCGTGCTGGGCAGCGCGCGGGACCGTCCGTAGGTGTCACCGGCGTTGAAGTAGAGGGCCAGACTCCCCACGGAGCCGGTGGCGTTCGCCGGGAGGTTCCCGCTGTACGTGCCGTTCTGCGGCGACCCCGACTGGAGCGTCAGGTCCACGCTGGACCAGGTCGAGAGCTGCGGGGGTCGGTAGACGGCCGTGACGACGGGGGTGAGGACGTCCAGCGCGTGCACCGCCACCGATACGGGGGACCCGCCCGGCCACGAGGTGGGAAAGGTCGGTGCCGAGAGGTCCGGGACCATCGAGGCATAGGGGAGCACCTGCCAGAAGTCGTTCGCCAACATGGCCTGTCCCGTGACGCTGGGGTGGAAGTAGTCGAGATGATTCACCTGGTCGGACGTGAAGGCGACCGACCCCAGGTCCCAGAGGGTGAGGTTGTACGTCGCGGCCACCTGCACCTCGGCCCGGTTGTAGGCCCGCTGCGTGGAGCTGAGCATCGCGGTACCCGCCTGGCTCAGGAGGGCGGGGCAGGTCTGCGAGTAGACGGCGGCGGCCTGGCTGTTTCCGGAGAAGAGCGTTGCGAGGATGCTGACGTTCACCACGTTGGCGAGCCCGATGACCGTCGAGGACGGCAGCCCGCTCCGGAGGATCTGGAAGCTCTGGTTGAGGGAAGACCAGAAGCTCGAGAGCGGGGTGGGCGTGAGCGTGGAGCCGTTGTGGTCGCAGAGGTCGTTGCCTCCGATGAGCACGGTGACGAAACCGCTGTGGTTCTGGACGGCCTCGCGGGCCTGCCAGATCATGTCGGAGGCGCGATCCCCGGGGACCGCGAGCAGATGCGGGGTGATGCTCGCCGGACCGTAGATGACCTCAAGGCGCTTCCACAGGGAGAAGACGGACGTGTTCCACCCGACCGCGTAGGAATAGTAGGGCTGGATCCCGAGATTGGCCGCGCTCCCGTTGGCATCGTAGGCCGGCGTGATGGAGTCCCCTAGCGCCGAGTAGCTGACCGGATTGGGAAGCCATGGAGCCGACGCCCGTGGGGTCGCCCGGGTCGTCAGGGCAATGGAGGAAGCCGTGGCGCCGGAGAGAGGACCCAGCGACGAAAGGACGAGAAGGCCGACGGCCAACCAAAGGACCGTGGTACGGCCCGGCATGACGCAACTTCGCAGAGGCCGCGGCTATAAGAGGCTACGCCCGCCCCCCCTGTCTTCGGAGGGCAGGCGTCCCCGCGCGGAGGGGAGGTCTACTTCTTCCGGCGTTGCCGGGAAGCCGTGACCTTCTCGTGGAGGTCGCTGACCCCCTTGGTGAGCCCGCCGACGTTGGCGAGGTGCGTCTTGAGGTTGCCCAGGTGGTCGTTCAGCGTATCCTCGGCCACCACCAGCTGCTTCTCGTCCTCATCGAGCCGCTTCGCGCGCTCGCCGAGGGACTTCTCGATGACGGAGAGGCGTTCCTCCTCGTTCAGAAGCTCGGTCTCCTTCTTCCGGATCCGCTCCTCGGAGGCCCGGAGGTTCTCCTCCCGGGCGATGACCTCCCGCAGGCGCCGGCGGATCTCCGCGGCAGAGTCCACGCCACCGGCCGCCCCTTCCGAGGCGGCGGGGGCAGAGGGCGCTGCGGGCGAAGGTGCTGGTGCGGCCGGAGGAGGTGCCACGGGGGCCGGGGCCGGCGCGGCCTGGGGCTCGGCCGGGGGAGCCCGGACTTCTGCAGGGGGTGCGGCGGGCGTCTCGGGCGCTGCGGCCTGCGGCGCCGGGGCGGCGTCCGCAGAAGCTCCCACGGCCTGCTTGCCGCTCGGGGTGACCCGGATCTTCCGGTTCGGGGTCCCGTGCGGGTCGGGGTGGAGGAATCCCTTCGTCTCGAGCTGGTGGAGCGCGATGGAGAGCTGGCTGATCGTGATCCCCGAAAGGACCGAGTTGAGCCCTTCCATGTAGTCCTCGTAGCGCAACCCATCCGAACCCGCCCGGTCCACGCTGAACTTGAGCACGCGTTCCGCAATGGGGCTCAGATCCTTTTCTGAAGATGCCATCTTACCTTTCCCCCTACCGTGCGCGGGGGAAGGGCGAGGGAACTTTAAGGTCTTCTACCCGCGGCCCTCTTCACGCCGATGGAGGGGGACCGATCAGCGCCGATGGGTGCTGTCCGGTCGGGCGCGGGGGGCGCCTCCGCCGGGCGGACGGACCAGCGAGCGGAGGGTCTCGAGGTCGGTCTCGTAGGCGGCGTAGGGGTGGTCCGGGTCCTCTGAAATGGGGGTCTCGAGGATCCCCGCGGCGTGGGCCATGCGGGGGTCGTTCATGAGCCACCGGAACCCTTCCTTCCCGATGTGGCCCGCGCCGATGTTTGCATGGCGGTCGCGGTGGCTGCCCAGTTCGAACTGCGCGTCGTTCAGGTGGAAGCACCGGACCGTCGAGAGCCCGATCGTGGACTCGATCCGCCCGATGAACGATTCGTACCCCGCCTCGGTCCGGAAGTCCATCCCGGAGACGAACGCATGGCAGGTGTCCACGCAGCACCCGATCCGATCGGGTCGGTCAATCAACTGGTAGAGCCGGGCGAGCTCTTCGAACGACTGACCCATCGTGGAACCGGCCCCCGCCGCGTTCTCGAGGAGGAGGCGGACCGGCGAGCCCTCCGTCGCGTCCAGGGCGAACCGTGCGCCCTCGGCGATCGTCGACAGCCCCTGGTCGATCCCCGCCCCCTTGTGGGCCCCGGGATGAAGGATCACGTAGGGTGCCCCCAAGACCTCCGCACGTCGGAGCTCGTCCACGAGGCCGGCGCGGGACTTGCCCTGGAGGGGGTCCTCCGAGCTTCCGAGGTTGATCAGGTACGCGGCGTGGATGGCGACCACCTGGATCGAGTGCTGTTGCACGGCCGACCGGAAGGCCTGCGCCGTCTCCGGAGGGATCTCCGGGACCCGCCATTGACGCTGGTTCTTGGAGAATATCTGCATCACGTCGGCCCCGATCGACCGCGCGGTGCCCGGGGAGTTCTCGATGCCCCCGGAGATGCCGATATGGGCTCCGAGCCACATCACGGCCCCCGGGAAGCCATGCGCCCCCCACAGCGACATCTTATTTTAGTGTCCGTCGTGAGGGGGGCGTCGGTATCCATGTCGGCGGGAAGCTCTTTCGCCCCTCCTTGTCCCCGGTGTAAGGAGGGCAGCATGGTCAAGCACTCGGAAACAGGATGGACGTGCCAGAAGTGCGGTTACGCCCCTTTCGCCGGGCAGGGAGGCGGGCCGGCCCCGGAAGCGCCCCCCGCCCCGTCCGCCTCTCCGCCAGTGCCCCCATCTCCTCGCCCCGCCGCCGATGCGGCCCCGCCTCCACGACGGCCCTCGGCCGTGCCCGCGGTCCGCACGGTCTTCCAGTACGCGGAGCGGCAGCCCCACTACGACCGGCAGATGTGGGTGGAGGCCGGGAAGGGCCTGCGGTTCTCGCGGCTCGTGCCCCTGAGCGTGCTTCCTCCCGGCGAGCCCATCAAGATGGAGATCATGGTCCACAACTCCGGGAACGGGCCCCTCGCCACCACGTACTACCTCTCGCTCACCAACCCGAACCTCCAGAGCATGCGTCTGGTCGGGGAGTCCCCCGACCTTGCGCCGAACGAGGCCTTCGACGTGACGCAGACCATCACCACGGCCCTGCTCCCGGGAGACTACTCGCTCACGATGTTCTGCCTCCCTCACCCCCCGTCGGCCTCCCAGGGGCGGCCGGTCGACAGCTCCCGCACGGGGAACCCTCCGCTCCGGGTGATGGACGGGAGCATCCCGCAAGGGCTCGCCGGGCTCTACAACGTGCTCAAGGTGCGGACCTCCCTGGTCTGTCCGACCTGCCGGGGAGTGCTGCTCTGGTCCTACGAAGGTGCCGGCGGCCGGCCTAGGGCGTGGGCCTGCGGGCGCTGCGGGTATCGTCTCGAATCGGGGATGCTTTAGCCCAGACCTTCTCCGCCGTGCTGAGGCAAGCAAGGAGGTCGTCCATGGTCCGCCGGAGCTCGCCGGGGGTGGCCGCCTCCACGTGGAGGGTCAGGACCTTCCCCTCGACGGTGGCGGTCGCGTAGCGCCCGTTGTCCGGGGCGAGGGAACGCAGCAAGGCACCGGCCATATCCTCCGAGGCGCACGCCCGCGTCAGGGTTGCCCGGAGCCTTCGGGCCGTCATGGGACTACAGGAACTTCTCGAACTCCCGCGTGAGTTCCGGGTACTTCAGCTTGACCGCCTTCAGGATGTTCAGGACATTCAGCTTCTCGAGCTTGACGCCCGAGATCACCTCGATGACCTTGTCGAAGACATCGTCGGGCAGGTCGACCAGCTTCTCCTTGGCCAGCCAGTTGCGGTACTGCTTCTCCTCGAAGAGCACGCGCCACCCGCGGTCGTACTCCATGAGCCGGGCGGCCGACGAGTTTCCCTCCTTGACGGCCCTGGCGGCGACCTCTCCGGCGATCTTGCCGGCCTGGCAGGCCGTGGAGATCCCTCCGCCCGTGATCGGGTCGATCATCCGGGCGGCGTCCCCGACGAGCATGACGCCGTCGGCCACCGTCTGCTTCAGGGGCGGCGAGATGGATACGGCCCCCGCCACCATGTCGATCTTCTTGCCCTTGGCGTAGCCGGGGTGGTGATCGATCCAGCGGTCGAGATATCCCTTGACCTCGGCGGGGTTCTTCAACTTGGAGACCTGGACCCCGATACCGACGTTCGCGACACCATCTCCCTTGGGGAAGACCCAGACGTAGCCCCCGGGGGCCACGGTGCCGAGATAGAAGTCGCAGTAGCGGACGTCCGAATCGACGTTGGTCATGCGGTACTGGAGGCACGAGTCCATGTCCTTCAGCTGGAGGTTCGTCGAGATGCCCGCCCACCGTCCGACCTGGCTCTCGAACCCGTCGGCGCCGATGACGACCTTGGCATGGATGTCGTACTGTTCTCCGAAGCTCTTCGCCCGGACCCCGACGACCTTGCCGTTCTCCTTCAGGACGTTCACCGCGTGGGTCTTCAGGCGGATCTCGGTGCCGGCGTTCGCCGCATCGATCGCGAGCGCCTTGTCGAAGGCGTCCCGCTCGATGACGTAGCCCACCTCGTTCCCGGCGTCCCGCTCGTTGATCTCGAAGACCTTCTCGGAAGGGGAATAAATGCGGGCCCCCTCCACCTCCACGTTGATCCAGCGGTCCGACGGGGTGATCCCGACGTTGGGAAGCCACATCTTGGAGATCCCCTCCCCGCACCGCACCGGGGAGCCGATCTCCTGGCGCTTCTCGATCATGATGACGTGGGCGCCGTTCTTCGCGGCCCACTTCGCGGTCATGCTGCCCGCGGGCCCGGCCCCGACGATCAGCACGTCGCACGAGATGTTGGACGGCATCGTCAGGCCCTCCCCGGGAAGAAGGGCTGGGGGCCCTCTCCGTGGTGACAGCTCACCGGCCCGATCGTGATCGCGCCCACCGGGCAGGCCTTGAGGCAGATCTGGCAGCGGGTGCAGGTCTTCTCATCGAAGGTGATGCGCCACTCGTCGAGGTAGATCGCATCCAACGGGCAGATTCCGACGCACGCGCCGCACGAGAGACACACCTCTCCTGAGGAGGAGATATGCAGGTTCCGTCGAGACATTGGGTTCCGCGAGTGACTCGGTGGATTTGACATTAACCTTTCGTAGCTTCGGGGCCGACAGTTCACTCCGACCGATCGGGTCGGATCCGTTCCCGGGATCCCGAGGCGGTGACGAGGCGCATGAAGTAGCCGGTCAGCGCGGCCACCATGCGCACGTAGGCGGTTGGAGTGTGCTGGGCGATGAACATGCGCTTGTAGCGGTAGCGGGACCACAGGCTCCCGTGCTTCTCGGTGAGCTGCTTGCGGCCCCACCCGTTCCAGAAGGCCTGGGTGAAGAACTGGAGCGGGTTCGCGCGCGTGGCATGGTAGACGACCGCCTCGGGGCACGAGCGCAGGGTCGCCCCGGCGCGCACGGCCCGGAGGTTGAGGTCGATGTCCTCGGCGGTCACGAACCGGTCGTCGAACCCCCCGAGGCGGACGAACAGGTCCTTCCGGTACGCGAGGTTGCAGGACGGGTACGTCACGTCCATGTCCTGCTGATAGAGCTCCACGCGTTCGAGATTCACGTACGAGGGATTCCCGATGGTCACGGTCTTCCCGGCCACCACGCTGGCGCTGCCCATCCCGGCGCGCAGCGACGGGAGCCATCGGCTGTCCGCGACACAGTCACCATCGGTGAAGACGAGCCACTCCCCGCGGGCCTGGCGCGCCCCGTAGTTGCGTCCCGCGCCGCGCTTCCCGGCCGCCTGGAAGAGCCGCAACACCTCCGGGTGCTTCGCGGCGTACTCCTCGGCGATCGCGAAGGTACGGTCGGTGGAGAGGGCGTCGACGAGGACGATCTCGAAGGGCGGCTCCTGCTTGAGGAGGCTCTCGAGGAGAGCGGCGAGGTGGGCTTCTTCGTTCCGGACAGTGATGACGATCGAGAGGAGGTGGGGGGGACTTACCAATTCACTTGGCAAGTTCCATGACCACGACGTCCTTGACGGACCGCATGCTCTTGAACGGAAGGACGAGGCGACCGGACGTGTCGGCCTGGAAGAGGCGGACCTCGATGTCCTCCGCCGGCGTGACCAGCACGTGGACGATGTTCCCGCTCGTCGTGTCCACGACGAAGTTGTCGATCATCCCGAGGATCTGGCCGTCGTTGGTCATCACCGTCTTGCCTCGCAACTCGGTCAGGAACTTGCGCATGGAGTCCGCACCTGGGCGTGGCCATAGGTCCTTGGTAGATAAACGTTGAGGGTGGCGCAACCTCGAGGCCGGCACCGACCCCGGCGCCCCCACCATTGATTCCAAGATCCGGTAGCGGGAGCGTACATCTTAACCCGAATCTTGGTAAAAGTGCCATGCCGCAAGGGCGGAGCAGGCGGTGACGGTCAGCGGGACCCGATGGGCACATTATTGGGCGTGCCGGGGCGATGCCCGGGACGTCTACGGGTTCCTGCGCACCGGCGCGGGCCTTCCGTTCCCCGCGGCACCCTCCCCCTCGATCCCGGGAGCGGTCATCTTCGAGTCCAAGCCCTCTTTCTTCTCGGAGAAGGAGATCATCGAGGTCACGGTCGTTTCAACGGGGAGCGGGAGCACGCTCACGTTCCGCGGCATCGATGGTCGCCCGCTCGACCCACAGGCGAACCCGAAAGGAATAGGCCCCCGCATTATCGGCGCGATCGAGCAGCGGTACGGCCGTCTGGCTCCCTCGGGTTAGCTCTGGTTGCTGGCGCGCCACCAGGCGGACGCCTTGGCGCTGCCGTCTCAAGGTCGATCGAGGCACGGTCGTCGTTCTCTTCGAACGCCAATAGAGGATATATCTTATATCTCGGGGAGCGTGCAACCCTCCACCTGATCCGAACCATGGCCACTGAGGAGAAGAGGGTCGAGGTAAGCGACGGGACGTCGTTGGGAGGCGACCGGTCTCCGACGTCCAACCCCGAGCCTGCTCCGGTGGAGTCCTCTCCCGGCCGGAGACCGCGGCGTTCTCGTATCTCCCGGTGGAAGGTGGCCGGAGCGGTGCTGGCCCTGGTCGTCTTGACCGTCCCTGCTGGGCTGTGGTACTACGAGCGGGAGGAATGTGTTGTCGGGAAGCCCGTGGCCCATAGTTGGACCCTCATCCCCCTGGCCCTGATGAACCAGCCCTACGGTGGCAGCGCCATGTTCTGGACGAGCACCAGCACCTTCGAGTTCGACTCGGGGAGCCTTCGGTTGACTTCGAGCCCGTGGGACACCGGCGGGTCTGCGAGCCTGGGGCCGAACTACCCCCCGTACTCCCGTCTGCCCATGGGGGGCTTTGATGCGTCGAATTGGACGATCTACGCCACCCAGAACGAAACGCAGTTCACAGGGGAACCCAATGGAGGCTGTACCTCGCCCTACGTCGCTTCGACCGCCCCACAAGCAATTGGGGCCGGATACTTCCTCCCTATCACGATCTCCCTGCCGAACCTCACGACCGACGCCAACGAAAGTCACTACGGGTCCGAGGGAATACCCAACAGCCCAGGGATCCCGAGGATGTGGTTCGACAACGGTCTCCACGCCCCGAACCGTCCCGCCATCAATACCTGCACGGCCACGACCAACACGACGCTGTCCGTGACCGGGGAGGTGCATGTCCCTGTCGCGCTGTCCCTGTCCGTCGGAGACCACAACGTCACCGCGTACGGGACTCTCTCTTGGATCGAGGTGCCGAACTTTGATCCCACCCTGGTGTCCTACGGAAACGCCAGCCTCACCTATGTCTTCCCGCCTTTGGGAGTCTGGGACGTCTATTCGTACTCGGGTTCCTCCGCGACTGGGGCCTTGGCGTTCCAGTACCATCCCTGCTAACAGGCCGGCGCTGACAATCCCTAGGAGATTGCGATGTTCTCTGACCGTTGCAAGCTCGCCGATCGAAGATGAAGGGTTAGACCACGGAGGGTCCTGTCAGGAAACTCGGCCCACTCGGTGTCGGCACCCACGCCGAGAACCTAGGGGAAAAAGACCATAGGGATCCCCGGAAGAAGAGGGTGCTGACAGCTTTCCGTGCTTCCCGTAGGCTCGCGCACTTCAGTACCACGCGGAACGCCAGCGGGCTTAACTTCCGGGTTCGAGATGAGACCGGGTGTTTCCCCGCCGCTTTGGCCGTCAGCGGGGTCCGCAACATACGTCCCACTATTTCAACATTGCGGCTTTCCCGCTCCCCAACCCCACACGGGACCGCCCGGCGTGGGGCTCACTTGCCTGGGCCCGCCGGCTTCCGGTCGGAGTAACGGGTGAGCTCGGTGCGGAGCCTGCTCTCCTCGAGCTGGTTCCCCCGCGAGTGGAAGTCCGTCAACCCTGCCTCGAGCACGCTCCGGGCCCCGGCCACATCCCCCCCGGTGGCGAGAAGCCGCGCCTTCAGGATGTAGAATCGCCCCCGTTCCCCCACCAGCGTATCGAGGTGCGGCTCCGCCTCGGAGAGATCGCTCCGGGCCTGCTCGAGGTTGCCCAGGGCCAGGTGGGCCTCGGCCGTCTCGATGCGGCACGCCGCGGCGAGGTCGAGCGCCCCCTCGGAACGGATCCGCTCGTCGGCCTGTCCGAGCACGGGCAGGGCCTCGGCGTACCGCTCCTGCCGAACGAGGGACCGGCCGAGATCCGCAAGGGCCTCGGGGACCCTCATGTTGAACCGGCGTGCGAGCCCGAGGGCTTCCCGCGCCATCGCCTCCTCCTCGGACCAGCGTCCCATCTCCCCGAGCGCCTGGCCGAGGTTGAGCATGTTCGAGATCAGCCGGTTCGTCTGGCCGTGCTTGCGCGCGAGGTCCACCGCCTCCCGGAACGCGGCCACGGTGGCCGGTAGGTCGCCGCGAGCCCAGGCAAAGACCCCGGTCAGGTTGGCGACCTTGAGCATCTCGACCGGAGGCTCGCCGGCCGCGATGACCTCCCGGAGCTGCCGCAACAGCGTGAGGGCATCCTCGTGGTGGCCCCGTGCGTGCTCGACCCAGCCGAGACGGTAGAGCGCGTTGGCCTCGAGCCGGCGCGAGGTGATGGCCCGGGAGAGCACCAGCAGGTCCTTAGCGAGCTCGTAGGCCGTCTCGTACTGGCCGGAGTGCAGGGCCACGTGGCTCTTCACGTCCAGGCGGAGCGCCTCCGCCCGGGGGCTCGCCGCACCGGGGTGGGCCTCGAAGACCCGGTCCATCTCATCGAGGTCCCGCACCACGGTCGTCGGTTGCACCGCCGAACGGACCAGGCAGAGCCAGCCGACGATCTCGAGGTCGAGCGAGGTGCCGGCCGCGCTGTTCGCCAGCCGCTCGAGCGCGGAGAGCAGGGGAGGGCTCGCCCCGAGCGCCACGTAGCACTCCTCGATGAACGCGAGCTCCTCGCGCGCGCGCTCGTCAGGCGTGGTCCCGGCGGGCAGCATCGTGTCCAGCCAGCGCAGGTACCGCTCCACCTTCTCGGCAAGCTGGGACTGGATCGCCAGGCGGATGGCCCTTCGCAGGAGCGGCAGGCCCCGTTGGGCGTCGCCGGCGGAATGGTAGAGGCGGGCCAACGTGTCCACATCCTCGAGGCGGTTGCGTTCCCACCACGCCGCGAGCGAGGTCGAGAGCGTTCGCAGGCTGGGCGGGGGAAGCTCCGCGAGGATCACCTCGCGGGCCAGGGTCTCCCGGAAGCGCCACTGCGAGCCCGAGTCGCCCCCCCTCGCGATGAACCTCCCCCGCTGCTCGATCGAGGAGAGGATCGTGGCGACCACTTCCGGGTCGAGGCTGAGCGTGGAGGCGATCGGCGCCGTGTCGAAGTCCGTGCCGCAGACCGCGGCCGCTTCCAGGAGCCGGCGCTCCCGATCGGAGAGGGCGTTGAGGCGGCGCAGGAGCGCCTTGCGGAGCGTCTCGGGGAGGAGCGACTCCTCTTCCCCCGGGCGGAGGGCGAGGCGTCCCTCCTTGCCGTCGCGGATGATCCACCCCTCATCCTCCAGCATCTGCACCGTCGACTGGACGAAGTACGGGTTCCCTCCCATGCGCTCCATCAGCCGGGCCAGGGGGTCGTTCGCCCCGGCCGAGACCAGGCGGACGCCGGCCACGTGCTCGGCGAGCGTCCGGGACGCCTCGATCGAGAGCCCTCCCAGCGGGACCCGTCGCGCCGTGCCCTCCTCCTCCATCCGGTCGATGATCTCCAGCGCCCTCGCGGCATCTTCGCTATCGGAGTCGTCGGACTTCCGCAGGGCGAGGATCACCACCCGCGCATCCCGGATGTTCCGGCTGAGGAACTGGAGCGCCTGAAGGCTGTTGCCGTCCGCCCACTGGACGTTGTCGAGGATGAGCAGCGTCGGCGAGGCCATCGAGAGCTGCTCGAGCCGCTCGAGGCAGCGCACCAGGACGGTGGCCGGGGGCTCTCCCTCGGGGATCACCGAGACGGAGGCCCGTTCCTGCTCCGTCACGACGCTTCCCTCTCCTTCGAGCAGGGCCACTTCCTTCTTCTCGAGCGTCTGGGGGTTGAGCGAGACGAGCACGAGCCCCTCCCCTTCGTCGGCGGAATCGCGCAGGAACTGCACGAGCCTCAGAACGGGCAGGAAGGAGTTCTGGCTCGCCAGGTACTCGAGCCCGGAGATGGCCACGACCGGGTGCCCGGGCTGGGTGAGGTGCGTGGACAGCTTCTCCCCCAGGACATCGAGGTCGGTGGGCGAGATCACCCCCTCTCCCTCCCCCCCTCTCCGGAGCCAGAGCATTGTCGTCGACGCCGGGAGCGACGGGTAGCGTTGATGGACCAGCTCGGGCCGGTCCCGGGTGATCACCAAGGTGGGGTGCGACGCGGCCAGGGAGCTGACCTCGCGCCAGAACAACTCAGGCTTTGCGGACTCGAAAAGGGTGACTCCGGGGCCGGCTCCCACTCCCTCCCGACGAGGGCCGGAGTCCAACGTCCGGAAGATCTGACGGAAGGGAAAGAAGGGAGAGAGGATCTCCTTCTGGGAGTAGCCCCACGCCACCGCGAACCCCTGTCCGGCGGCCTCGTCCGCGAGCCACGAGGCCAGCCGGGTCTTTCCGATCCCTCCCGGACCCTCGAGCACCCACGTGGTGCCCTCCCGTGCCTGAGCGGCGCGGAGCGCCTGCGTCAGCGCCTCCCGCTCGGGCTCCCTGTCCACGACGGGGAAGGACCCCGGGAGATGGGCGGCACCACCGCCCGGTTCGGTCACGAACCCACCCACACGCTCATGGCACAAAAGGTGCACTCCCGAGACGAGGCCGAGGGGGCGAGGTCAGCCCAGTTCCGCGTAGACGACGAGCAGGGCGCTCCGCACGTGGCCCCAGCTCCTTCCCTCCGGCAGGGAGCGGCCCTTCCAGGCCCGATAGGCAACGCGGGCCAGATACTGGGCCTTGGTGATGGCGGTGTCGTTGAGGAGCCGCCGGCCGTGGAGGTCGGGCTGTCGCTTGGAGAGGTGCTTGAACTCGGTCCAGGCCTCCATCCACGGGTAACTGCTGAGCGGGGCCTTCTGGAGGGTCTCCAGGCGTCGACCGGCCCTCTCCCGTGCCGTGATCGTGGTCCGGAAGGGGGAATGGCGCTCGTCGGTCCGGAGCAGCCCGCGGGAGACCCTGCGCTTCGGAGCTGGCATCGGTATCCGTGGGGACGCTACCTCGGCGCGCCGACCGACGTCTTGGAGATGCGGGCGACGAGGCGCTCTGCCCCGGAGTAGGGGTCCACCCGGCCGTCGGCCACCTCCTCCATGAGCTTCCGCGCTTCCGGGTCGTGTTCCAGGAGGTCGCGCAGGACCGTCTGGAGGTGTCCGCGGACGAGGTCGCTCACCTCGGTGGCCCGGCGTTCACCGGATTCCTTGGCATCCAGATGGTGCTCGCGGAGGAACCGCTGGTGGTCCTCCACGGCCTTCCAGAGCTCCACGATCCCCTCTCCGGCGGCCGCCGAGGACTCGACCACCGAGGGTCTCCATCCGTTCCGGGGGGCGATGATCGTCACCATCTCCTTGAGGTGGCGCGCGGCCTCCATCGCGCCGGGGAGATCGGACTTGTTGACCGCAAAGACGTCGGCGATCTCGAAGAGACCGGCCTTGAGGGACTGCACATCGTCCCCCAGGTGCGGGACCAGCACGACCACGCGGGTGGCGGCGACATCGTGGATGTCGACGTCCGACTGTCCGCTGCCGACGGTCTCCACGATGATGACGTCCATCCCGAACGCCTCCATCAGCCGGATCACGTCCCGGGTCCCCTGGGCGACCCCACCGCTATGTCCCCGGGTCGCCATGGAGCGCACGAAGACCCCAGTGTCCCCCTCCCGGCGCTCGAGCCGGACCCGGTCCCCCAGGAGGGCACCGCCCGTGAAGGGGCTCGAGGGATCGATGGCGATCACCCCCACGCGAAGCCCCTTCTCCCGCAGGAAATTGACGGTCCGGTTGATGAGCGAGCTCTTGCCCACGCCGAGGGGACCGGTGAATCCCACCACGGTGGCCCTTCCGGTCCTCCCGTAGATGGCGCGGAGCACCTGGCGCGCCTCCGGGGAACCAGCCTCGGCCCCTGTGATCAGCTTGGCCAGCGTTCGCCGGTCCCCGCGCAGGAGCCGGTCCACGGCAGCCGTCCGCGACGGCCTCTTTCCCCCCATTTCGGAGCCTGCCAGAGCCGCCCGCTATTAAGGCGTGCTCGGGGCGAATCCTCCGCCCCGTGGATGGCCCGTTCGAACGGGGCATCTCTCCGCTCCGCCGCGTCCGCTCGCCGAGCCTGTTGCCAACAATTAGGTCATATGAGTGCAGGAACAGCGTATACTCGTCGTTCTGATGTGCCATCTACTGCGCTCATAACCCCTTCCTCCCTCTCCGGGCCGGGATCGCCCACGTTCGAGGAGTCCGACGCGAGGGAGCGACGGTGAGCTTCGACCTCAACCTCGGGCTCTTCCTCGTGGCCCTGGGCGCCGCGGTGGTGAACGGGGCGGTCGGCTATGGCTTCTCGACCATCTTCACCCCCGTCGCACTGTTGTGGACGTCCAGCCGCATCCTGAACCCTTCCCTCGTCCTGGTCGAGTTCGGGATGAACGGGTATCTCCTCTACCACCAGCGAGAACACCTCGGCACCACCTGGCGTCGGGCAGCTCCGATGGTCCTCGGTCTCCTTCCCGGGGTCATCCTGGGGACGCTCCTCCTCGCCTACCTGTCCTTGACGGAGATGAGGGTCGGGTTCTACGCGCTGCTCCTCCCGCTGGTGGCCCTCCAGTTCCTGGGCGTCACGCGTCCGCTGCGGAGCGAGGGACGGGCGGCCACGGTCTGGGGAAGCGGGATCGGATTCCTCTACTCCTTCACCACCATCTCGGGCCCTCCCCTCGCGCTCTTCTGGAGGAACCAAGGTCTCGGCCAGGACGAGTTCCGGGCGTCCGTGGCCCAGATACGGTTCGCGGAAGGCGGGTTCACCCTGGCCGCGTACGCGATGGCGGGGTTCTACACCTCCGGCGCCACCTCGGCCCAGGTGCTCGTCTTCCTCCCCACACCGGTCATCGCGATCGCGTTGGGCATCCCGCTCGGGATCCTCCTCCTGCGCGGGGTCTCGAAGGACTTCTTCAGCCGCGTCGCGATGGGTGTCGACGTCGTCCTCGTGACCTACGGCCTGACGAAGGTGACGAGCTCACCGCCCCTGAACTGGATCACCCCGACGGTCGCGACCGGCCTCTGGCTCGCGACGCTCGTTGGAATCCTGACCGCCGGGTCCTGGATGCTCCGTGCCGTGCCCTTCAGGTCAACGGAACGCCCGGCACCCGATCGCTTCCGTACCGGATGGCCAGCGGCGGAACGCCCGCATCGGACCGTCGGCAACCGTCAGGGGCTCTTCCCCGGGCCGTCGGTCAGTGGGAGGAACCGGCCGGTCGGGCGGACGCCTCGACCGCCGCAATGATCTCTTCGAGCGAGCTCCCGGGGCCGAAGACCGTCCGGACGCCCATCTTCCGCAGCCGTGCGGCGTCGTTGTCCGGTATGATCCCTCCGGCGTGAACCTTGATGTCCGTCGCCTTGCGCTCCTTCAGGAGCTTGAGGACCCGCGGTATGAGCGTCATGTGCGCGCCCGACAGGAGGGAAAGACCGATCACGTCGACGTCCTCCTCGATCGCGGCCTCCACGATGTCCTCCGGTGTCTGTCGCAGACCCAGGTAGATGACCTCCATCCCGGAGTCCCGCAGCGCCCGGGCCACGACCTTCGCACCGCGGTCATGGCCATCGAGCCCCGGCTTAGCGATCAAGACCCGGATGGGATGCTTGCGCGAACTCGCGGGCTTCTTGCCGCTCTGCGGGGGCATGTCGTTTTTGGAAAGAAGTCCAGCTTAAAAGCGCTCGCTTCTACAGAATACCACCATGAAGGATGTGCACGCCATGGCCCCTCCTGTGGCATGGCTTCCGCTCGGACGGGTGGGGATTACCGGGGTGCGAAAGCCCCTGAACATCCACCGCGCCGACGGGGTGCATGTGCTGGCCGCGTCCTTCTCGGTCTTCGTGAACATTCCGGAGACCAAGAAGGGCTCCGACCTGTCGCGCAACGCTGAGGTGCTGGCCGAGATCGTCGACCAGACGGTCATCCGTCCCATGGCATCGCTCGAGGCCGCCTGCGCGGTCATCGCGCGCGAGCTCCTGAACCGGCACGGGTATGCCACGGAGGCCGAGGTCATCGCGGAGGCGGAGTACTTCCGCGGGATGGGTCTGAGCGATGAGAAGCGCTCCCTCGAGAACTTCGTGCTGTTGGCGCGGGCCTGGGCCCGGCGCACGAACGGCGGTGTGGAGGTGCGCAAGGCCATCGGGGCCGAAGCGGTCGGGATGACCGCCTGCCCGTGCGCGATGGAGACCTGCCGCTCGGAGCTCGAGAAGGAATACCCCTTGCTCAAGGACCCGAGCATGTCGTCCATGCCGATCATCACCCACAATCAACGCAACCGGACCCGTCTCTCGCTCATCGTGTCGGAGGACGTCGAGATCGAGGCGGAGGAGATCCTCGACGTGATCGGGGAGGCCCAGAGCTCCCCCACGTACGCGATCCTGAAGCGGGGGGACGAGGGGCGGCTCGTGCTGAACGCCCACCGGAAGCCCAAGTTCGTCGAGGACGTCATCCGTTCCGTGCTCCTCCTCGCGAGGCAACAGTTCGCCCGCCTTCCGGGGTCCACCGAGGTCGTGGCCGAGACCGACAGCGAGGAATCGATCCACAAGTACAACGTCAAGGCCGAGCACCGCACGACGCTGGACGCCCTGCGGGCCGCCACCCTCACACCGAACGGGACGAAGTGAGCCCGCGGTCGGCGCCCCGACCAACTCGGTGACCGCAGCGATATCGCCGTCGCTTCGCGCTCCTGCCCGGGTGTGTCTCAATTTAGCCGCAAAAGCACTTATATATTGCCCCGCGGTTGTTGAGGTCAGCTCATGTCCGCTACACTGGTCCACCTCGGCGCGAAGATGCCGGAGACCCCGAAGATCGACGTCACGGTCACTCCGAGTGCCCGCGAACAGTTCCTGCGGCTGGTGGAGCGGGAGCACCAGGAGGGCAAGGGGCTTCGCATCTCCGTCCAGGGGGGCGGCTGCTCGGGGCTCGTCTATGACATGGCGTTCGACCGGCCCGGCGACCGGGACCAGATCATCGACGCGGGGGAGGGCCTCCGGGTCATCGTGGACCCCGCGAGCTCACAGGTGCTGAACGGGCTCGAGATCGATTTCGTCCTCTCGCTCGAGGCCTCCGGGTTCAAGATCCGGAACCCGAACGCGAAGAGTGTCTGTTCCTGCGGGAAGAGCTTCAGTTAGCGCTTCCGCCCTTTCTTGGCCGGGCCCTTCGTCGGCGCCTTCTTGGCGGTCGTCGGGCGGGGCTTCGGAGAGGCCGGTCGGGCCGGAGCGGGTTTGGTCGCGGGAGGTGCTCCCGTCCGGAGTCGTGCCGTCAGCGTCTCGACCAAGGGGGCCACCTGCGAGTAGCTCGACCTCCGGGCGTCTCCTTGCTTCGGGGTCTCCCAGAGCCAGAGCTCGTTTCCATCCGGGTCGAGGAACATGGCTCCCCTGCCGAAGGGCAGGTCCTGGAGCGGTGCGTCCCACTCCACGCCGGACTTCCCCAGGTCCTCGTAGACCGTGTCAAGGTCGTGGGGGATGCAGAAGACCAGCCAAGAGGACTTCGAAAGGGATTCGCCCGGCACCTGGATGTGGAGCGAGAGGACGGATCCGCCGGCATCGAAGTGCAACGCTTCCCCCGGTTCCTCGTTGAGAAGGGGAAGGCCCAACGTGTCCCGGTAGAACCGCTTCGAACGTTCGAGGTCGCCGCTGGAGAGCCATACGTTCACGACCCCGTGACCGTGCAGAGACATGTTTCGTTTGTCCTCGGGGGCCACCAACGGAGATGGGTAGATAAGAGATAGACCGTAAAATGCACCGGGTGGCCCGCCCTCCACCCTCCCGCGGCTCCGTTCGCGATGATGCCCCCGGTGGCCAAGGAGCGCCGACGGGCGTCGTCCCGATCAGTCTGTCGGTCTGGATTCACCCTTCAATTTAAATAGGGTGGGGTATTCTAATTTGGCATGGCAACAGCGCAGGATCCCAGTTCCGGTGCCTCCCCCGATGCCGTCAAGTCGTTCAAGCTGGACGTCTCTTCCACGGCGGTCGAGCAGATCAAGGGGCTCATGAAGGACCAGAAGCCCGACATGGCCGTCCGCGTCTTTGTTCAGGTCGGCGGTGGCGGGGGTTGTTGCGGAGGCAGTGCCCCACTCTACGGCATGGCCTTCGACAAGGCCAAGAACGGTGACAACGTGATCACCGTGGGCGGTATCCATTTCATCGTGGACCCGTACAGCGCCGACTTCCTCAACGGGGCGAACGTGGACTTCGTCACCCTGGGCGAGGAGTCCGGGTTCAAGGTCACCAACCCCAACATGCCCGTCAACGAGGCGGGTGGATGCAACTCCTGTGGCACGGGCGAGGAATCCGGCGGCAGCTGCGGATGCGGCTCCGGCGGATGCGGCGGCTGACCTCCGCTCGTTCGATCACCCCGTTCGTTCGCTTCGGGGAGTCGGGCCCGGCCCCGGTCTCGATCTTGGCGGTTCGGGTCCCGGAGCGAGCTATCTCGGACCATCGGTCCGTTCCGTTGACGCCGGACGGGACGGGAGTGTTCGGTGACCCTCGCGGTTCCTCCGCGCCCTTTTCGCAAGACAGATAAGCCGCACGGGGCTTCCGGCTCCGAACCTTGCCCGCGGTAACGTTCGATCTCTGGTACACGCTGCTCTACCTTACCCCAGGCGAGGGGGAATCCTACTACCGGTCCCAGCTCGAAGCTGCGGTTGCGACCCTCGAGGAGTCCGAGAGGATCCCGGACGGGCCCACACTCGCCCACGATCCGATGGCGAGTGTTTTTGCCCAGGTGCTCGAGTCCGCCGTGGCGTCTGCCCACAAGGGCCTTTCCGTGACCCCGGCGCAGCAGATCCAGAGCGCAGGAGTCGCGGTGGGACGGCGTCCCCGTCCGGAACGATATCTGCAGCGCTTGGGCGATCTGGTCGCCTCGCAGCCCTTCCGGCTCGCCCCGGGTTGCCGGGAGATGTTGCGGGGCCTGAGGGAGGACGGGTACCGGATCGGCATCGTCTCCAATACCGTGGGGGAGACCGGTGCGATGCTCCGACCTCACCTTCGTTCCCTGGGTATCGGGGAGTATTTCGACGCCATGGTCTTCAGCGACGAGCACCCGTGGTCCAAGCCCGCCCCGGATCCCTACTGGTGGACGGTGGAGAAGTTGGGGGAGCGGCCCGAGACGACCGTGCACGTGGGGGACAGCTCGTCCGACGTGGACGGCGGACGGCGTGCGGGTCTGCGCGGCACCATCCTCTTTACCGGGCTCCATTCCGAGTATGGCTCGAGCTACCGAGGGCTCCACGCGTCCCCGACCGCAGGGTCGGCCGTGGCCGACCGGGTCGTCGAGCATCTCGACGAGGTCCGCCCGTTGATCCACGATCTCCTTCCGGCCTGACCCGGGCGAACCCCTACGGAACGAGGAGCGGGGTGGGAGGCACGTGCCCCTCCCCGGAGCTTATCTCGGCCCGGCCGTGCACACTGGCATGGAGACCGTGGACGAGCAGGTCGCCCGGTACTACCGAGAGACCACCCTCCACGAGTGGCGCCGTCTCGTCCGGGATCCCTTCCAGGAGCGGCTGGAATTCGGGACCACGCTCCACTACCTGCGCAAGTATCTTCCTCCCCGGGGGGAAGTACTCGATGCGGGGGGAGGACCGGGACGATACACGGTAGCCCTGGCGCAGCAGGGGTACCGAACGACTCTCCTGGACCGCTCTCCCGAGCTGTTGCTCCGGGCACGCTGGGCGATCCGTCGCGGGGGGGCCGCACGCCAGGTGCGGGACGTCGTGGAAGGCGACATCCGCGACCTGTCTCGTTTCCAGGACGGCACGTTCGACGCGGTGCTCTGCTTGGGGGGTCCGCTCGGGCACCTCCTCCGGGCTCGCGACCGTGCCCGGGCGATCGCGGAGCTCGTCCGGGTCGCCAAGCCCGGTGCTCCCCTCTTCATCTCGGTGATCGGACGCTGGGCCATCATCGAGGGAGAGCTCGTCCGCCCGGCCCGGGAGCTCGTCGAGGACCCGGACGTGGTCGACCGCATGCTTCGGACCGGGGACTACCTCGGGGGGTACGGGTTCGCACCGGCCCACTTCTACCTCCCGGAGGAGCTCGAGCGGGCGATGAAGCGCCAGGGGATCCGCATCGAGGAGCGGGTGGGGCTTGAGGGCCTCGCCACGCACCACCAGACCGTCTTCAACCAGCGCAGCCGCCGGGAACCGGAGGCGATCGAACGCTGGCTGTCGGTCCACGCCGCAACCTGCACGGACCCCGCCATCGTGGCCACCAGCCACCACTTCCTGATCGTGGGCCGCAAGGGGTCGAGATCACGCTGAACGGGAGACGCGGCCCGGAGGGGCCAGGTAGCGGGCCAGCCCCCGCAGCGCCTTGCCACGGTGCGAGAGCGCGTTCTTCTCCGCGGACGTCATCTCGGCGGTCGTCTGGGTCTTGCCGTCCGGGATGAAGATGGGGTCGTAGCCGAACCCCCCGCTGCCCCGCGGCCGGGGCGCCAGGGTTCCCTTGACCGCGCCGTGGAAGAAGCGGGTCCGGGTCCCATCGCGGAGGCCGACCACCGCACGGAACTCCGCCGCGCGCGGCTTCCCGTCCACGAGCCTCAGGATGCCCGGGAGCCCCAGGGTCCGCAGGACGTAGGCCGAGTAGACCCCGGGGAAACCACCGAGGGCAGCCACGAAGATCCCGGAGTCCTCCACCAGCGCGAGGTCCTTCCCGCGCGGAACGGCCGCGAGCTTCGCCCGGGCGACCTCCTCGAGATCGTCCGCCTGGGGTTCCGTCAGCTCGCGGCGAGACCAGGCCACCCGATACCCCCGCCCCTCGAGGAGTTCCCGGACCTCCCGGACCTTGCCCTCGTTCGAGGTGTAGAAGCGGATGGTGGGGGGAGTGCGTTGCGTCATGGGGTCCCGATGTCCCGGCGCACACTGCGGTCCTATAAGAACCCTCAAACGGGCCTCGCTCGCGCGGAATTCGGGAGGAGATTCCCGAGCCATGGTTTCGGCCCCCCCCTTAAGTGACCCCTCCTTCTTCTTGCGGCGGGTGGTTCCGTATGGATCCGGAGGGAGTGAAGGGGGGCTCCGGTCCAAGCGTCGAGGTGCGGGTGCTCTGCAAGCTCATGGTGGGGGAGGAATCCTGCCTCCGGAAGCCGTGGTATGAGGTGCACCATCCGGAGGAGACGCCGCCTCCTGGGGAGATGGCGCGGAAGTTGGAGCTCCACCGGGCGGCCCACGTCGCGCAGGCGCTCCAGTCCGTGTCCCGGGCGCCTTTCGACCGGAACGTCCGGATCGCGCTCCGGGATCCGCCGCTCTGGGCGAGCGTGGATGCTCTCCGGACGAGCGCGGGGGGCACCGAGTTCTACGAGGTCGTGGAGGGTTCCCCCGGCGAGGACCAGGTCCTCCGGGTGCAGCTCGAGCTCCTCCTGCTCTCCCGGAGGGCCGCACAACACCCCCCCATTACCGGACACCTGCTCTCCTCGCACGGGGACCGGGCGTTCCGCGAGGGCGAACCGGACCATGGCCTGCTGGCACGGGCGGAACCCTTCCTGAGCGAGATCCTGGGTGGCGCGCGACCGAGACCGGTGCCGAGCGCCACGTGCGGCGTCTGTTGGGCAGACTGCCCGCTGGCCGAGGGTCGGGACCGCAGTCCGCGGGTCTGTTGAAGGACCGGGCCGGACTCTACCACACCTGGTTCTTCCTCGGTGGCCCCCGCGCGGCGTCGCCGCCGACCAGAACGTTTATTATCCGCGAGGCGCATATTTTTTCCTCGTCATGGGCGCGACCGGGACCGGGCGGGGCCTTGGCCTTTTCATAGCCTCGCTCCTCCTGCTCCCATCGCTCGTCGGAGCCGTCTACCTCCCCGGCCCGCTTCCCGCGGATGCCGGGTCCCTGGTCCTGTCCGGGCACCCTCTTTCCGGTGCGCCACACTATGGGGTGGGGATCGAGGCCCTCTCCGGCACGGCGCTCCTGCAACGATGCGTGATCATCACGCTCAACGGGACCGCCGTGACCGCGTCCGCTAACGTGACCCTCGGCCCGGGGACCTACTCCCTCTCCGCTCCCCTCCACGTGGGCACCTCGGCGGGTTCCGGGTGCTCCCAATCGTATCTTTTCGTGGATTGGACCACGACGAGCAATCTCACCCTAGCCAACTCGACATCGAACTCCACGAAGCTGACGGTGCACGGGAACGGGGTCGTGGCCGCGGTCTACGTTGCCGAACCTCAGTGCGGTTGTTGCGCAGCGGCCACGGGGATATCCGTTCGACCGCAGTGCGTGGGCCCCATCAACCCGATACTGACGGGGGGAGCGACCACGTGGGTGTTCCTGGCCGTCGTGGTGGCGGTGGTCGTCGCGGCCGTTCTCGTCGCGATGACGCGAACCCGGCGCCGGAAGGGTTCGCTCCCTCCCCCGGGGTCCCTGCCCGCGCCGGGGACGGTCGTTCCAACCCTGCCACCCCCGCCCCGGTAGACTCTGGGGCCTAACGGCCGGATGGCCGAGGAGCGGCGGGTGTGCCTTGCCGGCTCACCAGGTGAAGCGCTCGAAGGCCATGACTTCCGACAGGCTCTTGCGGCCGTTCGGAACAGGCGTGCCCGGAGGATCGGGCACCGGGAAGCCGAGGGGAAGGATCCCCACCACTTTGACCCCCTCCGGGAGTCCGAAGAGCTTCGACACCTTCTCCTCGTGGAACTCGGAGAGCCACGCGGTGCCGAGACCCTCGGCGGTGGCGGCGAGGATGAAGTTCTGGATGGAGGCGGCGACGTCCAGGAGGAAGCTCAGGGTGTACCCTCCCACCAGGACCGAGCGCTCCCCTTCGACGCCCAGGGCCACCACCACGACGGGGGAGGTCCGGAGGAACGCGCCCTTGGTGACGAGGTTGGAGAGCTTGGTCTTCATCTCCTCGCTCCGCACGACGATGAACCGCCAGGGCTGCTGGTTCTCGACCGAGGTGGCCATCCGCGCCCCGTTGAGGACCTTGGCGATGGTCTCTTCGGGAACGGGTCGCTCTTGGAAGTTTCGGCAGGCTCTTTGGCGCTGAAAAGCTTCGAGAAGGTCCATGCAGGAAAAAAGTCGGGAAGTCCCGGGGTCAGTCGGCCATCTCAGTCGTCATGGGCCCACTCATTGGACTTGCCATCTCCGGGCCGCTTAAAAGCTCTTGCCCAGAATCGGCCGCTCCCCGCACCTCGGAGCACACCGCGATGAACCGGCCTCTCACGGGAAGAGGGCGAGGACCAGCAGTTCACCGGCCACCGTGAGCAGGAGCGTCGTCGGCATCAGCACCCAGAAGGCCGCGAAGGAGTCGTTCAGGACCGTCATCAGGCGGATCGTGGTGGCATGGCCCATGACCTTCACCCGGGGTACCCGGACCTCGCCCGAGCTCACCGTGACGGGGTGCATCCGGGAGAGGGCTTCCGTCACCACTGCGTGGAGGTCCTTGGAGAGCGCCCCGGCCGAGCGCAGCTTCCCGATCGGGTTGATCCCGTTCGCCACCTCGTGCACCACGTGGTTGTCGGTGGTCATCACCTCGGCCTCGTCGACCGATTCCTTCAGCGTCGCGAGGAGCTTCTCCCGGAACCCGTGGAGCAGGTTGTTCCCGTCGAGCACCGCGTAGGCCGTGCGCGAGCCCGCCGCTTCCACCACGGTCACGGAGATGCCCTCCTTGCCGAGTCCGTCGTCCTGGGTCGTGTAGCCCCGACGGTGACCGACCCCGACGCGGACCGGCCCTTCCTTCACGGCGGCCTGGGCAGCCCGCATGGCGGCCTTGGCGTCCTCGATGAGCTTGAAGCTCTGGGGGGAGCCGAAGGGGACCGTGCCCATGTTCTCCCGCACGTAGACGTTGTGGGCATCCACGATGATCCCGAGGCGGAATCCCTGGCGGCGCGCCTCCTCCCGCACCATCTCGCCGACGGCGTAGTCGATGTCGTCGCTGGCCTCCGGTGCCCGGCTCACGACCAGGAGCACGGTGTCCCCGAGTACCTGGGCCCGCACCATCGACCCGGCGTGCGGGAGCACGAGCGGGGAGGCCCGGGAAGGGCCGGCGCTGAGGTTCGGGAGATACGACTTCACCTGTCCCATCACGCGCCGGACCTCCTCGGTGGTGGGAATGTTCTGGTCGTGGGTGCACGGGGCGTGGAGGACGACGATCTCCTGCGCCGCACCCGAGAGCATGCTGACCACCTTGTTCGGGAGGTCGCTCGCGCCGAGCTCCGCGAAGGGCCCCGGATGGATGGCGGGGGCGATCCAGAGGAGGTCCGTGCCTTCCCCGCGGAAGTGCAGGGCGCTGACGGTCAGGTCGGCCTCGCTCGGGGAGTTGGCCAGGAACTCCTCCATCCGCCGCGAAGCCTCCGGGTCGCGTTCGTTGATGTGATCGATGAGGGGGCGCAGTATCGCCACCCCGCTCTCCCCGAACTCCCGCACCATCGGCCGGTTGGCGCCCTCGATCAGGAGGGCGATGGCCCCGAGCGGGAGGAGGAGGAAGAAGATCCCCTCCCCCACGTGGACGAGGGTGACCCCGAGGAATCCCCAGGTGAGCACCACGCCGAACGCTGGGGCGACGAGCGACTGGGGTACCGCCCGGAGGGGCGTGGGCCCCGAGATGCCCGAGAGCACCATTTGGCGGAACCAGACGCTGGCCCCGAAGAGGGCGAGGAGCACGCCCTCGAGCGGATAGGCCCCGTGGAGGGTGACGAAGAGCCTCCAGAGGGCGAGCCCGACGCCCACGAAGACGTACATCAGGACCCCGGAGAAGAGGGCACGGCGGGCGTTGAGCTTCCCCCCGAGCACGTGGGAGATGGGGGCGGCGGCGAGCGCGCCGGGGAAGGCCGGCAAGAGGAAGAAGAGGAACGCGGTCCCGAACGCCCCCCCCGGCATCCAGGAGAAGGTCGGCCAGGGGGTGAACGGGGTCCAGGAGAGCCAGGCGAAGGCGAGGGACAGTGCGATCAGGAGGATCGTGCTCCAGGCGATGGACGGGGTCCGCAGGTCCGCGAACGAAGACTCTTCCTTGCTACCGGGCACGGCGGCGTCTCACCTCGCCGAGGATGGGAGCCAGGGCCGAACCTCCGTCCTCCTCGACCACCGTCCCCGTCACGAGCACGTCCGCACCCCCGTCGAGCACCGCCCGGGCATCCGCCTCGGTGCGGATTCCTCCGCCGACGATCACTGGGAGATGCGTCGCCTCCTTCACCGCACGGACCATGTCGGCCGGGACCGGGGCTGGGGCCCCCGACCCTGCCTCGAGGTAGATCATCCGCATTCCGAAATACTGCGCCGCGAGCGCGTACCCGCAGGCCATCTTCGGGTCCTCGCGCGGCACGCAGTCGGCCTCCCCGACCTCGCCCACCTTCATCCCGGGGGCGACCACGATGTACGCCGTGGATATCGGCTCGATCCCCAGGGATTTCACCGCGAGGGAGGCGCGGGCCTGCAGCCGCACCACGTGGCCCACGTTGCGCGAGTTGAGGAGGCTCATGAAGAGGATGGCGTCCGCCTCGCCGGTCAGCGACTCCGCCCCCTGCGGGAAGATGATGACGGGGAGCCGGGTCGTCCGGTGGACCGTGGCGGCAACCTCGCCCATGGCCCCGGGCGTGATCCCGGTCGAGCCCCCGAGCAGGAGCCCGAAGCTCCCGAGCGACTCGGCTTCGCGGGCCACCGCCGCGGCCCGATCGCCCCGGGTCTTGTCCGGGTCGATGAGCGTCAGGTGGATCGGCCCTCCTCGGATGGCCGCGAGCATGTGGTCAAAAACTTGGCCCTTCAATGCAGCGATGCCCCCAGGAACGCACCTAGTGCGAGGACCATCGCGGCCTTAGATAGCCCTTGCTCCCCGTGCAGCCGGCGGGGCAACCACAGGATGGAAAGCAGGAACGTGAGGTCGCTCACCGCCACGAGGGCCAGGTAGGCCATGCCGGCCAGGCTCGTCGGGGCGAGCCAGGTGAGGAGCGGCAGGGCACTGAGCAGGATGGCGATCGCCACCGAGGCCCGGGCCGTCGCGGTCGCCACCGGGATACCGGCCGTCTTCGGCAGGGTCTGGCGGTCCTTGTCCCCCTCGAGGTCCTCCATGTCCTTGATGACCTCCCGGGACAGGGTCGCGAAGAAGGCCATGAGGAGCCAGGGAAGCGTCGGGAGCGGGTGTCCCACCGCGGCGCCTCCGAAGAGGAAGACCGCGCCCGTGAGGAAGGCCACCGTGACGTTCCCGGTGATCCCCCGGGCCTTCGTCCGGGTCTCGTAGTTCACGAGGAGGATGATCGAGGCGATCCAGATCGCCATCATCTCGAGGAGGTCCTCCCAGACCGCGCCGCCGCTGAGCAGGCCCACGGCGGGCAGCACGGCCAGCGGTACCCCCGAGAGCGCGAACAGGACGATCGAGAACCGGCGCGCCCCGTCCGGGGAGATGTCCCCGCTCGGAATGGGTCGCTCCGGGTGGTTGATGCGGTCCCCCTCGACATCCAGGAAGTCGTTGAGCGCGTTCCCGGCGGAGGTCACCAGGAAGGGGACCAGTCCCGCCACGAGCAGCAGCGCGAGCAGCGTGACCAGGTCCGGCGCGTGGAGGCCGACCACCGAGAGCCCGCCCACCACCGTTCCCACGAGCGAGATGGCCGAGTTCCCCGGCCGCGCGAGCCGTACCCAAGGGACCAGGCCCGCCATCGGTGGCTCAGCTGAACGCGTGGGGCGGCTGGGAGCCGCTCCGCGTGAGGTTGGGTTCCTGGAGCTTCGGGCCGAGCCCCCGCAGGGTCCGAAGGTGCTCTTGGTGACGGAGGAGGTCGACGGGGCTGCCGACGTCATGGCGGAGATAGAACTCGCCATGTACGTGGCGCACCGCCTCCTCGACCCGGGCGTAGGCGTCCTTGAGGGCGCTCGCCTCGCCCACCAGGGCGAGCGATCGCGAGGTCCCCATGACGACCTCGTCCTGCCGCTGGCCGGGTGTCACGGAGCCGTAGTAGAGCGTGACCCCCTCCTCGTCACCCAGTCGGGGGGAGACCCGGAGGGCACCTCCTGTGACAGGCTTCGACCCGTACCCCGGAGGGACGAGATACTTGACCACCGTGGCGCGCTTCCGGAAGCGGAGATGGACCGATTGCACGCGGCCCGCGGCCACTCCGGCCATCAGCTCGTCGAAATCGGTGCCATCGAAGAGCGTCAGCACGTTCAGCGACTCGGGGTCCCCGAAACGCGCATTGAACTCGAGCACGCTGACCCCGTGGGCGGTCGCCATGAACCCCCCGTAGAGCACGCCCCGGTAGTCCAGGCCCCCCGACTTCATCGCCGCGACCGTCTTCGAGAGGATGTCCGTGGCGGTCTCGAAATCGCTGGAGCTCAGGAAGGGAAGGAGCGCGTCGCGGGCGGAGTACGATCCCATCCCCCCGGTGTTGCCCCCCTGGTCCCCTTCGAGCGCACGCTTGTAGTCCTGGACCACGGGCATCGGATGGACGGAGCTGCCGTCCACGAAGGCCATCAGGCTGAACTCCTCGCCCTCGAGCTTCTCCTCGAGCACGACAGGCTGTCCCTTTCCCTCCTCCAGGAGGGAACGGGCGTAGGCGAGCCCCTCGTCGCGGGTCTTGAAGTCCGCTCCCTGGACCCACACCCCCTTGCCCGCGGTGAGCCAGGAGGGCTTCACCACGAAGGGCTCTCCCACCACTCCGATGGCACTCTCGAGCTCGGCGGGAGACTTGGCCTCGGCAGTCCGTGGAAGTCCCGGGATGGAGTGTTGGCGCATGAGCGCGCGCGCGAAGGACTTGGAGCTCTCGATCCGCGCGGCGGCGGCTCCCGGCCCGACCGTGGGGATCTCCCCGGCACGGAGCCGATCGGCCACTCCGGCGGCAACGGCCGCATCGGGCCCGAGGACCGCGAGGGAGACCCCGAGCTGCCGGGCCCACTGGGCGATCGCATCCCCGTCCTCCACGGACAGGTTCCGGTATCCCCGGGACAGGCGTTTCAACCCCGGATTGACGGAGGGCGCCGCGACGTACACCGCCGCCTCGCTGCGGGCGAGTGCGGCCCCGATCGCGTGCTCCCGGCCACCCGCGCCCACCAGGAGGACCTTCGAAGCGGCCATGATTCCTTTCGAGGGGCCATCTGTGGACGGGTTATAAGGGGCGATATGGACGGATGCACGCGCGCCGGGACCGGACCCCCCTGCCCCACGGTGTCCGAGGCCCCCGAGGTTCGACTCAAGGTATATAGCGCGGTTCCGCCATACGGATGTAGCGATTCTCAGTCATCCATGCTCCGTGAGTTCCGTTCCAAGGTGTCGCGCTATCTCCCACCTGCGCGGCTCCTGTGGGTGGCCCTCGCGGTCATCGCGATCTGGGGACAGATCTACCTCAACTGGATCGGTCCGGGAGCGTTCCTGCTCCCCGCCATCGCCGCGCTGATCGACCTGGGGTTCCAGCGGGTCCGCTTCCCCCACGTCCGGATGCCGGACTCGGCCGTCGCCACCGGGTTCCTCGTGGCGCTGGTCCTCCCTCCTACCGCCCCGCTCCTGCTCTCGGGGACCGTGGTCGTGGCGGCCATCGCGCTGAAGCACGCTCTCCGTCGGAAGGGTCATCCGCTCTGGAACCCGGCCGCACTGGGCATATTCCTGGGGGCGGTCTTCCTCGGTCTCGCTCCCGCCTGGTGGGTGGACCTCGGAACCCCGGGCCTCATCCTCCTTCCCGCCCTCGGCCTCCTGCTCCTCGCCCGGGACCGGACCCGCTGGCGGTCGACCGCGGCCTTCTTCGTCACCTACGGGGTCCTCGCCTCGATGGACCACTACTTCTTCTCGCTGATCACCTCCCCCGAGGTCTTCGTGCTCACGGTGCTCGACCCCGCGCTCGTCTTCTTCGGCCTCTTCATGGCGAGCGACCCCCGGACCTCCATGGCGGACCCGGCCGCCCAGCCGATCTTCGGGGTCATCGTGGGGGTTCTCGGCCTGGGGTTGAGCTTCATCCTCCCCACCCTGGGGCTGCTCACGGCGCTCCTGATGGGGAACGTCATCGCCATCGCCCTTCAGTGGAAGTCCGTCGAAACCACGACCCCCCAGCCGAAGAAGAAGCGCCGGAAGCTCCCCGCACTCGCATCCGCCGACCGGTGGACCCTCCCCCGCCGTGCCGGTATCGGGTTCGTGGTGCTCATCGCGCTCACCGCCGTGGCCGCGGGGACCACGCACAACAACACGCCGGCCCCCGTGCTCGTCGCCCCCGGCGGAACCGTCTCCGCCCCGCCGTCCGGAGGGTCGAGCACGGCCACCGGGAACTGCCAGCACGACAATGCCTCGATCCCCGCCTCCACCCTCGCCCAGCTGCACAAGATGCTGGGCCCCTCGGTCATCCTGAGCTACGACGCGAGCAATGGGGTCACGGTCTTCTACGACCCGGTGAACCAGGTCACGGTCACCGAGACCGACCTCTACGAGGACTACGGGTACGCGGAGTTCAACGGGGACGACTACGCCGTGAGCGGCTGCGTGCCCTGACGCGCTGCCGAGAGCCTACCCTTCCCCGGAATGCGGGCGTTGCCCGGTCGATAGGCGGTTCAGAGGGCCTTGGCCGCGAGCGACCAGGCGCCCCCGGACTTGGAACAGACGATGCAGGCCGGCGGAGCGGGGCCGAGGGAGAGGGCCTCGGGAGCCTCCTCGAGGCGGCCGAGCACCGAGAGTCCCCACCGCTTCTCCACTTCCTGGGCGCAGGTCTGCTCGCCGCACCACCCCACGAGGTTGGCCTTCTCGGCCACGACCCCGGGCCCGTCCCGGGCGATGTTCACGTTGGTGGCGAAGCTCTTCCGGGCCCTTTCGGTGAGCGCGACATCGTAGGCCGCTAGCGCGGCCTGGACCTGGGCGGCGGTGTCTCCCTTCGCGAGCTTGGTGCGTCCCCCCAGCCGATTGACGGCGGAAAGGGTGCCCTCCTCCAGCTCGCGGCGGCCGATCTCGATCCGAAGCGGCACGCCCTTCATCTCCCAGGCATAGTACTTGGCGCCGGGACGTCCCTCGGTCGCGTCGATCTCCACCCGGAGCGGGGTGCGGAGCAGTTCCGCCCGGACCTCCTCGGCCCGTGCGATGAGCGGGGCCGGGTCGTTCTCTCCCGGGATGGGGATGATGACCACTTGCGTCGGGGCGACGAAGCTGGGCCACACCAGCCCCTTCTGGTCCCCGTGGATGGCGATCGTTCCCCCCAGCAGCCGCTCGGAGATGCCGTAGGTCGTCTGGGACGGGACGAGCCGCGCGCCGTCCTTGTCCTCGTAGGAGATCCCGTACGGCTTCGCGAAGTTCTGGCTGTAGTGGTGGACGGTGCCGATCTGCAGCGTCCGGTTCCCTCCCACCGGGAGGTCGCAGGCGATCGAGTAGAAGGCACCGGGGAACTTGTCCCAGTCGGGCCTCCGGTCCATGACGTACGGGAGGCAGAGCACCTTCGCGATCTCCCGGAACGAGGCGAGGTCGGCCCGGGCCTGGGACTCCGCCTCGGCGTCCCCGAGCTGGACCGTGTGCCCCTCAAAGAAGTGGATCTCCCGCACGCGGATGAGCGGCCGGGTGCTCTTCGTCTCGTAGCGGAAGGTGTTCACGATCTGGAAGACCTGCAGGGGGAGGTCGCGATGGGACCGGACCCACAGCGCGAAGATGGGGTACATGGCGGTCTCGCTGGTCGGACGGAGCGCGAGCTTGATGTCGAGCTCGGTGCGGCCCCCGTGGGTGACCCAGTAGACCTCCTCGCCGAACCCCTTGATATGCTCGGCCTCCTTGTTGAGCTCGCTCTCGGGGATGAGCGTCGGAAAGCACACCTCCTGGTAGCCCAGGGGGATGACCTTCTCGCGGATCAAGCGGTCCATGAGGCTCACGGCCTTGAATCCGAACGGGGTCCAGACATTGACCCCCTTCACCGGGTAGCGCTTGTCAGTGACGTTCGCGACCTCGAGCACCTCGTTGTACCACTCGAAGAACGACGATTCCTTGTCGGGCAGCTGGGCCATTAGCGCCCGCAGCATCGCAAGCTATTTACTCCTCCGCCTGCATGTGTACATTCCCATGCGGCTTGTGGTCTGCATCGACCGGGATGACGATCTCGGCCGAAAGGCAGGTGTGCAGGGGCCGGTCATCGGTCGTGCGGCCGTCCTAGAGGCCGCGATGAAGCTGGGAGCCGCCGATCCCGAGGACTCCGATACCAACGCGATGTTCGCGGCGGTGAACCTCTACGACGAGCTCCTGCGGGAGAAGGAGCAGGTCGAGGTCGCCGTGCTCACCGGGAACGAGCGGGTCGGCGTGGTCTCCGACCGCCAGATCGCGGTGGAGTTCAACGAGGTCCTGAGCAAGGTGGACGTGAGCTCGCTCTACCTGGTCTCGGACGGGGCGGAGGACGAGCACATCATCCCCATCCTGGCCTCGCGGAAGCCGGTCGATTCGGTACGCCGCATCTACATCCGCCAGAGCGCGACCCTGCAGGGCACCTACTACACGGTCGTGCGGGCCCTCAAGGACCGGAAGCTCCGGTTCAAGACGGTCCTTCCCCTGGCCTCCTTCCTGCTCTTCCTCGGGCTCGTCGAGTCGCTCAGCGTCTTCTACGGGCTCAACATCTGGAGCTACGGCGCCATCATCCTGCTGATCTTCCTTGGCGTCTACCTCCTGATCTGGACCTTCGACATCGACGAGTGGATGATGGAACAGGTCCAGTACTTCACGTCGGACCTGCGGAGCGGTTCCGTGGCCGTCTTCCTGGGGGCCCTCGGGGGCGCTCTCTTCATCATGGGCATCCTCCTCGGAGAGAACGCGGCCACCACCTCGGGCAACCCCTCGGCCGGCTACCACATCTTCGAGTTCCTCAACAACGCGATCTACTGGTGGGTCTTCGCGGCCGTGGCGGTGGAGGTCGGGAGCGCCCTCCGCCAGACGCTGGCCGGGAAGGGGTTCCCCTCCTCCTTCTGGGTGGTCGGGGTCTCCATCGTGGCGTTCGGGGTGGAGAGCTACTCGCTCCTCTACCTCGCCTGGAACTACCTATCGAACGCCACGACGGCGTCCTCCCTCCCCTACTTCATGGGGGTGGCCCTGGGGGTCGCCATGGGGACCTTCGCCGGAGTGCTCCGTCAGTACCTGCACACGCAGAACACGAAGGAGACGGACACCGTCTCCACGGCGTGAGCCTACTTGGTCTTGCCCGACCGCTCTTTGGACTTGACGCGGAGCCCGTGGTAGCCGCACTTGCGGCACTGCACGGCCCGCGGGGAGTTGCGCGCGGAGCAGTTCATGCAGATCTTCTTGACCAGCAGCCTCGCTGTGGCCTCGGGAAAGGGCATAGGTCCGGGACGTAGCTAGTCGCATATAAGACCGTTGCTGGCGCGGCGGTGCGGGTGTCCCACCCCGGGGCGAGCTCAGGGGGGGCCCGCGGAGAAGAGGGTGCTCCCGGGGGCGAGCTGGGAGACCCGGACCGACTGGACCGCGATCGTTCCCTCCCATTGGCTCGCAAAGCCCGTGAACTCCACCAACGTGTACGTGTCGTTCACGTAGAGGGTGGTCGTGAACACGGTCCACGCCCCGGCCCGAGGGAAGCTCGCTCCCGTGATCCCGATGGGTACCCCCAGATGGACCGCGGCGTCCTCGGCGTTCACGGAGAGGGCCAGTTCGTTCGAGGGGGAGAGGTCCGTGCTCCGCAGGGTGTACTGGATCGAGTATCGCCCCGGGGAGAGGAAGGTGTAGGGGCCGAACCAGACGGCATGGTCGGTGACGTTCGTTGCCGAGATAGGTGACCCGGAGGGCGGATGGACGCCGCCCTCGGCGAACAGTTCGGAGGCAGGGAAGGACTGTTGGTAGGGCCGGTAGTACTGGACCGGCCCGACGTATCCCCGCTGCAGCGCCATCATGCCGCTCGCCTCGCCGAGGATCCCGTATCGGCCGGATTCGTAGAGCGACCGGGCGAAGTCGAACATCGAGACATTCGTGGAGGGGCTCACCTCCCCGAAGGACCCGGTCCACGGGTTGTCCACCGCGCTGTCGATCGAGACCGACGAGGGGTACCCGGGGCTGGATGCGATCGGGAATCGGTCGTGCGTCGCATCGTACACGGTGGCATTCTTCCACGGGACCACGGAGGCGTCCAGGATGGGCTCACCCCCTGCCAAGGGACGGGGGTACGCCTCGGGCATGTCGTTCTGCACGAGCACGCCGGACGCCGAGGCCGGGAGCAGCCCGAGCAGGGTCTGCAGTTGCTCGAACTCCGAGAGATTCCCGTGCGTCACCGCGGCGACCGGGAACGCCTCGGGGGTCGAGGCGTTGAAGGGTCCGTACGGTTGGAAGACGGTGGCGAAGACGAGCGTCGCCGTGACTACGGCCAGGCTCGCTGCCAGCGCGCCGTGGCGACGGATACGGGGCAAGGAGGCAGCGCGATGGGATGCCCTCTCCTCCGGGGCGCGATGTTCCTTACCCCACCGCTGGATCCGCCCCACTCCTTCAATCGTTCCCAGGAAGACGAACGGGAGGAAGAGGGCGGAGTACTGGAGATGGAAGAGCTCCGGGTAGAAGAAGCAGGAGCATCCCGACTGGACCTCCAACGCGAGAAACGGGACCAGCATGAAGGCCCACCGGGGGGACAGGAGCGGGAGGAAGAGCAGCGGAGCGAGGATCAGCAGGAGGACGAGGCCCGCCCCCCCGATCGTGGTCGATGCAGCCCCCGTGCGGATCAGGTGCGGCAGGAACTGGGCCCCTTCAAAGAACGCGAGAAGGAGGTACTGCTCCAGGAGGATGGCCACCGCCGCGATCCCCAGGACCAGGCCGAAGCGGGCCGTTCTTCGCTCGGTCGGAGTGCCACGTCCCCATCCCCGCCAAACCACCGGTGCCACGAGCGTCAGGCCGAAGAGCAGGACCATCCCTTCGTAGGGGAACGTGGCCGCCCCTCCCAGCAGGAGGACGATGCCTCCCCAGGTCCGCCGGTCCCGTTGGAAAAGCGCAACTCCCAGGAGGAACAGGGGGATGAAGAACGCCTGGAAGTGGAAGTCGAACCAGTTCACACCGGCGAGGGGGAAATAGGCTAGGTAGGAGACCCCGAGAAGGAAGGCCACGCGAGGAGAACCGAGCTGGTGGGCCGCGATGAGATAGACCAGTATCCCACCGGCACCCAGCGCGATGGTCTGGACCACGAGCAGCAAGGGGTAGCTGTCGGCAAGCGAGAGGGGCGCGAGGATCAGCCCCACCGGCTGGGCGGCCGCCATGGCGAGATAGACCGGGATCGGGAACTGTTCGGGATGGGCGAGTGCATAGAGGCGTTCCATGTTCACGCCGAGATCGTAGACGTAGGCGTTCAGGGAGGAGTAGCGCTCGACGGAAAGATAGGACCAGTACAGGTCGTAGAGGGCGACCAGGGCCGCCAAGACGATAAGCCACCGATCCGACAGGAACTGGTGCGTCCTCTGACGGAGGAGGCGTACGGCACCACGCCAGTCCGCGATCATCCCGGGGAGAGCAACTCCCCGATTCCTAAGAGTGTGCGTACGGACACCCGGAGGGCTACCGGGGGAGCCTGGGGACCACCCCCCCTTCGCCGCACGGCTCGCCCGGGGGCATCGCTCGTTGGGTCTCTGCGAGGGCATCCTCCCCGCGGGGGAGAGCCTTTATCCCTCGGACGTTGAGAAGGCGGCACATCGGGTGCTGCCCTCGCCATGGTTCCGCGAATCTCGGTCATCGTCACGACCCAGTACCGCAAGACCTACCTCCGCCAGGCAGTCGCCTCCATCCTTCGCCAGACGCTGGCTCGGTCGGAGTACGAGGTGGTCGTGGCGAAGGGATTCTCCGATCCCGGGCTGGAAGCGTACCTGGACGCCGAGGACGTGCGCACCGTCACCGCCCAGGTCCCCCTCATGGGGGAGCTCATCGCCCGGGGCGTGACCCTCTCCCATGGGGACGTGCTGTGCTTCCTCGACGATGACGATCTCTTCCTTCCGAACAAGCTCGAGCGGGTCGGGGGCTGGTTCGACTCCGACCCGGAGCTGGACTTCGTCCACCACGGATACACCGTGGTCGACGAACGGGGGGAAGAGATGGACACCTCGACGTTCCGGGCCAGCCAACGCCAGTCGCTCCGGGAGGTCGGTCCTCTACGCCTGCGATCGACCGAATTGCTGGCCCGTCTCCGAAGTCTGCCCCCGACGGGGATCGACTTCAACAGCAGTACGATGTGCGTTCGTCGCCGGGTCGTGGAGCCGAGGCTCGAGGTCCTGCGGCAGCTCCCGCCGATCCTGGATTCGTTCCTCTTCCATGCCGCCCTCCTCTCGGGACGACATATGGCCCTCCAGCCCGAGTCGCTCGCCGGATACCGGGTCCACGGGTCCAACTCCTCCTTGTCCCAGGCTCGCGACCTGATCCCCTCGCTCTACGCCTGGTCACGGTCGACCCTTCCCGGATACCGCGAGATCTCCCGGATGGCAGAGCAAGAAGGGTCTCCGGACGAAGCGGGGGCCCTGCTGGCCTTCCAGGAGTTCTATGGTGCCTTCCGGTCCCCCCGGCCCTCGCGGGGCGAGATGTGGCGACGATGGAAAGAACTCCACCGATGGACTTCCACGTACACGTATCACGCCGAACCCCCGCTCCGCGCCGCGGCGTGGGCATTTCTGGTGAGCCCGCGCATGGCCCAGCGAGCCTACGCACGAAGCAAGTGGAAGGAACAACAGGCCGCCGTTGGGGCGAGCCCGGGTACCTGAGCCCCTCGGGCCCCGCCGGGTGAAGGGATAAATAGGCCGGCCAAGTCGAGCGCCCATCCCATGCGACGGAAGGAAACTTGGACGTGATGCAGCGGATGCGCCGCGTTGCGGCGTGGAAGCCCGAACGCCTCCTCGCGCTCATGATCGCCACGTATTTCGTGGTATCACTGCTCGCCTCGTTGCTTTGGTTGCTGGAGTTCCGCGCCTCGAACTGGGACCTCGGCATCTTTCAGCAGAGCCTGTGGTCGGCGAACCACGGGCACTTCTTCTTCGAAGCGGGCGATTACGAGGCCTACGGGATCGCGAGCTTCCTGGGGATACATCCCGCGCTGATCATGTTCGCCCTGGCGGGACTGTACGCCCTGTGGCCGACCCCCTACCTCCTCTTCGTGGTCCAGTCCGCCGTCGTGGCGGCGGCTGCCTACCCGCTCTATCTCCTCGCCGCCCAGGTCACGGGGTCGACACGACGCGCATTGCTCGTCGCCGGGATCTACATGGTGTGGGTCCCCGTGCTCTCCTCCGGCCTCTACGACTTCCATCTCGAGTCGCTCCTCCCGCTGGAGATGCTCAGCCTCTTCTACTTCTGGTACCGGGGGCGATACCTCTACGGGGCGATCGCCGCCGCCGTGGCCATGATCACCATCGAGGCCGCGCCCATCCTCGTCTTCTTCGTTGCGGCGTACTTCTTCCTGCCCCCCCTTCGTGAAACGATCGCCCGTCTGCTGGCGCCCCCTTCCTCCCTGCCGGGGCGGGCCCGTCCGTCCTTCGGGACGCGGATCAGGGCCTTCTGGTCCCACCACATGGAGTCCCGCGCCGTCCGTCTCTCGTTGGGCCTGATGATCGCCTCGGTGGTCGCCTACGTCGCGCTGCGTGGCTTCCAGGAGTACGCCATTTCGATCGCGGTGGAGCCTCCCGCCGGTATCGCTCCGGTCGTGAGCCCTGGTGCCCCTCTCCTATGGCTCGGCCTCTCTCCCTCCTACTTTTCTATCGACCTTCTCGGGAAGTTCGAGTACTGGCTCTTGCTCTACGCCCTGTTGGGCTTTCTTCCGCTCCGGGCACCCCGCACGTTCGTGCTGGTGCTCCCGTGGACCGTGCAGACCTTCTTCACCAACAACCCGGCGTTCACCCAGATCGGGTTCCAGTACGGATTCGTCGCGGTGGCCCCCCTCATGGTCGCCTTCGTGTTCGGCATCCGGGACGTGAAGTTCTCCTCACTGCGCGACACGCTCCATGCCCTCTGGCACGGGGATGTGGGATTCGTCTCCCCGGATGACCGTCGACCGGGGATCGTTCACGGGCCA
The DNA here is from genome assembly GCA_021790425.1 of Thermoplasmata archaeon. GTDB lineage: Archaea > Thermoplasmatota > Thermoplasmata > Lutacidiplasmatales > UBA184 > JAJYEA01. Next base: position 22,686 of record JAJYEA010000001.1, on the reverse strand, counting down.
TCCGCCCACGCACTCCGGGCAACCACGGTCCTCGTGCTGGTCGTCGTAGCCAACATCGCCTTCAGCCCGCTCGATCCGCTGATGCAGACGAACGGTGGAGCATCCCTCGGTCAGGCGTACTTCCTGAGCTATCATGTGCCCTCGGGGTACGCCGACGTCCAAGAGGTCGCCGGGTTGGTTCCGTCGAACGCCTACGTTCTGTCCGCCGATGACCTCTTCCCCTTCGTGAGCAATGATGTCAACGCGTACTCCTCCCTGTGGTACACCGCCGGCGTGCGTCTGCCCTTCAACGACACGAATCTTCCCGAGTACGTGCTGATCTCGCTGGCGGACGCCCCCGTCATGCCTCCTTTTCTCTTCCCCTACCTGTACAACCAATCGGTCTATGGGGAGCGGGCGACGGTAGGGTCGACCCCGGTGGGACCGGTCATCCTCTTCGAGAAGGGGTACGCGGGCCCCGTGAAGAGCCTGAGTCCCGTCATCTTCCATCGGACCGACTACTACGGGTTCAAGCTCGCCGTCGGCGCCGGGATGGTGCAGAAGAACCCGAACGCCACCTACAACGAGAGCATCAACAGCGTTCCTTCCCCGCTTCAGGCCGGGTCTCCCCCGAGCGTCTTCTGGTACGGGCCGTACGTGAACCTTCCCGCGGGAACCTACTCGGTCACCGTCTCCCTCCACGCCAACGTCACGAAGGGGGTCAATGCCTCCAGCCTGGTCGTGTGGATCGATTCGAGCGGTCTCTTCACCCGCATCTGGTACTCGAACATGAACGTCTCCCTGGGGATGCTGGACGCGCCCGGCTGGCACAAGGTGACCTTCCGCTTCACCCTCCCCTCCTTCACGTACAACGTCGAGGTGCGGGGATACATCCTTGACCCTAGCGTAGCCCTGATGCTCAACTACGTGGAGATCGCTCCGGCCTGAGCCGGAGCAACGGGCGACGAAACGGCCGCTCGCGCCGAAACGGGCCCGAGAGGAAAGGCGAATCCCGACGGCTTGCCCACCCCCCTGCAACGGATATGAAGGCGGAGGGACCCATGCCTCATCGCATGGGCAGGGTCACTATCCTCTGCGACCCCATCACGGACCCGTACGGGGTCAACCGGGTCACTATCCACCTGGCGAACTACTTCGCCGGGAGCCACGACGTGGAGGTGGTCTCCCCGACCGTCGTCGACGGGGTGCGGAGCCACTTCAGCTCCCGGCGGATCACGCTGTCGGATCTCGGGGAGCGGCTGATCAGCCGCAGTCCATCGTTCGCGTACGCCGAGGCCTGGGCTCGCGAGGCGCTGTTCCGGATGAATGGGGGCGCCTGGGACCGCCGGCGGCCCGCGGACACGGGGGTGGTGATCAACCTCTCCAACACCGTCACCGCCCCTTCGGACGTCTGGTACCTTCAGGGTGCGGTGGGCTACGCCATCTCGAAGGTGGCGAGCGTTGCCCTCGGCCAGCGTTCCTCCGGACCGGGGCTCCTCTCCCCCTTGCTCGACACGATGGACCGCATCCAGATCCGCGCGGTGTCCTCCCGGGCCCGGCGGCGGATCGCCAACTCGAACTACTGCAAGTCCTCCTACCGCCAGTTCGGTGTCCGGGTGGACGAGGTGGTCTATCCCCCTCTCGACACCTCGGTCTTTCGTCCCCTGACAGAGAACCCCTCCGCCGACTACTGCGTCGCCTACCTCGGGAAGGAGACGGACCCGGAGATCGTGTTCGCGCTGGCCGAGGCGGGGGTGCGGCTCCGCGTCTTCGGAAGCAAGATCGAACGGGTGCCCCCCAAGCTGGCCCACCACCGCAACATCAGCATCGAGGGGCGCCTCACCGACCGTGACCTTGCCCTGCTCTACAGCAACGCGAAACTGACGATCTTCCCCTTCACGATCGAGCCGTTCGGGTACATCCCGGTGGAGAGCACGGCCTGCGGCACGCCCGTGCTCACCTACAATCGGGAGGGTCCCTCGGAGAACATCGTGGACGGGCAGACGGGATGGACCTGCCGCGACCCGGACGAGATGGTCCGGCGCGCCACCAAGATCTGGAACGACTCGGCGATCACCCCGCAGATGAGGACCAACTGCACTCGGCTCTCCGCCAACTTCTCCGTGGAGCGCATCGGAGAGCGCTGGCTCTCCATCGTGGAGGAGCTCTCCGGTTCTCCCGCCGGAAGGGCCGGTTCGTCGGGGGCCTGACTCCCCCCGTTCCGAGCCCGTGCGGGACCTGGGGCGAAGGAGTTACTTGGAGGACAGCGGGCCGGGCGCCTGGCGGGCGGCCTCGTAGGCCTTGACGAGGGCGCGCCCGGTCTGCTCCGGGCCGAAGAGGGCCCCCCGCTCCCACGAGCGCCGCGCCGCCTCCCGGTAACGGTCCGCATCCGTGAGGGCCGTGATGGCGGTGACCCAGGCGTCATAGTCGCCGGGTTCGACCGCGGTTCCGCCCTCCCCGAGCACCTCCGGGATGGTCGTCCGTCGCGCGGCCACGACAGGCAATCCGTGACGCATCGCCTCGATCAACGGGATCCCGAATCCTTCGTACAGCGAGGGGAACACGAGGACTTGGGCCGAGCGGTAGAGGTCCGCCAAGTTCGAGACGTCCGCTCGTACCTCGATCCGCTTCCCCAGCCCCTCGGCATCGATGCGGCGGCGGGTGGCGTCCGTGAGCCGGGAAACCAGCAGGCCGCGATAGGACGGCCCCAGCCTCTTCACGACTTCCAAGAACCCGCCGATGTTCTTGTGGGGTCGGTCGGTGGCCACGCAAAGCAAGGTCCACGGTCGAGCCTCGCTCGGGGGCAATGGGGGGGAGACGGGCGACGGGGAGCGTGAGGATGTGGAGAGGGGGACCACGTGCACCCTATCCGCCGGGACGTCGAGTTCCTGGATGACCTCGGCGCGGACGCTCTCGGCGGCGCAGATGATGCCGCGGCAGCGGTTCACATAGCGGAGGTGGAGATTGTGAAGCCAGGAAGAGGACCGGTTGTAGTATCGGGTCTTGAGCTTGCCCAGATCGGTCACGGAAACCAGGACATTGTCCCGGTACGCGGCGAGTCGGGAGAGATAGACGTCGTTCACATGGATGATGTCCCCCTCAATGGCCCTCAGCCGGCGGACGAGGATGGGGAGGAGACGGTTGAACCCCATCTCCCCCTCCGTACCCAGGGGAACGCGCCAGCCGGGGATCACTGTTCCCTCCGGGGCATAGGAATCCGCGTCGGAAGGGTCGATACATGTGTAGATCGAAGGCTCGACGCCCACGGCCCTCAGACCGTTCACGTAGGAGTGGAACTGGACCGTGTGGCCATCAAAGCGCTTCGAGCCGTTGACTAGCGCCACCCGCATGAGTTGTAGGCGCATTCACCTTCGCGAGGTACTTGAGGGTTGGTATGACCACTGGCGTGCGCGGTCCCGCCTATCGGCGGACCGCGTCGGGATGTTCGGCTTCGGGGGGAGATGCATCGGCGTGGGCCTCTGTCGGGTGAAAGTTATTAGGTCCACGGAGTAGTCGCCCGCGAGCGCAGCTAATGCCCGAGAACAGTGCCGGTAAGCGTGCCTTGATCACGGGGGTCACAGGACAGGACGGGAGCTACCTCGCCGAGCAGCTCTTGGCCAAGGGATACGAGGTACACGGGCTGGTTCGCCGGCTCTCCACCCCGAACACGCAGAACATCCACCACATCCTGGACCGCATCCACCTGGTGGACGGCGACCTCCACGACCAGGCGTCGCTGGAGCACGTGGTGAAGGTCGTGGAACCGGACGAGATCTACAACCTGGCGGCCCAGAGCTTCGTCGGGGTCTCCTTCAGCCAGCCGGTGGTGACCGGCGAGGTCACGGGACTCGGCGTAGTGCGGCTCCTGGAGGCCATGCGGAGCCACGCCGACAAGGCGCGACTCTACCAGGCGGCGTCCAGCGAGATGTTCGGGAAGGTCGTCGAGACCCCCCAGGACGAGAACACGAAGTTCTACCCGCGGAGCCCGTACGGGGTGGCGAAGGTCTACGCGTACTGGGCGTGCATCAACTACCGGGAGAGCTACGGCCTCTTCATCTCCAACGGGATCCTCTACAACCACGAGAGCCCGCGCCGGGGGATCGAGTTCCTGACGCGGAAGGTCTCCGACGGCGTGGCCCGGATCAAGCTGGGAATGAGCCGGAAGATCAGCCTAGGGACGCTCGACACCCGTCGGGATTGGGGATACGCCCCGGAGTACACCGATTTCATGTGGCGCATCCTCAACTACTCCATGGCCGAGGACTTCGTGGGCGCGACCGGAGAGTCCCACAGCGTCCGGGAGTTCGTCGAGGCCGCGTTCCACCACGTGGGCATCCAGGACTGGGAAAAGTATGTCGAGCTCGACAAGCGCTTCTCCCGCCCCGCCGAGGTCGACCATCTCTGCGGGAATCCCGCGAAGGCCATGAAACTGCTCGGGTGGGTTCCGCAGACCAAGTTCGACAAGCTGGTGTCGATCATGGTGGACGCGGACGTTGCCCGGCTCCAGAACGGAGCAACCCGCGCCCCGGTGACCGCGCCTCCCTAGGCTCGGGCACAGCATCCGCTGCTTTCCTTCAGTCGGCCGACGCCCGCTTCCGTTCGGGCTCCTCGGGTGGTCCGGGGAGCGAGTGCTCTAGGCCGTCGCGGGTCAGGACCCACACCCTCTCCCCGTCTCGCCGCTCGCTGCGCACCAGCGCTCCGGTACCCTTGAGCAGGGCCCCCAGGGCTCGAACCCTGCGAACATCGCCTCCCGCCAGCGAGACCAGCCGGTGCATGGGGACCTCGAAGGGGGCCCCGGCCCCTCCCGACCCTGCGTCCGAGGCAAGCGCCCGGACGATGGAAAAGAGACCCTCCCCAGGCTCGGCCGGGGCAACTTCCTCTCCCCCAGGGGGAACGCCAGGAGAAGAGCTCGGACCCTCCCACCGGTCGAGCGTCGCTCGCGCAATCCCCTCGAGCACGTCGTTTCCCTTCCCTGCCGCGGTCGGCGTGGAGGGGGCGGGGATGTTCACGGGAGTCACCTGGGTGGCCTTCTCCAGGAACGCGATGGCCCGCCCCCGGGGAAGCGTGAGGAGGTCCCGGGCCTCGGCGAGACCCAGGGTGTCGACCGCCAGCCGCGCATCCGCCGGGGACCCTCGGAAGAGGACGATGTCCCGCGCGTTCGTCACGAGCGTGTCCCTCAGGTCGGCGGACAGGCTGGCGAGCGACTGTGTCGCCAGCCAGACGTGCAGGTTGTACCGGCGTCCCAGCCGTAGCATCTCACCCAAGGAGGCGTTGGCGTACTCCTGTACCTCATCCAGCACGAGCACCACCTTGGACCTCTCGCGGCTCCCCGAGGAGATCTGCGACCAGAGGAGCGACAGGAGAACGGAGCCCAGGTACGAGGAGTCCCGTCCCCCGAGGTCCGGCCGGTCCAGCGAGAGTAGTGTCACCCGGCCCGGGACCAGGGTCTCGGAGAGGTCCCACCGCGGATTCCGGGCATTGAGCATCCGGGAGAGCGGAGCGGAGAGGGTCACCTCGCTGAGGACCCGGCGGGCCCCACTCATGTCCTCGGGCTTCTCCTGGCGCAACTCTTCTTGCATGGTCCTCCAGCGCGCGGGGTCGATGGGGAGGTCGGGGGGAAGGTCCGGACCTCCCTCACCACGGACGAGCCGCAACGCATCCTCCAGGGTGGCTCCCGGGCAATAGCTGAGGAGCAGGAAGACCCGCGTCAGGATGTCTTCGATCCGGGGCCCCCAGTAGAACGTCTCACCGTACCTCTCGGCCCGCACGGTCCGGAAAGCGCTGACCAGCTCCTTCACGCGCCGACTTCGGCCCTCCTCCCGTGCGGCCGACGGGTCCCGCGGCGGGGCCAGCGCGTTCAGAGCGAGCGGTGCGCGCCGAGGAGAGATCAGGAGGCACTCGCCCCGAGCACGCTCGGGAAGCGCCGCCGCGAGGTCTCGGACGGACTCGCCTAAGGGATCGAAGACGATGATCGAGGTATCGGGTCCGTAGACCTTGGTGGCTAGGTGGGTCAGGAGCGTGCTCTTGCCGAGACCGGTCTCCCCCGCCACGAGCAGGTGATGTCCCTCCTTGGGGGACCAGGGGAGGCGGACGGGGGTGCCCAGCGGATCGTGGCCCAGCACGATCCCTCCAGGGGTCTCGGGAGCCGTCAGCAACCACGTGTCTCGCAGCTCTCGCGGAGGAAGCCAGCGGGCGACCTCGGAACAGGTCAGGAACCCGTCCCGCAGGGAACCCCACGCGCCTTCCACGAGCCCGTCAGCCCGCAACAGGGCGCGGGCCACCCTTTCACTGCCCCATCGGGTCCGTGCCCAGGAGAGCCGGAATCCCCCTCCCCCGACATTCGTGGAGAGCGCGGACAGCAACCGGGAGAGGCGTTCGGAATCCCGGTCTGGCTGGGCGGTGCGGGCCCCTGCCCGTAGGACGGCCGATCCAAGGGAAGCGTGGGTGACGCCCCTAGTCGCTCCTCTCCGGGACGCGGGGAGGGATCGTGGTCTTTCATCGTTCCACAGCAGGACAATGCCCCCCGCCCTCCAGCGGGGCTCGAGCGTGCGCTGAGTGGTGCGGTTCAGCATCTCCCGACCGATCTCATGGGGCGGGGATCGGGGCTCCTCGGGATCCGGAGCAGGGAGCGGACGGGGAAGGGAGCTCCCCGCGGGAGTGAGGACGAGGCGCATCCATGCCTCCCATCCGGGTTCCAGCACGAGGCGGAGGAACCCTTCCCACGGGGTCCACCCCGGGAGTTCGCCCGGGGATAGCTCTGGGTAGGGCCCCTCGCCCCGCCCGCCGGAACGAACGATCCGGGCCACGCGGCCCGTGCGCCAGGCCCGGTGCGGGGGTCCCGAGGGGCGTTCCTCCCAAGCCCAGCCGCGGTAGACCGGCCAGAGGAAGCGACGCACGGTGGGTAGGTCCGCCCGCGGGATGGTGAGGGTGAGCGAGCGGCGCCCCGACGACCGCACCTCCGCGTCGAGGGCGAGGGGGACGCGTAGGGCATGCAGTCCCTTGAGCACCTCGCGCATCGCCACGGGCCCCTCCCAGTCCCCCCGCGCCGAAGATCCGGAGGAGGGGGCGGGTCCGTGCGCGGGGGGGCGCATCCGGAGGCTGACGGTCGCCATCGAGGGTCGGTTCCGCCTCCACATGGCTGGACCTTCCGGTAGGATGGATTAAAGAGCGAGGGAGATTGCTTCCCGAAGCGCACCATGGGGTCCATCGACGAGGAGATCGCGGAGATCGAGGACGAGATCCGTCGCACTCCTCACAACAAGGCCACCGAGGGGCACATCGGGAAGCTCCGCGCGAAGATCGCCGCGCTCAAGATCGAGAAGGAGAAGCGCGGGAAGGGGGGCGGCGGCGGGCTCGGCTACGCCGTCCGGAAGAGCGGGAACGCCACGGTCGCGCTCGTCGGGTACCCTTCCGTGGGGAAGTCGACCCTGCTCACGAAGCTGACCGGGGCCGAGAGCGAGGCCGCGGCCTACGAGTTCACCACGACCACCATCATCCCCGGCATGCTGAGCTGGCGGGGGGCGAACATCCAGATCCTCGATATGCCCGGGCTCATCCCGGGGGCCGCCAAGGGGCGCGGCCGGGGACGGGAGGTGCTCGCGGTCGCCCGGTCCTCGGACATGGTGCTCTTCGTGATCGACGGGGACCACCTCGAGTTCCGCAGCCTTGCCCGGGAGCTCGACGGGGCCGGGATCCGGGTGAACCGGCGCCCGCCGAACATCTCCGTCACGCGGCTCGAGCGAGGAGGGGTCCAGATCGAGTCGACGGTGCGGCTCACGCGGATCACCCCGGAGCTCGCCACGGACATCGTGCGCCAGTTCGGGATCCACAATGCCCTCGTGATCTTCCGGGAGGACGTCGGGGTCGACGAGCTCATCGACGTCATCGCCGGGAACCGGGTCTACATGCCCGGGCTCTGGGTGGTCAACAAGTGCGACCTGCTCGACCGGGCGGGACGCTCCTCGGTCCGGGAGAAGCTCATCTCGGTGAAGCCGCTCTTCGCCTCGGCCTCCACGGGGGAGGGACTCGAGGCGCTCATCGACGGGATCGGCGAGACCCTCGCCTTCGTCCGCATTTACATGAAGCCCCAGGGGAAGGCGGCCGACATGGCCGAGCCGATGATCCTGCGGCGGGGCTCGACCGTGCGGGACCTCCTCGAGAGGCTGCCCCGCGACCTCAGCGCGAACTTCCTCGCGGCCCAGGTCTGGGGCCGCAGCGCCCGCTTCCCCGGACAGCGCATCGGGAAGGACCACGTCCTCCACGACCAGGACGTGGTCACGGTGCTCATCCGGCGGGGACAGGTACCCGGGGCGACCTGAGCCGGCAAGCTCATGGGCGCCTATGCCCTCGTCGGGCCCGTGAACGCGGGCACGGAGGGCTGAGGGGATCGTGCCCCGCAAGAACTACTACGACGTGCTCGGGGTGGCCACCTCGGCCAGCCCGGAGGAGATTCGGAGGGCATATCTCGCCCAGCGCGCGCTCTACCCTCCCGGGATCTGGACGGAGGTTCCGCAGGGGGCCCGGTCCGAGGTGCGGGTCTTGGACGAGGCGTACGACGTCCTCAGCGACCCCCTCCGGCGTGAGGAGTACGACCATTCGGTGGACACGCTGAGCGACTCCGTAGCGAGGCGCCGCGGTACCCGCAAGGTCGCTCCGAACCGGCTCTCCCGGCGGATCGTGTTCGCCCTGGTGGCCTTCCTCGTCGGGCTGGTCGTCTTCTTGGTGGCCGCCTACACCGTCCCGGTCACCCAGTCGTTCCAGATGATCATCGGGGAGGGGGGCAGTACGGCCATTACCTGCACGGAGAGCCACTCCTTCTCCCCGGGGAGCCGCGTGAGCTTCTCGTGGACGGGGATGACGGGCGGTTACGCGTCCTTGGCCATCGTGAGCCCGGGAGGCACGTCCGTCCTCACCAGCTCGTCACCGCAGGGCTCGTACTCGTTCACGTCGAGCGGCGGGAGCTACCAGTTCGAGGTCGAGGGTTGCTTCTTGCTCTACGTCGCGGGCAGCAACGGGGTGGCCATCTCGGGTCAGTCCGTCGGCCCGTGGGTGTGAGCCCTGCTCAGGGCGGGAGAGAACGACTGCGCCGAGCGGTTCACCCCATCGGCGGAACCATTAAGGTGGGACCCGGGTATCACCGCCCGTGTCCGTGGGACTGTACTGCCCGGCGAGCGTGAACTGCACGACGCTCCTGCCCTTCTTGCTCATCCTCGGCAACGTCTTGGTCTTCCTTCTGCTGGGGCTCGAGTACCGTCTCCTCAAGCCGCGACGGCTCACCCCCCTCTTCTGGATCTCCCCGCTCCTCTACGGCTACATCCTGATCACCGTGGTCGCCGGCATCATCCTGCTGGAGTACGGGAGCTCGGTCTGGAACACGCTCTTCGTGGTCGAATCCTTCGCCGCGCTCCTCGTCGCCGGCCTCCTCGGTGTGGGGGCGGGGAGGGTGATCGGCAAGCGCGTCAAGATCGGGGTCCATCCCGATGGCAAGCGGTGGTTTCAGGGGGGAACCGCGCTGGTCGCGCTCCTGTGGGCCTGCCTCCTGCCCACCGCGATAGTGTCGGCCGTGAACCTCGTGGGGGTCGCCTCGACGCCCTTCGTCAGCACCCTCATCGGGTCGCCTCCGTTCCTGCTCTTCGACCTGGTGAGCGGAGCGTTGTTCTTCTTCGTGGCGGCCCTGTCGATCACCTGGAAGTCCGGGGTGACGGCGCGCTTCGTGGAGCTCCATCACGGACACCGTAGCGCGCGGTAAGGAACAAGTGCTTACGGTGGAAGGGCTCCAGGGAGACCTGTTCCACCACCCGGAATCCGGGCTGGAGGGACGCGAGCACCTGCTCGACCCGGGCGGGGCCGGTGAGTTCCCGGCCCATGCTCGAGAGCTTCACCGCGAAGAGGAGCCACCCCCCGTCCTCCAGGAAGAGCTCGGCGTTCGCGGTCACGATCTCGACCTGGTCCGCCTGGGAGATGTCGGCATAGATCGCCCCGACCATCGGTACGAGCCCCAGGTAATCCTGCGGGCGGCGCGCATCCCGGAGCACGGGGGCCACGTTCGGCCACCGCCGGGCCATGGCAAGGAGCTTGAGGAACGCCCGGGGACTCTTCTCCACCGCATAGACGACCCCGGAGGGTCCGACCAGGTCGGCCACGTGGCTCGCGGTGGTGCCCGTCGCAGCCCCGAGGTAGAGCACGTTCGTCCCGGGCCCCAGGCGCGGATCGCGGAGGCCCTTGGCCAGCGCCGCGCCCAACTTGGTGCGCGAAGGCTCCATCGGCCGCCACGCCTCGTCCTCCCGCCAGCGGATCCGCTCCCCGTAGACGGCGGGCGGGTTCCCGAGCGCCCGGGTGTAGAACGACCGGAAGGGTCGAGTGCCCTGTCCTTCGGAAGTGCGAAGCCCGGAACCTCCGACTTCCCTCCCGTGCCGGGGGGGAAGTTCGTTTCGCTCGGACCGCGTCACCGGTCCCCTCCCGCGCGCCGCTGGGAGAGCTCGCGGATCCGGGTCTCCTTGTGGGTGCGCAGTAGCGGCGTGATGTCCGAGTGGGTCTGCGTGTCGGCGCGGACGGCCACCGACGCAAGGGACGCCAGCGTGCGGGCCAGGGCTCCCCTCCGGTCGAACGGCACGGATTCCATCCCCTCGGAGAGGAAGAGGAGCCCGTAGCGCGGCCCCCTCCCCGGAGTGCGGCGACGGGCACCGATCAGCTGGATGCGGCCCGGGCCCATCATCGAGAGGGCGCGGAGCGAACCGGCGGCCTCGAGGAGCCGCGCCGCGGTTCGCACCCCAAGCAGAGTGGAGGTGTTGGGCAGGAGCGCCTGGGTCTCTTCCGTGAGCGACCGTTCCGCGGTGAGCCTCCGCGCCTGGAGGGCCGACACGGCCGCCCCGGCATCCCGAAGGTAGCGCTCGACCGCGGTTCCCGGGAAGGAGACGAGCGACAGGTTCGTGGTCAGCTCCTCGTCCTTGCGGAGCACGCGCTCGAGCCGGTCGCACTCCCGGCTCAGCGACATCACCTGCTCCTCCCGGGAGGAGAGCCGGGCCCCCAGCTCGGCGGACCCGAGGGCGATCATCTCCCGTGGCGGGAGGGCCGCGAAGGAGCGTGTTCTCGCCCGGCGGAGATCCGCTGTGCGGGGGGACCGGACCGGCAGTCCGAGCGACTTCAGGACCGAGGCGGAGAGCGGATCGCGAGCGAACACCGTGGGTGCCTGCGGCTTTCCCAGCGTCTGCCGGGCCCATCGCTCCACGTGCTCGGGCACCGTGCCCTCCATGATCCGGCCGATGTCCTCCCCGTTCGACGGGAGCCGGATCCCCGCCACCTCCCCGCCGTCCGGGGTGCAGAGGGCGAGCCGCGTCCCCAGATGGACCAGGAGGAGCGGGCCATGGCGGGCGCCGTCCGGTCCAGGAGAGTTAGTGGCCATGGCAGGGGGGAGAAGGGGTGGGCTCTTCAGGCCATCGAGAGACGCGGTGGTGGGCTCGCGCGCCTCACTCCTCGAGGATCTCGGTCAGGACCTTCTCGGCCTGGGCGCGGAAGGATTCGAGCGTGCTGTCGTTGACCAGCATGTGGTCGGCCAGGGCGAAGGCGTTCCCGATCCCGAACTTGAGCTCGCGCCGGTCGCGTTCGTAGAAGGCCTCCATGCTCATGGAGTCGTCCCCGCGGCCCCGGTGGCTGAGCCGCTCGAAGCGGCTCTCGGGGGAGGAGAACACGCCGATGACGCTCATGTCGCCGAAGTTGTGGCGGAACAGGGCGATCTCGGCCTCGCTGCGCGCCCCGTCGATCAGCGTCTCGGTCTCGGTGACTCGCGGAATGGTCTTCTTCGCCCAGATGGCGGCGCCCTGCTTCTCGCGCTCCTCGTTCGCGATCCGGCCGATGTTCTGGTCGTTGAGCTGCAGGCCCCGGCGGCGGGTCTCGTCACGGACCATGTCGCCCATCTTGATCACGTGGAGCCCCAGCTTCTTCGCGACGTTCACGATCTCGTCCTTCCCCGAGCCGGGCATGCCGACGGTGACGATGACCTTCATCAGCGGCCCATCTGGCGCTGCGTCATGTTCGTGGCGGCGGCGTCCGTGGACGTCGCCTGCTGCAGCCGGTCGGCGCGGGTGTTCTGGTTGTTGGCCTCGATGTCGAAGGCCTTGGCCTGCTCCTGGAGGATGTCGGCCTTCACCTTCTTCTGGGAGGAGACGGCGAGATAGTGCGCGTTCTTGGACGCATAGTAGGCGGAGCGTCGCTGGAGCTTGACGATCTTCTCCTGGGACCTCCGGATCTTGAGGTGGAGCCGGGACTGGTCCCGGGGACGGACCCCTCCGCTCTGGACCGACTGGGCGCCCGCCCGGAGCTCGTCCTCGAGCTCCTTCATCCGGGCCTCGACCTCCGCGATCTTCTCCGACATCAGGGCCGCGCGCTCCTTCGCGACGGTCGCCTTGTACCGGTAATTTTCCATGGAGGTCATGTATTTGGCCGCCTTGTGGCGGAGCTTCATGGCCTGATGCTCGTTCTTCCCCGCGAGCTCGCGCAGTTTCTGGATGTCGGCGTATTCCTGGCTGAAGAATCGGACCTTGGTTTCGGGAAGGCTCTGGGAACCCTGGACCCCTCCCTGCGGCGGCGTGCCACTCATGACGAACCACCAATACCCCCCCGCCTAAAAAGTTGATGCTGGCATCGAGCCCGCCGACCGGAGGGGTCGGGCAGCGTCCCCCAAGCTCCGCGGGAGCAAGGAGAGACTATTACTCCTCGACGGTCCCGGGGGGGTACGATGGAAGTCCGTCCGGGGTCCGCCGGCCGCGCATCGCTTGCGCGCCCGGACGCTCCCCCTCCACGGGGAGACCGACGTTGAGCGGGCGCCGATGGATCATGGTGCGGCATGCCCCCGCCGCGTCACGCGACTTCGCCCGATGGCCCGATGACCGGATGCGGCCGCTCCGTCCCTCCGGCCGGAAGGAGTTCCGCGGGGCAGCAAAGGGCCTCTCGCGACTCCTGACGGGACGGGGCACCATCGTCACCAGCCCGCTGGCGCGTGCCCGGGAGACCGCGGAGATGCTCCAGGAGGCCTGGAAGGGGACGCACCGGCTGATGGAGTGGGAATCACTGGAACCCGAGCGCGGCACGGCGGAGCTCTTCCGGAAGGCCCGCTCGGTCCCGGGGGGAGGGGACCTGGTGCTGGTAGGTCACGAACCCCAACTTTCCCGGTTCATCGGATACTGCATCTTCGGCGAGGAGCTCTCCGCCGTGCGCTTCTCCAAGGGGGGGGCCGTCGCGGTCGACTTCCCGGGGCGGACCGAGCCCGGAGGGGCGCGGATCCTGTGGGCCTTCACCCGGAACCATGCCCGCAGCCTTCGCCGCACCGTGGGTTCCCGGAGCAAGGAGGAGTAGGGCGGGGCATGGGAGGAAGGGCCATCCCGAGGGGCGGGGCAAAACGACCATCCGCCGAGACCTTCTCGGGGCGATGGGTCGACCGGCCGCTGGGGGTCATCGACGTCGGCTCGAACTCCGCCCGTCTCGTCATCTACCGCAGCGCGCCGGTGGGTCCCCCCTGGTCGATCCACGAGAGCAAGGACTACCCTCGATTGGTCGAGGGGGTCGAGGCTGACGGCCGGCTCTCGCGGCCGGCCCGGGCCCGGGCCCTCGCGGCGCTCGTACGCTTCCGGCGGGTGCTGGACGAGTACGGCGTGGTCCAGGTGCAGGCGGTCGCCACCAGCGCGGTCCGGGAGGCCTCCAATGGCCGGGAGTTCCTTCGCGAGGTCTCCCGCCGGTGCGGCATCCGGCTGCGCTCCCTATCGGGGGAGGAGGAAGCGCGCTTCGCCTATCTCGGGGTCGCGAGCTCTCTCCCGCTCACCGAGAACCTGATCATCGACCTGGGCGGTGGGTCTCTCGAGTCGATCTCGGTACAGGAGGGCAAACTCTACCGGTCGCTCTCGCTTCCCCTGGGTGCGCTCCGGCTCCACCAGCGCTTCCTCCGCCACGACCCGCCGCGGATCCGGGAGCTTGACGCCCTCCAGAACCACATCGATGACGCGCTGGAGCCCCTCGACGAGCTCAAGGTCAGCCGGAGAGCCCATGTCGTTGGGTCCGGAGGGACCACCCGCGCCCTGGCCCACACCCTGCAGGGGATGCGCGACTACCCGATCCACCGCGTCCACGGATTCACGGTCCGGACCCGGGAGGTCGAGCGGCTCTACTCCTTCCTTTCCGAACAGCCCCTCGAGACCCGGAAGGAGGTGCCCGGCCTCTCGGCGGACCGCGCGGACATCATCGTGGCCGGTCTTGCGGTGGTCCTGGGGGTCCTGCACCGGCGGAAGGCCGAGACGCTCACGATCTCCGGATGCGGCATCCGGGAGGGGATCGCGCACGAGGCGATGGGGCGCCCGCTCCCGGCCTCGGCCCGGGAGATGGGATTCTCGGGAGCCCTCGCCGCGCTGTGGGCCCTGCGAGGGGACCCCTCCCATGCCCACCGGGTGCGCTCGGTCGCCCTCGATCTCTTCGACCGGACGGTCCGCCGCCATTGGCTGGGGGAGGAGGAGCGGCTCGCGCTGGAAGTGGCGGCGCTCCTCCACGACTCCGGGACCGTGATCTCTTACCCGGGCCACCCCACGCACTCCTCGCACATCCTGCGGAACCGGATGCTCTACGGGCTCACGCACCGGGGGACGGTGCTCGCGGCCCTCGCCGGGAGCATGCACGAGGGGGATGGCCTCCCGGACAGCGCCCTCAAGCGGTACGAGGACGTCCTCGAGGAAGGGGACGACGAGGTGGTGCGGTTGCTCGGGGCCATCCTCGCGCTGTCGGAGGCGGTCGGGGACGTGCGGCCCATGCCCCGCTTCCGCATCGAGCGGCGGCAGCTCCGCGTCACCCTCGCACCGGGTGCCCCGGCCGATCCCCGGCTTCTGGCCCGGGGCAGTCGATGGCTCCGCCGCTCGCTCGACCTCGAAGAGTAGGGCGTTCCGGGCGCCCCCCGGGGCCCATTCGTTCCCCAGTACCCTTAAGATTCCCGTGTCTCTTCCTCGCCTGGTGGAAACACGGGAGGAGGTCCAGCGGGGTCCGATGGCTCCGTCGTCTTGCTCTCGCGGCGGATGACCGTGAACTCGGGTCGTCGGCCCGCCGGTAGGAGGTGCTGAATGATCACGCTGGACTCCTCCCAGCGGCCCCGGGAAGCCGGAGGTCCGGGCCGCCACATCTACCCGGGAAAGCTGGTCGTCTTCGAGGGGCTTGACGGGAGCGGCAAGTCGACCCAGGCGCAGCTCCTCCTCAAGTACCTCTCCTCCCGCGGCTATCACGTCTTCTTCACCGAGTGGAACTCCTCCGACCTGACCTCGGAGATCATCCGCCGGGGGAAGCGAAAGAATCTGCTGACCCCCACCACCTTCTCGCTCCTCCACGCAACGGACTTCGCCGACCGCTTCGAGCGGAACATCCTGCCCCCGCTCCGGGCGGGGTACCTCGTCATCTGCGACCGGTACATCTACACCGCCTACGCACGGGACGTGGCCCGGGGATGCGACCCCGATTGGGTGCGGAACCTGTACTCCTTCGCCGTGCAACCCGACCGGACGTTCTACTTCCGCGTCCCGGTCGAGACCGCCCGCAGGCGCAAGGACGTCTCCCGCCTCAAGATCAAGCACTACGAGGCGGGCATGGACCTCGGCCTCGCGAAGGATGTCGGGGAGAGCTATGTGCGGTTCCAGGGGATGCTGAAGCGCCAGTATGATCTCCTCGCCAAGAGCGAGGGGTTCCACACGATCGATGCCGAGCAGAGCATCGAGAGCCTGCAGAAGACGGTCCGGGGCGCCATCCGCCCGATGCTCGAGGGCTTCCCCAAGGAGAAGGTGCTGATCCATGAGTCGTAGGCCCGCCAAGCCCCCGACCTCGGCCATGGGAGTGTTCCGGGAGAGTCCGAAGGGGGGTCCTCCCACCTACGGGTACCGGATCCCGGGAAGCGACGTCTCGGGGCTCAAGGGGTCGCTGATCGTCATCGAGGGGTCCGACGGATCGGGAAGGACCACGGAGTGCGAGCTCCTCAAGGACTACCTGGAGGTCCAAGGTCACGCGGTGCTCGAGACCGGGCTCCGACGGTCGAACCTGGTGTCGAAGCAGATCGACCGGGCAAAGCAGGGGAACGTGCTGGGCGCCACCACCCTGGCCCTCATCTATGCCGCCGATTTCGCGGACCAGCTCGAGAACAAGATCATCCCCGCGCTCTCCGCGGGATTCGTGGTCCTGGCGGACCGCTACATCTTCACGCTCATGGCCCGGGCAATCGTCCGGGGAGCCACCCGCGAGTGGGCGAGCGAGCTCTACGGTTTCGCGCTCCGGCCCCGGCTGACGATCTTCCTGGACACCCGGCCGGAGATCCTGATGCATCGGACGTTCCGGACCTACAAGTCGCTCGACTTCTGGGAGTCGGGAATGGATATCGGCCTCTCCCGGGACCGGTTCGAGAGCTTCTTCCGCTACCAGGCCCTGATCAAGGCCGAGTTCGACTGGATGGCGAAGGAGTATGGCTTCGTCCAGATCAACGGGAACCGCCGCCCGGAAGAAGTCCACCGGGACGTTCGGGAGTGCGTCGACCGGATCACCGGGCGGACCCACCTCGAGTCGTTCCGGTAGTGCCATGGGCGAGGGGACCCCCCCGGGTCGCCCGCCGGCTCTTCGTTTGGTCGGACCCCCCGCCTTCCACCAACGTTTCCTTTCGCTGGCGGGTTCCGTGGAGGTGCGGTTGCGGGAGGCTGCGGAGGGTCGGGAGATGAGCCCGCGCGCCATCCACGACCTGCATCGGGACCTGCGCCGTCTGCGCATTGCGCTCCGCCTGCTCCGGCGGGCGTCGCCCGTTTCCGCTTCCTCCGGGTTCGAACGCGAGGAGAAGGAGCTCGTGGAGCTCGCGCACGCGGCCGGTGTCACGAGGGACCGGGACGTGGCCCTACGGCTCTTGGGCGGGGCCCGAGGGGAGCTCGACCGGGGGGATACTGACGCTCTCCGCGCGGTTCTGGAGCATGAGCGAAGCAACTTCGGCAAGCGCCTTCGTGTCCGGGCCAAGCACTTTCTGGCCCAGGGTGGCCTCGAACCGAGAGTACTTTCCG
The DNA here is from genome assembly GCA_021790425.1 of Thermoplasmata archaeon. Lineage (GTDB taxonomy): Archaea > Thermoplasmatota > Thermoplasmata > Lutacidiplasmatales > UBA184 > JAJYEA01. The sequence goes on along the minus strand of JAJYEA010000001.1, from coordinate 5,656 downwards.
AATGGATGGAGGCGCATCCCCTCTCTGCTTCGCGGCTCAGGGTGGCGTCCACGAGAGAGATCCGAGGTGCCCAAACGGAGTTCCAGCAGGCACTCCGTCAGGCACAACGTCGATCGACCGTGCGCCGACTGCACCGCCTCCGTGTCGTGTTGCGGCAGTGGCGGCAGACCCGGCGCGAGCTCGCCGTCGACCCGGAGGGGATGGACCTGGGACCCTCGCTGGTGAAGCTCCAGACCCGACTTGGGAACTATCACGATCTCGGCATGTTCGACGAGTGGGTCCGGTCCCTCCGTCACTCCCGGGAACACCGACACGTTCGCCACTGGGTCAAGGAGAGCATGGAGCGACGTCGTCGTGAACTGGAACGGGACCTCGCCCCCAGCAAGCCGCGCTCGCGGCCCCGCGGAAAGCCTCGGAGCCCCCGGACCCTCCCCGGGTAGGGAGTAATCCTTAAGGCCCGCCTCACCCCAGCAGGTGGGATGAACAGCGACGAGATCCTCTCGATCTTCAAACGGCGAGGCGTGCTCTGGCCCACCGCGGAGATCTACGGGGGGGCCCAGGGGCTCTACGACTACGGTCCCATGGGGTCCGCCCTGAAGCGCCGGCTGGAGGATGCGTGGGAGGCCTGGTTCGTCGGGCTCTCCCAGAACTACCACCGCATCGATGCGGTGGAGATGCTTCCCGAGGCCGTGGTCCGTGCCTCCGGGCACCTGGACCACTTTGCCGACCCCCTGGTCACCTGCGGGAACTGCGGGACCGTGATCCGTGCCGATGAGCTCCTCGAGGCAAAGGGGCAGAAGGATGCCGAGGCGCTGAAAGGGGACGAGCTCGCCGCGCGGCTCGAGCAGCTCCACCCTCCCTGCCCGCGATGCGGCAAGGGCCCGCTGGGACCCCCGCGCGCCTTCAACCTGATGTTCGGCATGGAGTTCGGGGCCCTGGGGAAGGAGAAGGCCTACCTCCGCCCGGAGACCGCCCAGTCGAGCTACCTTGCCTTCTCCCGCATGTGGAACATCGGGCGGAAGAAGCTCCCCATGGGCATCGCGGTCATCGGGAAGGCGTTCCGCAACGAGATCGCACCCCGGCAGACGCTCTTCCGGATGAGGGTCTTCACCCAGGCGGAGCTCCAGATCTTCTTCGACCCTGAAGACTACCCGTCGGAGTGGAAGGCGTTCGGTGAGATCTCGGTCCCTATTCTCTTCGCTGAGAAGCGGTTGGCCGGGGCGGTCCGCCCGGAGGAGGTCTCCCTGCGGGAGTTGGTGGAGAAGGGATACCTTCCCCCCTTCTACGCGTTCCACATGGCGCACACCTACCGCTTCTTCCGGGACGTCCTGGGCTATCCCGCGGAGAGGATCCGGTTCCTCGAGAAGAACGAGCGGGAGCGGGCGTTCTACAACCGCATCCAGTTCGATGTCGAAGCGGAACTGGTCTCCTTGGGTGGGTTCAAGGAGGTCGGGGCCATCCACTACCGTGGCGACTACGACCTCACCAAGCATTCGGAAGGGTCGAAAACCGACCTTTCGGTGACGACCGAGGGGGGGAAGCACCTGACCCCGCACGTGCTGGAACTCACCTTCGGGGTGGACCGCAACGTCTGGGCGCTATCGGATATCCACCTGCGCAAGGACGGTGAGCGGCTCGTCTGGTCGCTCCCTTCCTATCTCGCCCCAGTCACAGTGGGCGTCCTTCCCCTCATCCCGAAGGAACACGGCGTCCTGGCGCAGGAGCTCGCCGACGCCCTGCGGAGCGCGGGGGTGTCGGTCACGCTGGACGAGTCAGGGTCGGTGGGGAGGAGGTATGCGCGCCTGGACGAAATGGGGACCCCGCTGGCGGTCACCATCGATGGTCAGAGCAAGCAAGACCGGACCTTCACGATCCGGGAGCGCGAGACCAAGGAACAACGGCGCGTGGGCGAGACAGAACTCCTGCCGCTCGCTACCAAGCCCGCGGTACCCCCCTGGGGATGCCTTGCGTTCCGTTAGAATCGCCGCTTGATCATACGATAGCCTGAGATCCATCGGTTTCACTTCACGAACAGACAGGCCTTGCCTTCAAGGTCTGAGGGCGCCTCCTCGATCTCCCCAGTCGTTCAGTTGCGTCATACACGGTTGGCTCCCCCAGTCCGTTCAAGGCATGATGCTCGACTATTCGAGAGGCCGTCCTTGGGTAGCTCCAGACCGGGAGCGCGCCGCATGCCTTGAACGGGCCCGCAAGGCTCCCCTCCCCCTCAGTACCGGATGACACACTTGGTCAGGTCCTGAACCCGCGATGTCTAAACGAGAAACTTGAAGTGGTTGCCCCTCGCCCCGAAGGGCGAGGGGGTCGAAGTTGAGGGGAATCTTGCCCTACTTCTACGGACACGCGGTTGGACTCAAGCAACCGTTAGCGCTCACAGCGTATGTCGCGAAAGTTGGCGGAGTGGCGGAGTTCAGCACTCCCGAGTCGACAAACACGTAGAGGGTCAGTGTCCCCGCGGTGACCGTTCCGGTGTCAACATAGATGTCAGCCACAACAGTTCCGGAACTCAAGGGGATGGTGAACTGCATGTCGAACCCGAAAGCAGTCCCAGTAGTAGTAACAGTGACTACTACTTGGACCGAGTAATCATTGGACACCGGAGTTGCAGTCGACTGCGCGGCGGGCTGTCCGTACACACTGACTGGAGAGGTACCCGTCTGAGCAGCCATCGTTCCCTCCAGCACTCCCAGTGCTGGGCCTGTCTCAGATCCAAGGTGGGCAGCGGCTGATTCCGGATTCGTTGCGAGGACGGACACCGATGTCACGGAGGCCTCCGTAAACGCAGTGGTAGCCGACTCACCCGCACCTGAGCCCCCCGGACCCCCAGGGACGGGAAGCACCAAGTTGGCCATTGTCGCCGCGAACGCAAATCCGCCGATCACTCCGAGCAGAAGGACCATCGTAGATACGTACAGGGTGCGGCGGCGAATCCGCCCTCGCGATCCTGTCCTTCTTGCCATAGGCGCTGGGCTTCCTTCTGATTCATCCATAGCTCCTTTCGACCTCCGTTAGGACCTGTGCTCACATAATACGTGGAACCTGTTTATTAACCTCACGGTTCCTCACATCCCGCTGCAGGAAGTTGCCTAAATGCCCATTGACAGGGCAGTCATCTATGTCCTTCGTCCCTTCAGCACGAGGGGAGGTTTCGGTACTGAGGGCAGATTCCCACGGCAGCCCTGTCGCCCCAAAATCAAGGTCCTGTCCCAAGCATAAACTTTTATCGCTCCGTAAGTGGGTATGAGGGGTGAAGGATATGGCAGCGACGGCACTCGAGCGTTGCCCCACCGGGATCGAGGGGCTCGACAACATTCTCGACGGAGGGCTGCCCCGCGGCAACACCATCCTTCTCTCCGGCAGTTGCGGGACCGGCAAGACCACCCTCGGCCTCGAGTTCCTCGTCCGTGGGGCGATGGCGGGGGAGCGGACGCTCTTCCTATCGGTGACGGAGGCCTCCCAGAAGATCGTCGAGAACCTCTCCACCTTCGAGTTCTTCGACCACAAGCTCCTCGAGGAGAACAAGATCATCTTTATCGACGTGCCCATCCTCTTCGAGAAGCTCGGTCTCTCGAAGGAGGAGCTCACACCCGAGGACATCGACCTCTTCATCACATCGGTCTCGAACCTCGCCGCCTCCCTGAAGATCCAACGCCTGGTCCTGGATTCGGTCACTTCCGTATGCTTCCGCATCCGGCACGAGGAGAAGATCCGGGACTTCATCCTCAAGCTCGGCAAGTCCCTCTCGGACCTCTCCTGCACGACGATGCTGGTGAGCGAGATCGGTCCCCAGTCGAGCCGGTACTCCCAGTACGGAGTGGAGGAGGCCATCGCGGACGGGGTGATCCTGCTCGGCAACGTCCAGCGCCAGGGGGACCTCCTCCGGACGCTGCAAGTGATCAAGGTCCGGGGCACCACCCACTCCCGCGCCCAGTACGTCATCGAGATCACCCCGCTCGGCATCCTTCTCGCTCCGTTCCTGAAGGGGGGACGGCGAGACGGAGGGAACCATGAGTAACACGGTCACCCAGGACCAGCTGGCCGACGGCCTCCGCACCCTGCCCCGCGGGTCCGCGCTCGTCATCAAGATGGGGAACACGAACTACGTGGACACCTACCCGGCCGCGCTCGCGACCATCCTTCGCGACTATGTCATGGAGGTCAGGGGAAGGGCCATCTACGTCTCCGTTACCAACCCGGCCTCCCTGCTCATAGACCTCTTGGGATCGATGGACGTCCCGGTGAACGGGATCTCCTTCGTCGACGTCACGAGCTACCTGATGGTAGCGAAGGGCAAGCGCTCGCCCAACATCAGCTATGTCGAGAGCCCGACGATGCTCGAGACGATCATGCTCCGCATCGAGTACCTCCTCCGGAAGAACCCGACCGAGAAGCCGGTGGTCGTCATCGACTCCATCAGCTCCCTCGCGATCCACAACAACGGGGGCATCCTCTCGGAGTTCCTGCACGTGCTGGTGAACACCCTGAAGTCCAGCGGAGCGATCACGATCATCCTGGCCGTGGCCGAGGAGACCGCCCCTGAGATGGAGAACACGCTCTCGCTCGTGTGCGACCAGATCGTCTCCCTCGCGACACCCGGAGGAGGCTGACGATGCCGGACGACGAGGGGAAAGAGCCGATCTTCGGGATCCCGGACGTGGACAAGCGCCTCTGGTCCGCCCTCCCCAAGGGGTGGGTGGGGATCCTCTACGGAGAGCCGGGGAGCGGGATCGAGCTCCTCGCGAAGCAGTTCGCGGGCACGGCCAAGGATCGCGTACCCGTCTACTACTACACCACGGTCGAGCGGACGGAGGACATCACCTCCGCGATGCGGAAGTTCGGGTGGGACCGGGACGTCAAGATCATGAACATCCTCGAGGACTACTACGACCGGGTCCTCTCCCGGAACCTGGAGATCAGCCGGTTCCGCGAGCGCGGGATCTCCCCCGAGGAGGTCACCTCCTTCACGATGAAGGGGGTCGAGGGCCCCCGCATCAACTTCGTCACCCGGATGATCTACGACCTCGCCACGTACGACCGGCCGTTCCGGCTGATCGTGGATTCGCTCGACTTCTTCCTCGAGCAGGCCGATGCGAGCGACATCATCTCGATGGTCCGCCAGATCCGCTATCGGGCCCAGCGGGTGGGCGGGGTCGCGATCCTGACGCTCACCTCCGGTATCCACGATGCCCGGGTCATGGGGACGCTCGAGTCGATCGCCGACCTCCTGCTGAAGCTCGAGGTCGAGGACCGCTCGAAGAGCTTCCTCTACGGGCTCTCGATCGAGAAGGTCCGCAACCACCCCGAGGTCACCGGAAAGCTCGGTGTCGACGTGGGCGACCACGGTATCGTCAGCTCCGGAAAGTCGAAGTAGGCGGCGTCTCGCCCGGGGCCTAGGTCCCGCTCAGCAGGCTCTGGATGAGCCCGTCGACCTTCTCCTTGACCTGCTTCGCGCTCTCCTTCCCCTTCGGCGCCGCGGATGCTCCGGGACTGTCGGAGGGGGTCATCTCTTCCACGAACGCGTCGATGTCCTTCGAGAGCGCTTCGGCGTCTGCCGGCTTCATCTGACCCGGAGGCAGGGACCGCAGGGCGTTCTTGACCAGGCGGGCGTAGAGCATCATGTCGCTCTGCCCCTTCTCGGCAA
>JAJYEA010000013.1:5914-43016 GCA_021790425.1 Thermoplasmata archaeon | reverse complement strand
AGAGGTTGGACTCGTTGAGGGCGATCGGCTTCCCGACGAGGACCGGCGTCAGGATGAGGAGGGGCACCACCGTGGCGAGGAAGAAGGCGGGGAGCCTCCAGCTGTTCCGCTGGCGGAGGATGAGCACGAGCCCGAAGACGATCATGACGGCCTCGTCCAGCGGGCTGTTGCCGACGGCCCAGGGCACCTGCGTGCCGAAGAGGAAGAAGCCGATCGTGAGCCCGAGCGCCGTCGGGTTGAACCAGGGATGCCCGTTCAGCCGCACGGCGTGGCGGATCACGATGCCCGCCACGAGGACCGCGATGAGCGGCAGGGTGAGGACGCCGGGCTGCACGAGCACCAGGTAGAACGCGCCGATCGCGAGGGCCGCGTCGGGCACCCGGACCGTGGTGAACCGGCCGAGCTGGATCGCCAGGTCGACCCCCGCGGCGATCCCCAGGAGCGCGCCGAGCGCCTCGAGCCCGGTCGCCGAGTCGAGGAGGTGGCCGGCGTAGGCCAGCGCGATGAGGAAGATCCAGACGAGGCGGACGGGGAGGAACTGGCGGAGCACCTTGCGGCCGAACTTCTTCGCGGCGCTCTCGGGCTTCCGGGGGGACTTCGGGGGGATGCGGGGCGGGGGAGCGCCCGGCCGGGCCGCGACGCGGGGGATGCCCGCTCCCGCGGGTCCGGCCCGTGCGGGGGGAGCGATCCTCGGGGCCACCGGGGGACGGACGGGCGCCGCTGGAGGAGGGGAGGGCTCCGAGGGGACCCAGGCCACCTGACAGACGGGGCAGGCCGAGTTCTGGAGCGGGGTGAAGCACCACGGGCAGGCCGTCAACGGCGGGGGCATCATCGGCGGACCGCCCCCGGGCCCTTTCGGGCGGGAAGCACGATGCCGGACCGTGCCGACCGGCCGATCACGGCGGGATCGACCTCAGTGTGGCGCCGGGGCGCCCCGAGGGGGACGCGGCGCCGTCCTTGCCGGACGCGGCCGGCTTCTTGGGGCCTCTCCAGACGAGGGTCAGCACGGTGAGGGACATGGCGAGGAGGAGCGCGAGGCTGGTGTCCGACGGGTCCCCGATGCCGTTCCCGAGCCAGGACGGAGGGGTGGCGGACGTGGGAACCGTCTGGGTCGTGTTCCCGGGACCCCGGGGAGTGACGTTAACCCACAGGTGGGCGGAGGCGATCGCCCCCGAGGAGTCGTTCGCCTCCACGGTCACCAGGTAGCTTCCCGACCGGTTGTAGGTGTACGACTCGGTCGTCGGCCCCCGGGTGGTCGCGTTGTCGCTGAAGTTCCAGAAGAGGCTCGAGGAGTAGATGCCCGTTCCTCCCGAGAGGACGGCGCGGAAGCTCGCCTTGGAGGGGGCGGCGTGCGAGGAGAGGTTCACGGTCAGGTTCACCGCCAGCGGGGGATCGACCAGGACGTAGAGCACCTGGGAGGCCGTCTCGCCCGCCTGGTCCGTCACCGATGCGGTCACCGTGAGGGAGCCGGTGGCCGACGGGCCGTAGGTGTGGTTCAGCGAGGTCCCCTGGGAGGTGGTCCCGTCGCCCCAGTCCCACGTCACGGCCGTGTAGGGCCCGGTGCCGCCGTAGACCGAGGCGGCCCCCGTGACGTTGTAGGGGGCGTCCCCCACCGTGGGGGTCACGTTGGCGATCAGGTGGAGGCCGACCGCGGTGACGACCGTGGAATTGGACGACGACGTCCCCTTGGAGTCGGTCACCGTGACGGAGAGGGAGAAGGTGCCGCCGGTGGTGTAGCGGTGGGAGACCGGGTTCCCCGACCCCGTCGCCCCGTCCCCGAAGTTCCAGAGGATCGACGAGTAGGTGCCGGTGCCGCCGGAGATCGACGCCGAGGCGTTCACGGCGAGGGGCGTGCCGCCCAGCGTGGGGTTCGCCGTCACGATGACGACGAGGGGCGGGGGAGGCCCGGTGCCGTTGCTCTGCGCCGAGACGGAGGTCGAAGCGGTCCCCACGCGCCCCTTCGAGTCCGTCACCGTGACGGAGGGGAGGTAGGAACCCGCCGTGCTGTAGACGTGGGTGACGCTCATGCCGGTCCCCGAGGTGCCGTCCCCGAATTTCCACGTCGCGGTGTAGGGGGCCGTGCCCTGCGAGGTGACCGCGGTCAGCGTGACCGTCAGGGGGACCACCCCGGACGAGGGGCTCGCGGTCGCGTTCACGGAGAGGGGGGGAGCCGGGCCGGTGACGGTGATGGCGACGTTCGCCGTGGCCGACCCTCCCGCGCTGTCCGAGACCGTGAGCACGGCGGTATACGACCCGGCGGTCGTGTAGGTGTGCGAGGCCGACGCCCCGCTCCCGAGGCTCCCGTCCCCGAAGGCCCAGGCGTAGGTGTAGGGCGGGCTCCCGCCGCTCCCCGACCCGGAGAACGCCACGGTGAGCGGGGCGGACCCGGTCGTGGGCGTGCCCTGCGCCGAGGCCGAGACGGGCGAGGGGGAGGTGACGGTGATGGACACGCTCGCGGCCCCCACCTGGGACGCGGAGTCGGTCACCGTGAGCTTGGCCGCGTAGGTGCCCGAGCTGTTGTAGACGTGCACGGGGTTCTGGGCGGTGCTCACCGCGGAGCCGTCCCCGTAGCTCCAGGAGTAGGTGTAGGGAGGGGTCCCGCTGGTGGCACTGCCGCTGAAGGTCACGGTCAACGGGGAGTTCCCGCTGGTCGGCGTCGCGGTGGCCTTCGCGATCGGGAGGATCGGGGGGGCCACGACGTTCACGACGTTGGCGTATTGCGAGGAGTGGCCCGGACCGCAGTAGATCGTGCAGTAGATCTCGTTCCCGCTCGAGGGGGAGGTAGGGGCGGTGAAGATCGCCGAGGCCCAGGAGCCGACGGGGGCGCCGAGGTTCATCACGGTCCCCGCGCCGGAGATCGAGATGCCGATCCCGTGCATGTTCACCCCTCCCACGGAGGAGTCGGGGGGCAGGCTCGTCGCATTGACGTTGATCGTGTATCCCTCGTAGAGGTTCCAGGAGTTCGACTCGTTCTGTCCCGAGACGGTGTCCACGATCCAGAAGCCGTAGTCGTAGGCCGTGATGTCGAACCACTGGCTCCCCGCCGCGTGCACGATGCGGGGTCCCCCGAGGACCCCGCCCGGGCACCCTACCTCGCCCGGAAGCGCGCACCGGAGCGAGGACGGGACGAAGAGCCCGTAGCTCGAGAAGAGGACCAGCCCGACCATGCCGAGGACGAGCGTCTGCCGGATCGGTTCCGAGTGATCGTCCAGCCCGTTAAGGAACCGGCGCGTCACGGCATGGAAACGATGCCGGCGAGACTCGCCCGTGACGGACTCCCCCACGCTATGGCCCACCACGGAGCCAAGAAGTCGAAATATATAATCCGCTAGGGGAATTGGCCTAACCTACACCTCAAGAGGCCCCGGGGATTCGGTCGGGCATGGAACCCAGCGGGGACCACGCCCTGGTCACGGGGGCAGGCACCGGCATCGGACGCGCGACCGCGAGGCTCCTCGGGCTCCGGGGGGACGAGGTCGCCGTCCACTACCGCTCCCACAAGGAGGAGGCCGAGGCGCTCGTCCAGGAGCTTGCGTCGGGCGGGGCCCGGGCCTTCCCCGTGGCCGCCGACCTCACCATGAAGAAGGAGGTGGAGGCCCTCGTCCAGCAGGTCGGGGCCCGGTTCCCCTCGCTCGAGGTCCTCGTCCACAACGCGGGGGAGTACCCGCGGCGGTCCGTGGACGATCTCGACGAGGAGGAGTTCCTCTTCACGCTCATGACGAACCTCTGGGGGCCCTACCTCCTCACCCGGGAGCTCCTCCCGCTCCTCCGGAAGGCGCCGCGGGCCCGCATCGTCTTCGTCTCGAGCATCCTCGCCTACAACGGCTCCGCCCACGGGGCGGACTACGCCGCCAGCAAGGCGGGGCTCCTCGGGCTCGCGAAGTCGCTCGCGCGCGAGCTGGCCCCCACGATCACGGTGAACGTCGTGGTCCCGGGCTCGATCGACACCGCCATCCTCGCCGGGGACACCCCGGACGTGCGGGCGGCGCGGGAGCGGTCGATCCCCCTCGGTCGCGTGGGAACGCCCGAGGACATCGCCGAGGCCATCGCCTTCCTCGCGTCCCCGCGCGGAAGCTACCTCACGGGCACGGCCATCCACGTCAATGGCGGGCTGAGGATGGACTGATGGAGATCGTCACCCGCTGGTTCGGGGCCTTCGCGGTCGACGCCGGCCGCGTCGTGGCCCTCCGTCCCTTCCCGACCGACCCCGCGGTGATCCGCGAGCGGTGGCGGCTCCGGGAGTCCGGCGCGATCTGTGCGGAGGAACGCGACCTCGTGGAGACCCTGCGCCGCGAGGGCCGTTCCCCCCTCACCTCCCGGGACGTCCGCCTCCGCCCGCTGGGGCTCGAGCCCGCGGAGGGGTTCCTTCCCCGGATGTCCTCCCGGGACTACGGCATCGACCCCTCGTGGGAGCGGGAGATCCTGCTCGAGCACGGCGTTGAACGGCTGGCGGGAGCGCGGGACCCTTCGATCACCACCGTGGAGGCCGTCCGGTCCATCGAGGACATGGAGTCGGCCCTGAACCTCCTCGGCGAGCGGCTGGTCAACTGGTGGATGGACGAGGACCCGGCGGCATTGGACCGCATCGGGGCCGCGCCCGGGAAGGTCGCGCGGGAGATGGCCGACGGCGCGGGGAGCGCCTCCCCGGTCGAGGCCGGCCGGGCGGCCCTCGCCACCCTCTACCTCGACCTCCGCAAGGCCCGCGACGCGATGGAGAAGGGAGTGGAGGCGGAGGCCTCGGCCCACTACCCCAACCTGTCGCTCGTGCTCGGCCCGCTGCTGGCCGCCCGGATGGTCGCCAAGGCCGGGGGCCTCGAGCGCCTGGCCCGCATGCCCGCGAGCACCGTCCAGGTGCTGGGCTCGGAGCGGGCGTTCTTCGCCCACCTTCGCGAGGGGGGTCCGCCCCCCAAGTACGGTCTCCTCTTCCTCCACCCCCTCATCCAGGGAGCCCCGGCCCCCCGGAAGGGGCGGGTCGCGCGGACGCTCGCGGGGAAGACCGCGATCGCGGCGCGTCGCGACTTCGCCGGCTCCGGGGCGCTCCCCGCGCTCCAGCTCCGGCCGGACGGCCGGGCCCCCCCTCCGCCATCGGGCGGGCGTCCCCTCCACCCTTCGGGACCGTGACGCGCTCCGCCCGTGGGCACTCCTTATTAGGTCCGACTCATCTCCTCCGCGCACGAGTCGAGGTGATGTAAGGTGGAGATGCAACCCGGCCAGATGGCGTATGACCGAGCGATTACAGTCTTCTCTCCTGACGGACGGTTGTTCCAGGTGGAGTACGCGCGCGAGTCGGTGCGCCGCGGCACGGCCACGGCCGGCGTCGTCTACAAGGACGGGGTCGTCCTCGTAGCGGACCGGCGGATCGCGAACCCGAAGCTCGCGGAGTCCTCCTCGGTGGAGAAGATCCACAAGGTGGACGACCACATCGGAGCCGCGACCGCGGGGCTCGTCGCCGACGCCCGGGTCCTCGTGGACTACGCCCGCCTGACCAGCCAGATCAACCGCGTCACCTACAACGAGCCCATCAGCCTCGAGATGCTGGTCCGGGCCGTCTGCGACTACAAGCAGCAGTACACCCAGTTCGGGGGCGTCCGCCCCTTCGGCACGGCCCTCCTCATCGGGGGATGTGACGACACCGGGATCCACCTCTTCGAGACCGACCCCTCCGGCTCGCTGACCTCCTTCAAGGCCTCCTCGATCGGCGGCAACCGCGCCCCGGTGATGGAGCTCTTCGAGCAGCGCTACCGCGTCGGCATGGAGGCGGACGAGGCGATCCTTCTGGCCCTCGAGGGACTCCAGCAGTCGATGGAGGAACCCGGGAACCTTTCCTCGGTCGAGATCTGCACGATCGACACGGAGAGCGGCTTCCGCCGGCTCCCCGCGGACGAGATCGCGAAGTACGTGGCCCGCCTGCCCTCGCAGGCGAAGCCGACCAAAGGATAGATGGTCCAGGCGGAGGACGCCGTTGTGGCCCGCCTCGTGCGGGGCGGCAGCCACTTCGAGGTCCTCGTCGATCCCGCGGCCGTCCCCGACATCAGGGCCGGGAAGGACCTCGACCTCACCGAGCGTCTCGCGCAGGACCACATCTACAAGGACGCGAAGAAGGGGGACAAGATCTCCGACGAGTTCCTCCTGAAGCAGTTCCAGACGACCGACGTCTTCGCGATCGCGAAGATCATCATCCGCGAGGGCGAGGTCCAGGTCACGACCGAGCAGCGGCGCGCCATGACCGAGGAGAAGCGCCGGCAGGTCGTGGACTACATCGCCCGCAACGCCATCAATCCGCAGACGGGCGCGCCCCACCCGCCGATGCGCATCTCGGCGGCGCTGGAGGAGGCCAAGTTCCACGTGGACCCCTTCCGCGACGTGGAGGGCCTCGCGGCCGACGCCCTCGACAAGCTCCGTCCCATCATGCCCATCCGGCTGGAGCACGTCAAGGTCCGCGTCCACACCAAGGCGGCGCTCTATCCCAAGATCATCGGCGACATCAAGGCCCTCGGCAAGATCGTCGAGGAGGACTGGGGGGCGGACGGGAGCTGGACGGGGACGGTCAACATCCCCGGCGGCGCCCAGACCGATCTCCAGGAACGCCTGCGGGCGAAGACCAAGGGACAGGTGGAGGTGACGTTTGTCGGCGGACTCGGTTGAGCGCCAGGTGCTGGCCGGGAAGGCCAAGGTCGAGTGGGTCCGCACCCACATGGGCATCCTCGAGGAGGTACGCGCCCGCATGGAGCGCGAGAAGCCCTTCACCGGGCTCCGGCTCTCCCTCGTCCTCCACGTCGAGGCGAAGACCGCGGCCCTCGCGCTGACGCTCAAGGCCGCCGGCGGGGACGTGCACATGGCCGCCTCGAACCCCCTCACCACGGACGACGAGGTGGTCGCCTACCTGAACCAGCAGGGCCTCCCGACGCTCGCGAAGAAGGGCGAGTCCCTCCAGGACTACGCGCACGGCATCGAGGCCATGATCGACCACAAGCCCGACCTCATCATCGACGACGGGGCGGACCTCGTGGTGGAGATGGTCAAGCGCTCGGCCCGCGTCCGCGGGAGCACGGAGGAGACCACCACGGGGGTGGTCCGGCTGCGCGCCCTCGAGAAGGACGGCAAGCTCCCCTGGCCCGCGATCGACGTGAACGACGCGACCATGAAGCACCTCTTCGACAATCGTTACGGCACCGGCCAGTCCACCCTGGACGGGATCTTCACCGCCACCAACCTCACCATTGCCGGGAAGACCGCGGTCGTCGCGGGCTACGGCTGGTGCGGGAAGGGCGTGGCCTCCCGGCTCCGGGGCCTCGGGGCCGACGTCATCGTCACGGAGATCGACCCCGCGAAGGCGGTCGAGGCCCGGCTCGAGGGGTTCCGCGTGATGAAGATGATCGACGCCGCCCCGCACGCGGACCTGGTCGTCACGGTGACGGGGTGCGCGGACGTGCTCCGCACGGAGCACTTCAAGGTCCTGAAGGACGGCTGCCTCCTCGCGAACTCGGGGCACTTCGACGTCGAGATCAACAAGAAGGACCTCGGCGGCATCGCCGTCGAGCATCGCCCGGTGCGCCCCATGGTGGAGGAGTACCGGTTCGCGGACGGCCGCCGGGCCTACCTCCTCGCGGAGGGGCGGCTCGTGAACCTGGCGGCGGGCCAGGGGCACCCGGCCGAGATCATGGACATGAGCTTCTCGCTCCAGGCCCTCTCCGCGGAGTACCTCCTCCGCGAGGGGTCGAAGCTCCCGCCGGCCGTCTACCCCGTGCCCCCGGAGATCGACGAGCTCGTCGCCCGGGCCGCGCTCCGCACCTACGGGGCGAACATTGATGTACTCACCGCGTCACAGGCGGAGTACCTGCGGAGTTGGGGAGGCGGAACATGAGCGAGACCACGAAGGTGCCGGAGAACCTCCAGTACACGGCGACACACGAGTGGGTCCGGGTCGAGGGCTCGGTCCTGACGATGGGAATCACCGACCACGCGCAATCCGAGCTGACGGACGTGGTCTACGTCACCCTGCCCGCGGTGGGCCAGCCGGTCCACGAGAAGCAGGTGCTCCTCACGCTTGAGTCCGTCAAGACGGTCGCGGACGTCTACGCCCCCGCGAACGGTAAGGTCGCCCGCGTGAACGAGGAGCTCACGAAGGACCCCGGGCTCGTGAACAAGGACCCCTACGGCAAGGGATGGATCCTCGCCATCGAGTTTTCCGCGCCGCCGACAGGGCTCCTGTCGGCCGAAAAGTACAAGTCCCTCGCGGCCTCTCACTGATCGCTCGTAATGTCGGATTGGATCCTCGATGTGGGGATGGTCATCATCCCCCCAGCGCTCATCCTCGAGATCTTCGTGATCTACCTGGTCTGGCGCCGCAAGAAGCAACGGACCGCCGCGAAGCGCCCCCCCGCCGCCGCGGAGCCCCCCTTCGTGGCGCAGGATGACGAGGACGTGAACTCGGTGCTCTCGGAGCTCGACGAGGTCAGCCAGAAGGTGCTGGGCGAGGGCGTCGTCCGGAAGCAGAGGTAGCGCACCGGCATGGTCTTCTCCCCCACCGAGCTCGCTTTCACCTGGATCGAGATGATCCTCACCACCGTCGGGATCCCCGGCCTCTTCGCCCTCATGACGGTGGAGAGCCTCGGGATCCCCCCGCTCCCCAGCGAGGTCATCCTCCCCTTCGCGGGGGTGCTCCTCTCGAGCGGTACCGTCGGGCTCCTCGGCATCCCCTTCACGTGGGTCACCGTCATGGTCGCGGCCCTCGCGGGAGGGCTCCTCGGGGCCCTGCTCGGCTACCTCCTCGGCCGCCTCTTCGGGATGCCGCTCATCCACCGCTTCGGCCGCCGCCTCCACGTCGACGAGGAGGACCTCCACAAGGCGGAGCAGTTCTTTGCCCGCCGGGGGGAGCCGACGGTCTTCTTCTCCCGGATGCTGCCCATCGTCCGGGCGTACATCTCCTACCCCGCGGGCGCGGCCCGGATGGAGCCCGTGCGCTTCTCCGTCTTCACGGCCGCGGGCTCCTTCCCCTTCACCCTCGCGCTCGTCTACGCCGGGGTCGTCCTGGGGGAGAACTTCGGGATCCTGCAGCGCTACTTCACGGCGCTCGACGTGGTCGGCGGGATCGCCATCCTCGCGATCATCGGCTACCTGCTGTGGCGGAAGCGTTCGCGCGCGACGGCACCCCCAGCGGGTCCGTGATCCGGGGCTGCTCGACCTCGGTCCCCCGGACCTGGGCGATCACCTCGCCGACGAGATAGATCGACCCCGTCACGAGCGTGAGCCCCTCCTCCTCCGTTGCCACCCGGGCGAGGCGGAGGCCCTCCGCCGCGGACCCCACCGCGACGAGGCGGCGGAACCGGGGGCGGGCCTCGAGCTCCATCTCCTTCAGGGACATGGCCCGCTCGCTCGCCAGCGGGACGAGGACGATCGTTCCCGCGACGGCCGAGAGGGTATCGAGCATGGGGGCAAGGCGCTTGTCCTTGAGGCAGGAGAAGAGCACCGCGCTCCCCTGCGGGGAGAAGCCCGGCTCGAGCTCCTCGAGCGCGGTGGCCACCTCCGCCACGCTCTCGGGCGTGTGGGCCACGTCGACGTAGAGCGGCGGGGCGTCCGCGACTCGTTCCAGGCGCCCCGGCCACCGGGTGGACTTGAGCCCCCGCGCCAGGGCCTCCTCCGGGACGGGGGTGCCGGTGACCCGGCCCCACAGGTCCAGGGCGGCGACCGCCACCCCGGCGTTCCGGGCCTGGAAGGCGCCGAGCATCGAGATGGTGAGCCCCGGGTGCGACCGCACGGGGGTCGTCACGTCGATCGTCTGGGTCCGCGCGTCGAACGTCGTGCGGACCATGGTGAAGTCCTGGCCCAGCTTCCAGAGCGGGACCCCGCGCTGGAACGCTTCGTGGCGGAGCGTCTCGAAACCCTCCCCGCCCTCGACCCCCGTCACGGCCCAGGCGCCCCGGTGGAAGATCCCCGCCTTCTCCGTGGCGATGTCCCGCAGGGTCGGGCCGATGATCTCGGTGTGCTCGAGCTCCAGGGTGGTCACGACGCAGACCGGCGCCTGGATCGTGTTGGTGGCGTCCAGGCGGCCGCCGAGACCGACCTCGACGACCGCGGTCTCGACCTTGGATGCCCGGAAATGCCAGAAGGCGAGGGCGGTCGTCACCTCGAAGAAGGTGGGCTCCCGTTCGAGGGTGCCCTCCTGGAGCAGGCGGGCGGCGACCTTCCGGACCTCGGCGACCCCCGCCACCACGGAGCTCTTCGGGATCGGGCGGCCGTCGACCTCGACGCGCTCCCGGTAGCTCAGCAGGTGGGGAGAGGTGTAGAGGCCCGTCCGGGTCCCCGTCTCCCGCAGCACCGAGGCCAGGAAGGCCGAGGTCGAACCCTTCCCCTTGCTGCCGGTGACATGGATCGAGCGGAACGTGCGCTCCGGGTTCCCCAGGCCCTCCAGGAGGGCCCGGATCGTGTCGAGGCCCGGGCGTGACCCCAGACGATGGAGCCCCCACAGGTAGCGGAGCGTGTCCTCGTAGTGGTCGACCACGGCGCCACAGTCGGGACCGTCTATATTACGAATTCGTTTCCGCCCGGAACGCGGGGAGGCGGGAGACCGCGGAGCCTCCCCCGAAAGATAGTTACGGGGTGGGACCCTGCGGGGTCCATGGCCTTCCACATCCCCCCCGTGCCCCACGGCAGCCGGGCATTCCCGCCCTCCCCCCAGGGAAGCGTCGAGTTCGTGCGTCACGAGAGCGAGGTGCTCCGGGACAACCCGCTCGACGACCCTTCCGTCCGCGAGGTCGCGGTCTACCGGCCGCCGGCCGGGAAGACGGAGGGGAAGCCGCTCCTCGTCCTCCTCTCCGGGTACACGGGGACGGGAGCCCTCCACTTCCCCCGGCAGGCCCGATACCTCCAGGAGACCCTGGTCGACCAGATCGAGCGGATGGTCCGCTCGCGGGCCTCCGGCGAGTGCACCATCGTGGCGCCCGACGCCCGGACCGCGCTGGGAGGGAGCCAGTACCTCAACTCCACGGCCACGGGGCGTTACGAGGACTACGTCATCCGGGAGATCGTGCCGTGGGCCGTGGAGCGCTACCACCCCTCGGGCATCGGGATCCTCGGGCACTCGAGCGGCGGGTTCGGCGCCCTCGCCCTTTCGATGCGGCACCCCGGTCTCTTCGGAGGGCTCCTCGCCTCGGGGGCCGACACCGCGTTCGAGTACGGCTACCTCCTCGACGTGCCCAAGGCGGTGCGGGCGCTCCGCAAGGCCGGCGGTCCGGAACCGTTCCTCGCCGGGCTCTTCCACGACCCCCCCGCGTTCATGTCCCCCGCGCACCCTTCCGCCGCGGCCCTGAACATGATGGCCATGGCCTCCTGCTACTCTCCCGTACCGGGGTCGCCGGGGTCCTTCGAGCTGCCGTTCGACTGGGAGACCGGTGCGATCGACCAGCGGGTCTGGGAGCGCTGGCTCGCCTGGGACCCGGTCCGGATGGCGGCCGTCCCGGAACACCAGAAGGCGCTCCGGGCCCTGCGCACGATCCAGCTCGGCGCCGGCACGTCGGACGAGTGGGGCCTCGATGTGGGGACCCATCGCCTCTTCACCGTCCTCAAGGGGGCCGGGATGGAGCAGGTGGCCGAACGCTACTATCCCGCGGGACATTTCGACTACTGGCCGCTCTTCCTGGACGATGCGCTGCCCGCGCTCGTCGCGTCCCTCGCGCTACCGTCGCACTGAACCGCCCTCGTCGCTTCCTCCACGCCGCCCGGGGGGCGTGCGGTCCGGGCAGGTCCAAAATACGGCTGGGTAGAGCAGCCGTAAATAACTAGGACGACATTATCCTCGAACAGATGGTGGCAGTGGGGCATCGCGGATGAGCACACGGGACGGTCCTACGCTCCGGGTGACCCCATGATGGAGCCCACGCAACAGCCCTCCTCCGACTGGGTGGTGGCCGTGCACTCGGGCCCCTCGAGCAGCGAGAACCTCCTGGCCACGCTCGTGGCCTGGGCACGGTGGCGGCACTTCGACCCGAAGTCCTTCTCGCTCTGGTACGAGGCGCAGGGGCGGGTCCTGGTGCTCCGGGGCTTCGACATTCGGAGCCTGACCGACTTCCTCTCCTACGCCCGGTCCCAGTCGATCCCCCCGCTCATCTCGGGACCCCCGAGCCAACGGCTCCTGACCCCGACGGTCCCCCTGCCCTCGAGGACCGCCGAGCCTCCGGCGCCCGCCCCGGCCCCCCCGCCCCCCACGGACTCCTCTCCCCTCCTGCAGGGCGTACTGCAGGTGATCACCGAGAGGGGGACGTACGTGAGCTCGGTCGAGCGGTGGCTCATGCAGGTGCTCGAGACGACCTCCCTCAAGGAGACCGACATCCTATGGACCCTCTACCTCCTCGCCCACCCGGACGCATCGCCGTCCCGCGTGGCCCTCGCCTCGACCCCTTCCCTGCGGGAGGGGGCCGTCAAGATCCTCGGCGTCCCCGAGCCCGAGCTCGCGGACAAGCTGGTGCGGGCCCCGGACGCGTCCCCGGAGCCGGGATCCGGACCCGCCCCCGGAGCGTCGCTCGAAGTGACCGCCCTGCACCGCGCCCTGGAGGGACGTACCCATTTCTGGCAGGGGGTGAAGTCCCGGCTCGAAAGCTCCTCGCGCGGAGAGGGACGCATGACCGCGGCCGTGGTGCTCGACGAGGACGGAGGGAAGGTCACATGGGTCTTCCCGCGCTCTCCCTCACCGATGGTGCGGGCCATGGGCTCGGTGGTGCTGCACGCCTACGAAGAATCGCTGACCCGCGGAGAACGGGGCGCCGCGAGCGTCGCGTCGACCGCCGGCTACGCCTCGCGCGTGGCCAAGACCGCCGGGATCTCCCTGCGGTGGTACCTGGTGACCGCGGAGCTCCAGTCGGACGTCGCCACCGTTCCGGGAAGCGTCGGAGCGGAGGACCTCCGCACCTTGATCCAATTGCTCGGCAGGTTCGGGGGCTACCCGGCCTACCTGCGCGCGCCCGCACCGGCCCCGGCACCCGTGGCGGTGCCTGTCCCGGCCGCGCCCAAGGCACCGAAGCCCCGCAAGGCCCCGGCGCCCCGCAAGCCGAAGACGCGCAAGGCCTGAACGGCCCGCGCCCGTCGACGGACCGGACTCAGCCCTGGTGCTCCTCGAGCCACTTCTCGGCGTCGAGGGCGGCCATGCATCCCATCCCGGCCGCGCTGACGGCCTGACGGTACCGCGGGTCCGAGGCATCGCCGCACCCGAAGACGCCGTCGACGTTCGTGCGGGTGTGGTCGTGGAGCTCAAGATAGCCCTTCTCGCCCACCGTGAGCTGTCCGCCGAGGAACTCCGTGTTCGGGTGGTGCCCGATCGCCACGAAGAGCCCCTGGCAGGCGAACTCCTTCACGGAGTGGTCCTTCAGGTTCCGGATCCGGACCCCGGTGACCTCCTTGCCGTTCCCGACGACCTCCTCCACGACCGAGTTCCACAGGAACTGGATCTTGGGGTTCGTGCTCGCCCGGTGCTGCATCGCCTTGCTCGCCCGGAGCGAGTCGCGCCGGTGGATGATCGTCACCTTGGAGGCGAACTTGGTGAGGAAGGTGGACTCCTCCATGGCGGTGTCCCCGCCGCCCACGACCACGATCTCCTTGCCCTTGAAGAAGAAGCCGTCGCACGTGGCGCAGGCGCTCACGCCGCGGCCCTGGTACTCCTTCTCCCCCGGGACGTTGAGCCAGATCGCCGAGGCCCCCGTCGCGATGATTAGGGTGTCGGCGAGGACCTCCACGCCGGACTGGCCCTTGACGGGGAAGGGACGCTTCGAGAAATCGATCTTCTCCACCTGGTCGTCGATGATCTTGGCCCCGAACCGCTCCGCCTGCTGGCGCATCCGGTCCATGAGCTCGGGACCCTGGACCCCCTCGGGGAACCCGGGGAAGTTCTCCACGTCGGTGGTGATCATGAGCTGGCCCCCGGCGGGCACCCCGGCGAAGACGACGGGGGAGAGGTTGGCACGGGCGGCGTAGATCGCCGCGGTCAGCCCGGCGGGTCCGCTTCCGATGATAGCGACTTTTGCATGCTCTGGATCGCTCATAGGCATTAGTCACACTGGCTGAGCATAAAACGGTTCGGGCGAATGGCGGCCGCCTTCCGGGAGGACCCGGCGGGAGGCCGAGCCGCGGGCACAGACCTGGTAGTACGGGTCGTCGGTCGGCAACCGGAGGACGAGCGCCGAGGCGGGGCTCCCGGGCTGGAGGGAGGCCATCGATGGCTTCCCCAGCAGGTTCCAGGGGGTCACGAAGACCGACCGGACCAGGGCCTCGGCGCTCACGGCCTCGCCGTGATGCCGGGAGGAGAGGTAGGCGAACTCCATCTCCCGGAAGAGGTCGGGAGCGTTGAACATCGCATTGTCGGTGCCCAGCAGGAAGGGGATCCCCAGCCGGGAAGCCTGCGCGAGGGGGGGGCGGCGACCGAAGAGCGCATTCGACCGGGGGCAGAAGGCCGCGGTCATCCGGGCGTCCGCGATCCGTTCGAGGTCGGCCGCGGTCGCGTGGCAGAGGTGGATCACGAGCGAGGGCTTGAGGTCCAGCAGGGCGTCGAGCGGCTCCGGGGCGTCCTCGAAGGCGTGGACGGCCAGCAACTTCCCTCTCCGGCGGGCCTCCCCGGCCATGGCCGAGGCCACGCTGGGGTCGAGGTCCCGGAGACCGCTCAGGCCGAGACCGGCCGCGAGGTCCAGCACCTCGGCGAGCTCCTCCGGGTCGGTCCCGTTCCGGGGACGACCCAGGATGGTGGGAACC
This sequence comes from Thermoplasmata archaeon, assembly GCA_021790425.1. Taxonomy (GTDB): domain Archaea; phylum Thermoplasmatota; class Thermoplasmata; order Lutacidiplasmatales; family UBA184; genus JAJYEA01. Next base: position 28,283 of record JAJYEA010000013.1, on the reverse strand, counting down.
GTGACCTTCCCTTGGGCGGCCTCCTGGAGCATGCGGACCCCGTCGATCCCTTCCTCGCGGAAGTCCAGGGTCGCCGCGGTCCCGGACGCCTGCATCAGGGCGAGGGCCTCGTGCATGGCGCCCACCTTCGCCTCCCTCGGCGTTGAGGTGAGCAGGCGATGCTTCAGCCCCCGGGGAGGGGCGACGATGTCCGCGAGCGGCCCCGAGGGGGGTTCCCGCCTCCACACGGCATCGCCCAGGTGAGTGTGACCGTTGACCGCGGACGGGAGGACGATGCCGTGTACGAGCGGATGGGAGGGCTTCCCCTGGGCCCCCATCTGGCCCCGTTCCACCACGTGGCCCTGGTCGTCCAGGGTCACGTAGCCCGGGGTGGGCCCTTCCGCATCCAGAACCACTCCCACCACCGTGAGCATCGCTTTGCTCGGCGGAGCGGGGCGCAACCCTTAAGGGTTTCCCCGGTTGAAACGCACGCGGGGTCTCCGAGGAGAAGAACGAGCCGATGTACTGTCCGATCTGCGGTTCGGAGATGGCCAGCCCTGCGCCTCCCGGATCGGCCTTCCCGATGAGCCTCTGTCCCACCGACGGGGTGGTCTACGACGAGAAGCGCAACTCCTGGTACGGGATGATCGAGCCGAACCGGGTGCAGCACTGCCCCGGATGCGGGGGGAAGATGGAAGGGGAGCCGAAGGCGGCACCCGCCATGCACTTCTGCTTCCAGTGCGGCGTGACGTACGACCACCAGCGCAGGACCTGGTACGGGCTCTCGTTCCGCCCCGAACACCATGGTTAGCGGAACGAGCCGCGGCGGCCCCTCCGAGAGGACCGGGGTCCGTCGGGGCGATTCCGCCCACCTCGACCCATCCAATTCGCAAGACCCTCTTGTCACCCTCGCGCCCCGGAGGGTTCAATGACAGAAGCGGAGCCCTATGCCCAACGCGCCATCACGCCGTGGCTGTTCACCGGGACCTATCTCTTCGTGGCGCTGGTGATCGTCATCTTCTGGCTCGAGAGGGACCTCACGGACCTCGAGGTCGTGGCGTTCGTGGGGATCCTCCTGATCTACCTCGCGCGGATGCTCTCGGTCCGGTACGAGATCCGGGGGGGAGAGCTCCGGGCGCTCCGGCTCTTCGGCTCGCGCCGCGTCCGCCTCAGCTCCATCCACAAGGCCCGCCCGGCGTCGCTTCGCGACCTTGCGGCCGTCTCCTGGACGTACGGCTGGGGATGGCGGTCCCGGATGTGGTCCCCCGTCGTGGGCCCCTTCGACAACCTTTCGACCTTCCACATCGGCCTGCTCGTCTACGGGGATGGCGTCCCCCTGCTCATCTCCCCTCTCGACCGGGATACATTCCTGCGGGAGCTGGACCGACGGTGTGGAAACCGTCTATTGTCGAAGTCGACATAGACGATTGCCGTATGTGGCGCCCCAATATTTATATACCCCCTCCCATCCATTACAGTGTCTCGCCCATGCAGATGGGAGGGAGGAAAGAATGAAAACGAAAGGAATGCCGCCTATGAACTGGGGACGGATCGGAAAGAGATCGAAGCGCGGAGTGTCGCCGATCATTGCGACAATCCTGCTGGTGGCCATTACCGTGGTCCTGGCGGCCGTGCTCTACGTGCTCGTGAGCGGGTACCTGAGCCACACCTCGAGCGCGCCGATGTCCGTCGGGTGGAGCCAGGTCCAGTCCAGCTACAACACGCCGAAGACCCTGTTCTACTACAACACGACGGTCCAGTCGGTTAGCCCCTCTGGATTGAAGTGGTTCGACATCGCGACCATCTCGCTCAAGAACAGCGGTGGCGGAGCTGCCTCGATGACCGGAGTCACGGTTACGGTCATCACGGCCGCAGGCGGTACGCTCACCTATGCCTCGGGCTCTTGGACTGGTACCAACACGGCCGTATCTAGCGGAGACACGCTTGAGGTAGTCGTGCCCGGAGCGTCCCTTGCGAGCCCCGTAGCCGGAGGGAGCATCGTGCTCTCCCCGACGAGCTCGTACAGCGGAACCTCGACCATCGCTCTGCCCTCGTAGGCAAGCAGGAGGTCCGACCAACCAGACTTGGCGGAGCTGGGCCCCGAAAAGGGCAACCGGCTCCGCCAATAACCCATTCCTCGATTGCGGAATACTGACTGTCAGAGTAGAAACTCTGTAGCGGGAGCGACGGGAAAAAGCCAAACAATAAAGGTTAGGAAAATGAGCAAAATGTTAGCAGTTCGGTCGAAGCGCCAAGGGGTATCACCAATCATCGCCACAATTCTTCTAGTTGCGATCACGGTTGTCATGGCCGCGGTCTTGTACGTCCTCGTGAGTGGGTACTTTGGAGGCGCCCCACGAAACCCCGTATCAATCGGCTGGAGCCCGGTGACGCCGACCAATCAGAGCGGGGTGAATTACTGGTACAACGCCACGGTTGAGTCGTCCAGCCCGAGCAACCTGCGCTGGAGCGACATTTCGACGGTAACATTGAAGAATTCCGAGGGGGGGGCCTTCCAAGGCTCACTCGCATCGCTCACAGTGAACTCCGTGAACGGCGGAGAAGCCGTGTATCAGCCCGGGACAGGGTGGTCCTACACTGCTCCCGCCTCGACCAGCACCGCCGTTGCTGGGGGTGACTCCATTACTGTTGAGCTCCATGCCCCGGATGCCGGGGGAGCCGTAGTCTTCGCTCCGTCGAGTTCCTTCTCAGGGACGACCGTCCTGAGCCTACCGACCTAAGATCGTGTCGTTGAGATTCCCGATGGCATCCTACGCCAGGGGCTCGCGTCCCTTCAGTTTCCTCGATGGAGGGGGTTGTCACACCCCTCGGTAGGATTGCATCGGGCCGGGCCGGTCAGAGGGGACCCGAAGGGTCCCTTGGTTGCCGAGGACCACGCTCGGGAATAGAAAGCCCAATAAACGGCGACGAATGACCATAACTACCCCACTGCAGCGGCGGGAAACGGGCGCGTAGTACAGCGGAAGAACGCCTGATTTGCAATCAGGAGGTCTCGGGTTCAAATCCCGACGCGTCCATGCGAGGGGGCGCACGCGGCCAGGGGTGCCTCGACAAAAGAGGGGGTCCGTCCGTGGGATAGACACCCTCCGGACGGTACCCAGGCGCGACAATGGCCCCATGGGGGGGGTCCCGGAAGTCAACATTCGTAATGGGCATCCGGATCAGGCTCGGAGGACCAGCCTGCCACAGCTCCGGCATCGGTAGCCATCAAGCCACACCATGCCGCCGGCGGTATAGGCCCCGACGGCCTCTCCCCCTAATGCCAGTGTGCTCCGTGACCTGTGCCACTTTGCCCCGCCCGTGACGGACTCGGCTCCCACGGTCCCCGCTTCCATCGGCCCGTGACAGTACGGACATTCATGCGGGTCGGAGGTGGCCCCGGACGGGAGCGGGGGCAGGGCAACTTCCGCCATTTGTTGGACACCCCCAAACCCGCGATCCTGAAGCTGGACCACATCCTTGATCTCGAACGCTTCGACCTTGACTCCCCACTTGGAGACCCCGTCGTTCACTGCCTGCTCCAGTCGCTTGGAGAGGGTCTCACCATCATCCGCAAGGATGTCGGATAGGTCCATGTCGTGCACGACTCGGCTCAGCTCGGACTGGGTGACGGCAAGGGTAGCCAACCGCGAGTCCTGAACCTTGTAGGTGGCGGCCATGGCATCTACGATCCTGGAGTAGTACTCGCCCACGACATGGATCCGGGCGCCGTCCTTGGTCTTGGCTTCCTCTACCCGGAAGTCTTGGCGGGTGGTCCGGAGGTCGACACGTCTCACATTCGCGAGCGGGCTCACCAGATTGAATCCCGGTCGGAGCATGCCACGGTAGGAGCCGAAGATCGAGACCAGCCCCGCCTCGTAGGGTTGGATGGAGTAGGTCATGTGAGACAGAAAGACCAGGAGCACGATGACCCCCACGATGGTCACGGCCACGGCATCCGCCACACCCTGCGAGCCACCGAAGACCGTGACGACGACCGCCGCCACGAAGAAGCTTGCGACCAGCATCAGGATGACCAGCATGACCTCCCTGCTTTGGTAGTAGCCCTGAGCTGGCTTTGGGGCGGAGGGCGAGCCCGCCAGGGGAGCGGCGTTCATCCAGGGTTGCCAGCTCAATACCCGCTATGAGTTCATCCATGGGCGGCAACCGACTGTCCGCATCGCGGTGCCTCCGCTGCGGCCAGCGGATGTTCTTTCTGCGGGTGGCTCACCCGATGTGGTTCCAGAAGTCGTCCTGCCAGAGGTCCGGAGACTCGTGGATGTGACGCAGGGGAGTGGGAACGAGACCTTGGGCCCTCGCCTCGTGGAACCGACGGCTCAGTTCCTCCTCGCTCTCGTCGGAGAGGTCGTCCAAGGCCTTCCGGATCGCATGGGAGAGCCCGATGTCGAGTGGACGGGCGGGGTGGCGGACCACGAGACGGAAGTGATGGTGGTGGGACTCCTCCACACGGAGCACCTGCCATTGGAGGGGCTCGCCCCGTTGCCGTTGCAGCTCATACGCGGCCAGGTTGCCGAGGGCCTCGGCCACGAAGTTCTCGTTCTTCAGTCCGTGGGATAGGTGGAGGTCGATCTCAAGCCCGCGGTGCATGATCTTCAACCCTCCACTCGAATCTCAGAATCGGTGCTCCTCCGTCCTTGGCGTACTTGGGGTACATCTCGTGAGTGGCCGGGACCTCGAACTGGCCCAGCAACCTCGCCCCCAACCGCTCCATGGTCCGCCGGGAAGCCAGGTTGTCCGGGCGACAGGTGAGGAGGACGCCGGAGAACCCGTGGGCCCGGACGAGCGGAACGAGGATGCGACAGGCCCTCTCCGCGTAGTGGTTTCCCCGGTGGGACGGATCCACTTCGTATCCGATATGACCGGGGAAGGGCAGTTGCTCGGCGGTCCCGACCCGGAACCGTATCGTCCCCACCTTGCCTGGGACCCCGTGGCGGGTGATCCCGAAGTGGTACTGCGGGACGTGTCCATTCACCGGGTCGCCCGGCTCCTGTTTCTCCAGGACGAGGTCGATCGTCCCATCGGACGACGGGGTGAGGTCCAAGAATCTGAAATCGGCCATGCGAGATGGTAGCCCCTGCAACGACTTATCCTTGTCCGGTGGACCGAACGCGCCTCAACGAACGACGGAACAAGGGCTCCGCTGGGCCGTTCCACCTCGACCGAAGAAGTCTCGACGTCCGCGTATGCGTCCCCGGCCTCAGGAGACGTATCCTTCGGCGCACATGGGGATGGATGTCCCTAGCCCCACCCCGGTGGCGTTGCCCGCATCGCCATAGGTTGGGCCGGTCAAGGAACCTCCGTCGAGGCCGAACAGGCAAGCCCCCGCATAGGGCGCTTCACTGACATATCCAACGAGCACGAAGGTCCCGGGGGTCCATATCCCATTCAACACAAAACCGGGTGCGGCCCGGAACTGAGCGCCGGTGACGAACACATAGGCAGGTAGATGTGAGGCATCGAACGGAAGAGGGTAGGAATGGTTCACGCTCGGCCAGAGTATTGCATATGCGTTGACATCGTTCGCCACGAGAGGAAAGAGGTGGTCGGATGCCATGACGGGAGCCTGCGGCGGAATCCGGTCCGCCAAGGCCTGGACCTCGGAATACCCGGGGTATGGAGTGTAACTCACCAGATAGGCCGGAGCCGGCGAGAAAGGGCCATAACCACCCTGCATGGCCGGATCCACAGGGCTGATCACCAGATTCGCCGCCAGAAGCCAACCGAAGACCACGATTAGTACCACGTCCCGCCGAAGTCGGAGTCTGGGGCGCGGCCGGGGAGGACCCGACGAAGGAACGGTTTCGAGACGACCAAGCCACCCCATCAGGGGAGCGAAACCATAGGGGAGTCCCAAGAAGAGTGGGATCGCAATGATGTAGCCGTACTGCCACCCCAGATGCACCATGTTGCCGTAGGGCGTGAAGGCGGTGTAGGCCATCCACGGCACCGCCATGATGACCGTGGACGGGCGATAGAGAGGCAAGAACCCGATGAGGGCGTAGGCGAGCAACCAGAATACGATCCTATCCGTGGGATGGAACCCGAGTTCCGCCACGGACAGACCGAAGCTGCCCGGGGTGAATCCGGTCGTCGTCACTTCCGTGGGGGCGTATCCCAGCACCACGTTGATGAACGGACCCTGGAGCAAACGCAGGAAGACATACCCCGCGACCGAGACCCCAACCATCACCAGCCCCCAACGGACCGACCGACACTCGTCCGGGCGCAGGGACTGCGCCGAGGCCCGGAGCCCGGCCCAACCGTGTTTCCAGAAGCCCCGGCCGAACCGGATGAGTTCGTCCCAGTAGAGGAACATGAGCACGAAGACGAGCAAGACCGGAGTGACCTCCAGCGTCGCGATCGCCACAAGGCCAACGGCAAGGGCCAGCCAGTACCGGCGCGAGACCCACAGGTAGAAGAAGGTGAAGAACTCGAGCGGGAGCATCGACTCCAGATGGAAGTCATACAGATTCGAGGAGAGTATCGGGGTCCACGCCAGGAACAGCACTCCCGCCATGAGCGCCATCTTGGGCGAAGACGTCACTTTCAGCGTGAGGAAGTAGAGGGGCACGGCGGCGAGTCCCGTCACGATCGCCTGGAAGACGAGGAGCGTCGCGGGCACGGGGGCCCATGCGTAGAGCACTGCCAAAGGGAACATGATGAAGGAGGGGTGGATCTGGAAGAAGGAGTCGACACCGAAGTACTCGTAGTCGCCCGCTTCCCAGAGGATCTTGCCGTGGGTGGTGGACCAGAGGCTTTGCTGGAAGATCCCCAGGTCCCAGTTCCGGCAGTGCAGTTCCTCGCACTGCAGGAGGGAGAGCTGCGTGGCGATCGCGATGTAGGCCACGACCGCCGCGGCCAACACCAGGAGCGGAGCCCACCGCTTCCACCTCTCCATCGCTGGAACCGACAGAGGATGGTGAGCTAATAGGGTGCGCCGTCGCGGAAAGCGGGCCCGATCAGGGGGAGGGAGACGTGCGACGGACGCCCCCGAGGTCGAAGCCCCGGCGGAAGCGGACCGTCCCGCCCAGCCGGGGCGCGAAGGCCTCGAGGGCGTGGTCCAGCCAGTTGCAGTTGTCCGCCACCACGACCCCACCCACCGGCACCTTCGGTGCCACGGTGGTGAACTCGAACGTCGCGTGCTCGAAGGTGTGGAGGCTGTCGTGGAGGAAGATCCCGATCTCCGGGAGCTCCCCGACCAGCGGGGGAAGCAGGTCCCGGCTCGACCCGATCCGGAGGTCCCAGCCGGCGCGCACGGACGGAGGGACCGCCCAGCCGCTCCGGTGACCGGGGGGAAGGGCGACCGGGGAGTCGGTGCCGGCATCGAACCGTGCCCCCTTCTGGGGCGTCGGCAGGTCGATGGAGTGCAGGACGCCCGTACCGTTGCGCTGGATCGCGCGCAGGAACGCCGACGAGGAGACCCCGGAGGAGACCCCGACCTCGACCACGTGCCGCGGCTTGAGCAGCCGGGCCATCGCGTAGAGCTCGAAGGGGGCGCGGATCTGGGCGTAGCTCTCCCGACCGCCTCCGCAGTGGGCGCGCATGACCTCGTCCCAGAACTCCCGGTCGGCCTCCGCTTCCGCGAGGACCTTCCGGACCTCCGGGGCGGGAGCGCCCGTCAGGCCGGTGACCCACCCCTCATCCGGGGATTCCTCGATGGGGACGCTCGGGTCCCCCATCGCACTCGGTCCCGCCGTCTCAGAAGGACGGGGGCTCGGCGAGGACCTCGACCTTCTCCTTGGCCCGGGCCGAGGCGTGGGCCACGTAGACGCGCCACTTCCCCTCGACGGCGCCGCCTCCGAGGAGACGGTCGATGCCGCCCTTGGAGAGGTCCGCGACGATGGTCTCCTTCTCCTCCTTGATCGCGCCCTTTTCCTGGAGGGTCGCGCGCAGGGTGGGGAGCTCGCCGACGTTGACGGCCACCGGGAACTCCATGGCCCGCTCGGGGCGCTTGAAGCCGTGGCGGCCGAACCAGTCGGGGGCGTAGATGAGCATGCTCTTGAACTTGTGCTTGTGGAGACCGGCGTTCCCGCGGCCGCCGCGCTTCCCCTTGCCGCGGCCCGCCTTGATGCCACGGCCGTGGGTGCGCTGTCCGCGGAACTGGCGTGTCCTCGACGGCATCTACAGCATCCTCCGGATGAGCGCGTCCATGTCGTCCTTGCCCCCCGCGGGCCGGAACCCGAGGGCTCCGCCGAGCGAGTAGGGCTTCTTGGTGGACTTCCATCCTCCCTTCGGGGGGTGCAGCCGGAACATCCGCAGGGACGAGCCGCCCGCCTTGGGCGCTGGGGCCTGCTTCGGCTTCGGCTCCGCGGCCTTGGTGGCCTGGGAGTGGGTCACTTCCTCCATACGGTGCTCGTGGAGGAGGGTGATCGTCTCCTCGGAGACCGGTCCCCACGTCACGTACCCCTGGACCTTGTCGGCCATCCCCTTGTAGGAGGGGGACTCGGGGAGGATCGCCACGTGGTTCGGCCGGTTGAGGCGGAGCTCCGAGAGCGTCATCACGATGTCGTGCTTCGCGTGGATCGACCCGCGAACGCGGACGACGGCCCAGCTCATGGTCCACCTCGCCGGCGCCGCGGCTTCTGCTCGACCGCCTCCTTGGGCGGGAGGATCGTGGTCCCGGTGGCTCCGCGCACGACCTTGAGCCGCGCGAGGTCCCCCGGAGGAACCTTCAGGATGGCGAGCTGGCGGACCGCATCGAAGGCCGCCTGCGCGTAGTTGACCGTCGTCTTGGTGTGGCCCTCGGTGAATCCCCAGGCGTCGGTGATGCCCGCGAACCGGAGGACCGGCTTCGCCACATCGCCGACCGCGAGACCGACACCGCGCGGGGCGGGCCGGAAGGTCACCCGGATGCTGCCGCACTTCCCGACGACCTCGAACGGGAGGCTGTGGGGGCGGTAACAACCGCATTCCCAGGAACCGCATCCCCGCATGACCTCGAGCAGGTTCAGCTTGCCCCGGTCGATCGCCGAGTGGATCGTCGGGCCCACTTCCTTGCCCTTGGCGCGTCCCAGGCCGACGTAGCCATCGCCGTTGCCGACGACGACCGTGACGGCGAACTTGAGGCGGCGCCCCGAGTCCGTCATGCGCTGGACCATGTTGACGTCCAAGACCTCGTCGCGGAGGTCCGGGAGGAGGAGGTCCACGACCTCGGCCTCCTTGAGCGGGAGCCCGCTGTGGTAGGCCTCGGAGAAGGTCTTGAACTCGCCCGCCCGGACACGCCGGCCGAGCTCGGTGCGCGGCACCCAGGTGGGGGCAGGCTTCGACTCGGGAGGCCGGTCGCCTCGGGATTCCCGGCGGAAGGGAGGACGGGAACTGCCACCGCTCGCCATGCTCATTTCGCCTTCCGGCCCGGCTGGGCCTTGAGCTTCGTTACCATGCCATCGATCCCGCCCGAGAGCGGCGTCTTGAGGTGAGTCCCGGCGATCCGCTCCTTGGCAGGGAAGCCGTCGTCCGAGTGGGGGATCTCCATGCCCGCGTCCAGGAGCCCGCGGAGGGCCCCCATGATCCGTCCGCCGGGAGTGGGGTGGGTGAGCCCGCTGTCGAGGACGGCGTGGCCCTCCCCCGCGGCCACGCTGCGGAGGCCGGCGAGGTAGCCGGTGAGGTAGGCGGCGGAGGTGGAGGTGAGGCTCGTCCCCGGGAAGCCGATCTCGACGAGCTCGTGGCTGTCCGCCGTGGCCCGGACCTGGTCGCCCGTGGGGTCGAAGGCCTCGACGCTCACGAGCACCCGGCGGTTGGTGACCCGCACGGTGGCGCGGGGAACCTCCCCCTTGAGCAGCCGGAGACGGTACTTGTAGTCGGTCTTGCCTTCCCGCCGGCGGCGGAATGCTACGCGGTATCGGGGTCCTTCAGCCATGCTTCGCCTCCGTCTTCGGGGCTTCCTTCAGAACGTTCGCGAGCTTCAGGTTCGAGAGCAGGTGGGAACGGCTACGGAACATGCCTCCCTTCACCTTGCGGTAGAACTCCCGGTAGGCCTTCGGGGCGAGCTGCTGGGAGCCGCGCAGTTCCTTCAGGAGCGCGCGCTGGGGGCGGACGCGCTCCATCCAGCGGTCCTTGGACGGGAGCCGGGCGGTCGGGTTCCCCTTGCGGGACCCCACGCCCTGGTGGCGTCCCCGCCGGCGTTCGGCGGCGAGCTCACGGGCCCGCACGCGGGAGACCCCCTTCTCGGGAAGGCGCTGGATGACACCGATCTTGATCGCGTGCCGGACATCGGAACGGGTGACGGCCTCGGAGAGGTCCTCCGTGCTCGCAGGGTCGATCCAGACGCGGTTCTCCCCGCACTTCAGGATGGCGGCCGCGAGGCGGCGCTGGTTGGCGAGGCCGCTCATTCCTCCTCGCCTCCTCCGCGCGAGAGTGGGTTCGCGACGCGGAGACCCTTCTTGCGGGCGACCTCCTCGAGCACGAGCCGCTTCCGTGTCCCCACGGGGCGCGCGATGACCACGAGGTCCTTGGTGGGCACGAGCTCCTCGAGCTCGTCGGCATGATGGACCAGGACCGGGCGAAGGCCGAGGGCCGTCCGGCCGCGGACGGCGGCGGGGCCCCGGAAGCCGATCGAGACGACCTGGCCACGGTACTTGTAGTGACGGCGCATCTTGGACTGCACTCCGCGCGGGGCGCGCCAGGAGTCCCGCCGCCCGATACGCCAGTAGCGGTGCGACTGGTTCCGGACGAACTTGGGCCGCCGGTGGGAGATCGAGGTGCGCAGGACCAGGAGCCGGCGCTCGGATGCGGAGAGCTCCGGGGTCGGGCGCCGCTCGGGCGTCTCCGGCTCCTCGGTCTTCTTCGCCTTCGGGGCGGGGGCGGCCTTGGGCGCCTTGGTCTCCTTGGGCGCCTTGGCCGGCTTCACGGCCTTCGTCGCCTGGGATTCCGGGGCGTCCGTCATTGGACCTCCTTGAGGTGGGCCTTGATCGTCACGTAGATGCCGTCCTGGAAGACACGGGGGTCGTAGTTGCGGATGTGGGTGGCCCGCTCGAGGTTGGCGACCGTCTGGCCCACCTGCTCGACGTCCACGCCGTTGAAGAGGAGCTCCTCACCGGCCACCTCGGCCTTCGTGGCCCCCATGAGGGGGGAACGCCGGGGGTACTTCTCCCCGAGGAAATTCTCGATCATCACGTAGTTGTCCTTGACGTACACTTTCATCGGGAAGTGGGCGGCGACGACCTTCGCCTTCGCCTCGACACCGCGCGTCACGCCCGCGGTGAGGTTCGCGACGTGGCGTTCCCAGGTCATGATGAGCGAGCGGGACTCGCGCCGCTCGGGGAGGTTGAGCGTGAGGTGGATCTGCTTTCCCTTCGTCTCCAGGGCGATGGAGCTCGCGGGGAACTTCCGGGTGACCTTGCCGAGGGGACCCTCGACCGTGAGCTGGGACCCCTTGAGGTGGACCTTCGCCCCCTCCGGGAGGGGGACCACGACGGAGAGCTTAGTAGACATAGGCGAGGAGCTTCCCTCCGATCCCGAGTTCACGGGACTTCTTCTGGGTCATGAGGCCGTTGTTCGTGCTGAGGATCAGGAGACCGAAGTCCTGGGCCGGCAGGAAACGCGCCTCGAACCGCTCGAGCTCGCGCATGCCGACGGCGAGCCGGGGCTTGATCACGCCGCAGGCGTTGATGCGGCGAGAGAGCGAGACACGGTAGCTCCCCCCGCGGCCGTTCTCCTCGTAGGAGAAGTCGCCGACGTACCCGTTCTCCTTCAGGATCCCGAGGACGGCGCCGACCAGGTTCGACACGGGGGCGAGGACCACGTCCTTCTTCCCCAACGAGTCCGCATGGCGGAGCGTCAGGAGCGCGTCATTCAACACATCTTGCATGGACTGGGATCCTCCGCTACTGGTACTTTCTGAACCCGAGGTCCATCGCGACCTCGCGGAAGCACTGACGGCAGAGGTGGAGATCGTAGCGGCGCACGATCCCTCGCTTCCGCCCGCAGCGCAGGCATCCGACCTTCCTTCCAAATGACTTCTTGGGCTTCACGCTTGACTCCTCACTCCACGAACTTGACGTCGAACTCCTTCTCGAGGAAGGACTTGGTCTCGGCCCGCTCCACCCAGGCCCCCTTGCCGACGTGGCGGGGCGCGCGGACCCGGCGCTCGACGCGCCAGCCTCCCTTGCGGGCGATCTCCACGCAGACGTCCATCCCGAAGATGCCGATCTGCGGGTCGTACTTGAACCCCGGGAAGTCGGTGTAGTCGGGGATCCCGAACGCGAAGTTGCCGTGGGCATCCAGGCTCGCCTCGCTCAGCTGCTTCTCGCGGGTGCCGAGCGCCCGCTGAACGAACTCGATCGCCTTCGTGCCGCGGAGCGTGACCTTGGTCCCGATCTCCTGGCCCTCACGGATGCCGAGGTCCCGGTTCGTCGAGTGCGCCCGCGTGGCCACCGGCTTCTGGCCGGTCACCATCTGGAGCACCTTCTGGGCCTTGGCGAGCCGCTCGCCGGACTGGCCGACACCGATGTTGATGACGACCTTCTCGATCTTGAGCCCGAGCCAGGGGTTGGACGGGTCCGTCATCAACCGACCACCTCGGAGAGCGTCACGGCGGGGGCCTTGTCACCGACCACGAACGCGTAGTCGCGGATGGTGGAGAAGCCTTCCTTGAAGTGGACGCGGTTCGCCTGGCTCGCGGCGATGACCTCGACCCGCTCGACACGGGCCATCTCCCCGACGTGGGCGCCGCCGGAGATGTAGACCAGCATGTCGGGGGCGAGCGGGAGGCGGGCCACGACCTTCTGGTCCGGCACGTGGAGCTGGAGCGTGTCCCCGGTGCGGTACTCCGACTTCGCCTCGACCAGGATGTTCCGGCCATCGTGGAGGGTGAGCGCGACCTTGCCGCCGGGCACCGTGCTCTTGAACCGGACGCGGGCCAGCTTGGAGGCGGCCTCGGAGGCCTCGATGGGCAGGAGGTAGAGCTTGCCCAGGTGGCTCTTGAGGACGCGGTAGTGCTTGGAGAGCGGGGCTCCCAGGGAGAGGACGTCCATGAGACCGAGACCGCGCGCGGGGTCCTTGACCACCGTGCCGTCGATCATGACCTTCTTCTCGTTCAGCAGGATCCGGACCTCGCGGGCCGTGGAGGCCAGGTGGAGCACGTCGCGCAGCACCGTCTCCACTGGGATCGATTCCTCCTGCGCGTGGGGACCGGGGGCCGTGCGGAGCACCCACTTCGTCCCCTTGCGGGGGATGGGCCAGGTGCGCGGGGCGGCCAGGCGCTTCAATCGCCGCGTCATTGGGCTCCCTCCGGCGCGGGGCTCTCCGGTGCCGCGGTCGCGGACTCGCCCGCTCCCTCCTCACCCTCCGGGGTCGTCACGTTCAGCACGCGGCGGCGCCAGGGGTCCGAGAGGTTGAGCTTGGTGAGCAGGAGGTGCTGGGGGGAGATGGGAAGTTGCTTCATCTTCCCGTCGGCCTTCTTCACGGTGATGTTGTCGAGGACGAGCCGGTAGTGCCGGTAGTCCACCTTCGTCACGCGCTCCTCCCGTCCCTTATAGGAACCGGAGAGCACCCGGACGGTGTCCCCCTTCTTCGGGGTGAGCCGGCGGACGTGGTAGCGGCCCCTCAGTTCGCGGGAGAGGGAGAGAGCCATCCGGCGGTACCGCTCATGGTGGCTCGCGGTGTAGCGAGCGAGGCGCTGTTTTCTCGGGAGATGGGATTCGAGTGTCATGGAACCTCAGAGGATGATGGAGGAGATCGCGGCGACGCGCGGCCACCTCTCGGCCGCTTCCTTCGCGACGGCGCCCTTGATGTGGGACCCCTTGACCTCGCCGGTCTCGGTGGTGATCACGGCGGCGTTGTCCTCGAAGATGACGTGGGTCCCGTCGGCCCGCCGGAGCGGGAAGCGCTGCCGGATGATGACCGCGTGGACCACCTGCCGGCGCATCTCGGGCGTGCCCTTCTTCACGGAGGCGATGATGAGGTCGCCCACGCCGGCGCGCGGGTAGCGGCGGTGGTGCCCGTGCCAGTTGCGCACGGCGATGATCTCGACCTCCTTCGCGCCGGTGTTGTCGACGCACTCGAGGCGGGCTCCCCGGGGGAGTCCGCGGCCGCGCCGTCCCGCCACGCCCTTCATCGGGGCTCCTCCTCGGGGATCGCCAACGGGCCCTCTCCGAGGTTCTCGACGACGACGAAGCTGACGTTCTTCGCGAGGGGCCGGGTCTCCGCGATGCGGACCCGCCGTCCCTCGGCGACCTTGAGGCAGGGAGGCGCGTGGGCGAGGTAGCGCCGCTTGCGCTTCTCGTACCGCTCGTACTTGGGAACGTAATGGAGCAGGGTCCGCTGCACGACCACGGTGCCTTGCATCTTGTTCGAGACGACCACACCCTCCATGGTGTAGCCCCGGACCTTGAGGTGGCCGTGGAACGGGCACTTCGCGTCGGTGCAGGACTCCTTCGGGATGCGGACGTCCAGGCCGGGGTCCCGGGCCTTCGCTGCCTTCGATGCTACCATGGGGATTCTCTCCGTCGGGTCGCGAAACGCTTGATGCGATCCTCGGGGCGCACCCGTAGCTCATCGCCTATTAAGTCTATTGCTCCCTCCTCGGTGGTGAGGAGGCCACGGAGGCCGTGCTTGGGGACCGCGATCGTCCGCGAGCGTCCCTCGAGAACCACGTAGAGCATGTTCAGGCTCTCGTCCACGATCGTGGAGGACAACGGGAGAGCGCCGATCCCGGGGGCCGAGGTGACCCGGAGCGACTGACCGATGAACTCGCCCATCCAGCCCTTCATTGCTTCCTCGAACGTTCCGTCCGCACCGTCAGGGCGCGGGCGACGTTCGTGCGGACCGCGCGCAGGTGGCCCGGCGACGCCGGAGCGCCTCCCATGGCGGCCACCCCGCGTTCCCGCAGGAGGTCCATCTCGAGGTCGCGGATGCGCTTCGCGAGCTCCTCGTCGGTGAGGGCGCGGAGGTCCTTCATGCGCAGCAGACTCATTGGGCGCCTCCCGCCGGGGGCTCCCCGGAGGGTGCAGCGGCCGCCGCCACGGGCGGTGCGCTCGGCGATGCGGCGGGGGCCGGCGGTGCGGCAGGGCCCGCGGCCGGAACGACCGTGATCTCGTCGGGCATCTTCGCGTCCGGAGGCATGATCCAGACGTTGACCCCGATGATACCGGGCTTGAGCTTGGCCTGGGCGAACCCCTTCTTCATGACGTAGATGGAGGCCGTCCCGCAGTACTTGATCATCCCGGACTTGAACCGCTCGGTGCGGTGGCGCTCGCCGGTCAGCTTCCCGGAGAGGATCACCTGGCACCCGCGCGCCCCGCTGTCCATGATGCGCCGGACGGTCGAGTGACCGGCCCGGCGGAAGTGCCACCCGCGCTCCAGGGCCACGGCGAGCTTCTCGGCCATGAGCTGGGCGTTGAGGTTCGGCTGCTTCTCCTCCTGGACCTCGATCTGGGGGTTGTCGAGCTTGAAACGGTCGGCGATGGTGGAGGTGAGCTGACGGATGAACTCGCCCCGACGGCCGATGATGACCCCGGGACGCTCGCAGACGAGGGTGACCCGCGTGCCCATCGGCGTCCGGGTGATGTCCACCCCGCCGAAGCCCGCGCGCTGCGACTGGCTGATCAGATACTCCTTGAGGAGCACCCGTCGCATGCTCTCCTGAATGAACTTGCGCTCTCCGCCCATGGACTCTACCGCGTCCTCTCCGCCAGCACGATCTCGATGTTCGTCGTCTGCTCGTTCCAGTTCGTGGCACGGCCGTGGGCGCGGGGCATGGTGGCCTTGCCGATCCGGCCGCGGGAAGATGCCGCGACCACGACCTCGAGGTCGTCGACGTTCATCCCCTCGTAGTCGGCGTTCGCCTTGGCGTTGTCGAGGACCTTGATCAGTTCCTGCGCCACCTTGACGGGGAAACGGCCGGGGCCGGTACCCTTGTGGTGGGCGGTCTCCTGGTTGTAGCGTCGGAAGGGGACGGCGCGCCGCAGGGCGGCGACGTCCTCGAGGTACTCCCGGGCGCGGTCGAGGGACATCCCCCGGATCGCGTTCAGGACCTCGTAGGTCTTCTTCGGGGAGATCGAGAGCTCGTAGCCGCGGGCGCGCGCGACGGTCTTGCCTTTGGCCGGGGTGTAGGTGTATCCTCTCATCGTCTCACTTCAGGGGCATGAACTTGGAGCTCCGCGTGGCTCCGACACCCGGGCCCGAGTGCTTCTCGAACCGGCGCGTCAGGCAGAACTCGCCGAGGTAGTGACCGATCATCTCGGGACGGATCTCGACCTCCTTGAACTCCTTTCCCGAAAAGATGGCGAGGCGCTTGCCCACGAAGGCGGGCAGGACCAGCACGTCGCGGCAGTGCGTGCGGATGGGTTGCTTCGCCTTCGGGTCGGAGACGTGGTCGATCAGGCGCTGCTGGTCGGCGTTGAACCCCCGGGTGATCGTCCGGCGCTGGCGCGCGGGGAGGATCTTGGCGAGGTCGGCGATCGTCATGGTGGACAGCTCGGCGACCGAGTGCCCGTGGAGGGTGAACTCCTTCTTCTTGCGGAGATCGATCGCGCTCTTCTTCACTCGCTTCGGCATGAGATCATCTCACCTTCCGCTTCTTCTTCCGACCGAACCGGCCCACCTTGGCACCCGGCCAGGTGCCCGAGGAGACGGTGCTCGGACGGCCCACGTGCTGGTGGGACCCGCCCCCGAAGGGGTGGTTCACGGGGTTCATCGCGACACCGCGCACCTTGAAGGGCGCCTTCGCGAGGGAGCGGTAGGCCAGGACCTTCTTTCCGGCCTTGACGAACGGGCGTTCGCCCCGTCCACCGCCCGCCACGATCCCGATCTGGGCGCGGCAGAGCGCCGGGAAGTCCTTGAAATGGCCGCTGGGAAGCTGGAGCGTGACCTTGCCGCCCTGGTGGGCGACGACGAGCGCCGAGGTCCCGGCGGCCCGCACGAGCTTGCCGCCATCCTCCGGCGTGACCTCGATGTTCGAGACCAGCGCGCCGTCGGGGATGTGCGAGAGCGGGAGCACGGAACCGCGGGCCACCTCGCCGCTGCCGAGCGCGAGGGAATCCCCCGTCGACAGGCCGGACGTGGCGAGCAACCGCCAGGAACCCCCGTTCGGGCCCTTGACGACCGCCACCGGGGCGCTGTGTCCCGGGGCATGGACGAGCTCGGTGACCGTGGTGGCCTCCTGGATGCGCATCGGGGGGAATTGGATGGCGCCGTGATGCCTGTGGCTCGGGCTCCGGTAGGTGCCGGTGCCGGCTCCCCGGCGCCGGGAGATGATGCGCTTTCCCATTAGAACACCCCGGCGCGGGAGCCGATCTCCTCCGCCGAATAGTCCTTGGGGAACCGCACCATCGCGATCTTCCCGTGGGGGCCGATCTTGGTGGTGACCTTGAGCACTTTGACCTGGTAGAGGTCCTCGATGGCCCGCTTGATGGCGGCCTTGTTGGCCCGGCGGTCCACGACGAACTCGAGCCGGTTCTGGCGTTCCATCTCGTCCATCGTCTTTTCCGTCACGTAGGGGTGGAAGACGACCCGCTCGATCGAGGTGCGGGTCATGCGGCCTTACCTCCTCCCAGGACGGCGACCGGGGCGGGCAACGAAGCGCTCGAGAGGGATCCTCCCAGGCGCTCCTCGAGGGCCTTGATCGACGCGGTGCTGAAGAGCGTGAGACGGCCGGCCTGGCCACCGGGGGCGAGGTGCTCCGTTCCGAGCGACTCGACCGGCACGACCTCGACGCCACGGAGGTTGCGGAACCCGCGGGCGAGACCGGGCTTGCTGACGACCACGAGGACGCTGCGCGGGATACGGCGGGGACGGCCCCGGCCCTTTCCCTTTCCCGTCCGGATATGGACTCCCCGGATGGCACGCTCGACGTCGGCCCAGATCCCGAGGGTCTCGAGGATCTCCTTCGCCTTCGCCGTTGCGGTGATCTCCTCCACACCGTCCTCCAGGACGAGGGGGAGCTTCACGTGCTCCGGGACCAGGTGGCCCCGCTCGAGCGCGAGGCGGACCTCGCGCGTCGCGGCCAAGGCGGAAGCGAGCGCACGTTGGCGCTCCTTGACGTTGATCTTCTTCGTGCGGTCGGTCTCCGCGCGGGGAGGGTGGGCCTCACGGCCGCCGACCGTGTTGGGCACGAAGCCACCGCGGTTCGTGGTCTTGACGCGCGGGGTACGTGCCATGCCGCGCCCCTTGCCGGGCCACTCGACCGACCGGCGCGTCCCGGCGAGGGGGTCGGCACCGTAGGGCTGCTGGCGGTTCGCCTGCGCCGCGATGACGGCGCGGTGGATGATGTCCGGGCGGTAGGGCACGGAGAAGAAGAGGGGAAGCTGCAATTGCTTGCCGGGCTTGCCCGCGAGGTCCAGTACGTGCACTCGGTGGTGTCCGTGAGCGGTTTCGGGTGTCGGCATCCTATCCTCCTCTCTTGCTCTGCGTCGACAGGTAGCGGATGTCGATCTTCTCCTGCCCCCCGCGGAAGCGCATGGGGAGCCGGAACCGAACGAGGCGCTTCGAGGGTCCGCCGATGGACCCGTGGAGGATCACCGAGGTCCCGCGCACCATACCATAGTGGAGGAACCCGCCGTTGGGGTTGACCTGGTAGGCCGAGGGGTCGGACACGATCTTGAGGATGCGCTTGTTGAACTCCGTCCTTCGGTGATAGCCCATCTGCCCCGACTGCGGGATGCGGTAGGTGACGTAGCTCGGGTTGTGGGGTCCCAGCGTCCCGATCATGCGCCGGTGCTTGGAGTTCTTGTGGGGCTGGAGCTTGACGTGGAACCGCTTGATGTGTCCCTGGAATCCCTTGCCCTTCGTGACGGAGACGATGTCGACCATCTCGCCCTCGTGGGCGAAGTCTTCCATCTTGACCTCCTTCCCGAGGAGCGCCTTCGACCACTCGAGCCGCTCGGAGAACTTCTCGCCGGACACGCGGACCTCGAAGATCTCCGGGGTCTTGGAGGGAACGCCGGTCACGAGGTGGGGCTGGGTGTGGACGACCAGGACGAGGTCCTCCCCGTCGGCCGACTCCTTCTTCGCGCCCTTGGCGCGCGCGGGCTTCTCCGCATCCTCGTCCTTGGACGGGATGGGGCGCCGGCGGGCCAGGCGCTGGTCGAGGTCGGGGTTCCAGATCTCGGAGGAGACGTAGCGGCCCTTGGGGCCGGTCTTGTAGACGCGGACCGCGTCCACGATGATGGGAGGGGTCTCGACGACGGTGACGGGCACACTGACCTCCTGACCGGAGGTGGTGGACCGCTTTCGGAAATCCACCATGATAGCGTGGGTCATGCCGACCTTGTAACCCGCGAATCCCTCGAGGTGGGGCTTGGCGGGGCCGTGGGGCCACCGGTTGATGCGCGGTACCGCGGTGGGCGCGCGCTTCCGGGGCCAGAACCCGAGCGAGCCACGGCGGGGCTTATGTCTCCTTGCCATAGGTGCCTTCGCCCGAAAGTCATGAGGTATTTAACGATTCTTTGCAAAATCGGAGAGGACCCCTCCCCAACGGGATTGACCACCGCGTGGAGCGGATTCTCGCTCCGCCCCCGGGACGGAGCACGCCGGTCGGCGGGGGGAGGAAGGGCACCGGGGGGGTCCGATCCCGTCCTCCGCGGTGGCTTCGCCGCCGGGGGCGGGCGGGGAGACCGGGGCGAACCCCGGGCGCACGAGGGTCGAAGGGCGGGGCCCACGGGGTCCTGAGACGACTTTTCGAATTCGCAGACTATATATCAGGGAACTTCTTAGAGGCGCGAACCCAACGGGACCTTCATGGCGGACGATGAGATCGCTCGAAGCTACTCCAGCCTGCCGTTTTTCATCGTATTCGGGGCACTGGTCTTGGGCCTGTACTACTACTGGACCCAGCCCACCTACGTGGCGCTCGCGATCACCGGCTTCGTCCTGTTCGTCATCCTGGGCTTGGCGTTCATGCTCCTCTCCTATAAGGGAGACAAACGCTCGATGCTCTACGGCTGGAAGCCGATCACGAGCCGGCTCCCCGCCGTCTCGAAGCCGACGGGGCACGTCCACTTCCGGACGAAGCTCTTCTGGACCATCACCGTCCTCCTGCTCTACTTCGTCCTGACGAACATCTTCATCTACGGTATCAGCACGGCGACCAGCGTCGACCTCTTCGCGAGCTACCGGGCCATCCTGGCCGGGGCGCAGGGGACGATCATGCAGCTCGGGATCGGTCCCATCGTCACGGGGTCGATCATCATGCAGCTCTTCACGGGCGCGAAGATCATCAACCTGGACCTCACCGACGACGAGGACAAGGGGATGTACCAGGGGTCCCAGAAGATCATCGTCGTCCTGATGATCTTCGTGGAGGCCATCCCCCAGGTCTTCGGGTTCCTGACCCCGAGCTCCACCTTCGTCTCCTCCTTGCACTCGCTCGCGCCGGGCAACGAGGCGCTCCTCGCCGACATCATCATCATCGCGCAGATCGCGCTCGGAAGCTACCTGGTCTTCCTGATGGATGAGGTCGTGAGCAAGTGGGGGATCGGGAGCGGTGTCTCCCTCTTCATCGCCGCGGGCGTCTCGCAGGCGATCATCACGGGCACGATCAACTGGCTGCCCGCCAACCCGTCCCAGCCCCTCTCGATCTCCAACCCTCCCGCCGGGACGATCTTCAAGACCTACTACCTGCTCACGAACCTGAGCGCCTCGCAGCTCGCGGGCGGAGGGCTCGAGCAGATCCTGCTCCGCTATCCGAACCCGATCACGGCGCTCATCGGTACGGCGACCATCTTCTTCATCGTCGCGTGGACGGAGTCGACGCGCATCGAGCTCCCGCTCTCCTCCGCCGAGGCGCGGGGTGCGCGGGGCCGATATCCCCTGCGGCTCATCTACGCCTCGAACATCCCGGTCATCCTGATGTCGGCGCTGCTCGCCAACGTCACCATGTTCTCGCTCCTGCTCTGGTCCAACCCGACCCTGATGCACTTCCCGGGCATCGGCCACCAGTGGTGGATCGGAAGCTACCCCTCGAGCTCGACCGAGGCCTCGGCGCTCGGGGTCTCGACGTCGACCCCGCTCACCGGGGGAGCCTACTACGTCTCCGTGGTGAACGGGCTCGAGGGATGGCTCCTGCCGATCTTCAACTACCAGATCTACGGGAGCTACCTCGCCGGCCACGCCTGGTGGCAGGGGATGCTCCACGTGCTGATCTACGTCTCGCTCATGATCGGCGGCTCGATCCTCTTCGCCAGGTTCTGGATCCAGACCACGAACATGGGGCCCGAGGCGGTCGCCCGCCAGATCGAGGCGAGCGGCATGCAGATCCCCGGGTTCCGTCGCGACCCGCGCGTGCTCCGCCGCGTGCTCGAGCGCTACATCCCGGTGATCACGGTCATCTCGGGTGCCGCGGTCGGGGCGCTGGCCTCCGGGGCGGACCTCATCGGTACCGTCGGGCAGACCTCCGGTACGGGGGTGCTGCTGACGGTGGGCATCATTATCAACCTCTACGAGGCTATGGGACGCGAGCAGCTCATGGAGATGAACCCGCTGTTGCGCCGCTTCCTGGGCGGCGAGTAGGGTAGACCATGACGGGGAAACCCCTCCCCTCGGCAGCGCCCGAGGAGGCTCCAGAGTCGGAGCCCGCGTCCGAGGAATCGACCTCGGAGGAGGAGACCGAGGAGGAGTCCACTGAGGGGGAAGAGACCCCCTCGAAACCCCCCCTCCCGCCCGCCCCGGAGTTCAAGCTCTCCACGTTCATCCTCGTCTTCCTCTTCCTGCTCGGGATCTGGATGCTCTTCGACCAGAACGCCCGTAACCAGATCGCGGTGGGCATCGGCTCCCTCCTCTACCCGGTGATCGGGTTCGGGGGCTCGGACCCGCTCCTCACCATGTTCCTGGCCGGGGTCATCCAGATGACGGTCAGCGCCATCGCCTACAACTTCACGACGGACTGGGTGGAGTCCGCGAAGGTCCAGGCCCATTCCAAGGCGATCCGTCCCCTCCAGATGGCGGCGCTCCGCGGCGGCAAGAAGCACCAGCTCGAGGCGCTCAAGCCGCACATGGACGATCTCAGCGCCCGTCAGTCCAAGATGATGATCGGGCAGCTCAAGGGCATGGCGGTCACCTGGTTCCTGCTCATCGCGATCTACACGTGGGTGGGGATCTTCCTCGACGGGCTGAACCCGAACCACACCGCCATGGTCATCCTCTTCGGCACGAACGTGAACCTGATGGGGATGGCCTGGATCATGCCCGTCTGGTTCCTCGTCTTCTCGATGTACACCCTCCCGCTCAACCTGGTCCTCCGCCGCTTCTTGAAGCACCAGTCCCTCGCCCAGCGGCTCGACGGAGAGAACACCGCCACGGGAGCGAGCCCGCCCCCCGCCGCCGGTTGAGCACGCGGTGAGTCCGTGAGGGGTCGGGTCATCACCATCGGAGGGCCCCCGGGAAGCGGGAAGACCACCGCGGCCCGCACGGTGGCCGAAGCGCTGCACCGCGAATG
>JAJYEA010000013.1:0-5904 GCA_021790425.1 Thermoplasmata archaeon | reverse complement strand
TGCCACTCCGCCGGGGAGGTCTTCCGGGCCCAGGCGGCCCTACGCGGCCTCAGCCTCGCCGACTTCGGAAAGCTCGCGGAGGCGGACCCCGACATCGACCGGGCGCTCGACGAGGCCATGGTGCTGAAGGCGGGCCCTCATGCGCTCCTCGAAGGGAGGATCATCGGCGAGCTCTTGGAGCGGCGACGGGTCCCCGTCTTCCGGGTCCTCGTGACCGCACGGCAGGAGGTGCGCGCGCAACGGATCGCTCGCCGGGACGGCGGCACGGTCGAGGATGCCCTGGCGGCCCTCCGCGTCCGCGAGCAGAGCGAGGGGGCCCGCTATCTTCGCTATTACGACATCGACCTCGGGCACCTGGAGTCGGACCTTGTCGTGGACGCCACGGCGGCGGGACCCGCCGAAGTGGTGCGCCGTATAGTGAGCGGACTTCCGCTCGAAGTAAGGGAATCGCCGGGGCCGGATTAACTCCAGCCCCGGGTTGGGTTGGGTGGCTCAGAGGGTGCGCATCCGTCGCGCCCGAATGCGGCGACGCATACGCTTCTTGCGCCACTTCCACCGCATGTGCCCTCTCTTCTTCCAAACGCGCGAGCTACGTTTCATCGAAGGACCGGGTCGCCCTACGATTGGAAGATTATTAATCTTGCGACTCGTTTCGAGGAGTGGCGGCCCCGGGAGCAACGGTGCGGCCACTACCGCGGGGACCGGAGAAGGAGAACCCATATGGAGCGGGGAGGTCGCGACCACGCATGAGCACGGGTGAGAAGTTCCCCCCCGGGGACTCGCCCCCCTTTGTGGGCCGCGCCGAAGAGATCCGGGCACTGGGGCACGCCCTCGATGAAGCGAGGGCGGGACACGGGTCGGGGTGGGTCCTCGCAGGACCTGCCGGTATCGGGAAGACCCGGCTGCTCGGGCACATGGAGACGCTCGCGCGGCGGGCCGGGTGGTCGATCCGCCGTAGTACCGCCCTCGCCGGGCTTCCCGATCCGCTCTTCCTCCTCCACCAGCTTTTTCGGGGTCGCGTGCAGGATGGCGTCCCCGAACTCATCCCCGAGGACTCCGCCACCCTCTTCTTCGTCGAAGAGCCCCAGCCCCGGAACGTCCTCCGATGGCCCGAGGCGAGGACTCCGGCGCCCGCGCACACCCTGTGGGTCGTGCGCGAAAACCCGGAGCTCTTCCGGGGGCGTCTGCCTGCGGCTCTCCAGGAGAGCCCGTTCCTCTGGCTCACGAGGAACGAGGGGGTCGACCACGCGCCTCCGGGAGACCTCGATCGCCTGGCCGAACGGCTCGACCAAGTGCTCTCCAAGGGGGGGACCGTGGTGTTCCTCGGCCTCGAGTACGTGGTCACCCAGAACGGCTTCCTCCCAGCCCTCCGGCTCATCCAGCACCTCAGAGACGTGGCGGAGGAAGGGGGCGGCCGCGTGCGGGTACACCTGAGGCCGGACACGTTCGAACCACGGGAGCGGGCCCTCCTCGTTTCAGAGGGGGAGGTCTGGAGCGGCCACCCACCACGGACGGACGACGCTCTGCGAGCGGAGGAGGGGCCGGTGGCGAGCCAATGGTTCCGGTTCCAGGACACGCTCGAGCAGGACCTCCGCGAGCACCCGCTCGCCCTCGTGATAGATGACCTGCAGTGGGCTGACCTCGCTTCGCTCCAGGGGCTCCGGCTCCTGCTCCGCAACCTGGCGAGCCACCCCCTCCTCTTCCTTGCCACCCTGCGTGTCGAGGGAGACTCGGACGCCCCCCCGGGCCCGATTGCCGACACCCTTGACCAATTGATGCGCGATGAGGCGATACACCGTCTGGACCTCCGCGGGCTTGACCCGGGAGCGGTGCGAGAGCTCTGTCTCCGCCGCGTGTCCCTCCCGCCGGAACGCCTCGAGGATCTCGCGGAACGTCTTCATCGGCGCACGGACGGGAATCCGTACTACGTCACGGAACTCCTTCGGGAAGGGGGTCCTACACTCGACCTCGCCGAGCCCGGGAGACCCTCCGAGGTTCCGTCCTCAATCCGCCGGCTCCTCGGCCACCGTCTTGAGAGACTGCCACCCGAGCTCCTCCGAACTGCGCGGGCCGCATCGGTCCTGGGCCTGTGCTTCCCCGAGGGACTGCTGCGGGCCCTACACCCCTCCGGCCACCCGCAATCGTATCGGTGGTCCCTAGAGGAGCTCGGCACGCGCTACGATCTTGTCTTCCCCGATCCGGTGCGGGCGGGGTATTGGACCTTTGCCAATCCCCTGATCTGGGAGACGCTGCGGGGAGAGCTTTCCTTGGCCCAGCATCAAGAGATCGCGCGTGCCTTCGCGGATTTCCTCGCCCGTCATCAGCCCGGCGAGATCGAGCAGATCGCCCGGCTCTACCACGAGGCGGGGGAACGGGTCCCAGGACTGGAGTGGGCACGGAAAGCCTCCGAACGTGCCGAGCGGATGCAGGCCGGGGCGGCCATGGTCACCTATGTGGATTGGTCGATCGATCTCATCGGTGTGGGGCCCGACTCGGCTGAGGAGCGGGCAAGGGAGCAGCTTCGGCGAGGCAGGGCCCTCGCCCTCTCCGGAAGGATGGAGGAGTCCGTCGAGTACCTGCGGCAACTCGCCGAGCGCCTCCCATTTGGCCGGATGCGTTGGGAGACGCTCCTGTCCGAGGTGACGGGGCTTACCGAGCTCCGACCCGCGGAGGCGCGCAATCTGCTCGCCACGCTCCGGAAGGAAATGGAGGCAGCGGAGGCGCCCGAGGACCTGAGGATCGAGGTGGATCTCGGAGAGGCAGACTATCACCTGCTCTACGGTGATCCGGTGGTCGGGGAGGAACGGGCGCGCCGGGCGATCGAGCGGCTCGGACCAACCGGGTCGGCCCGTCTCCGGGCCACGGCCCTCGACCATGAGGCGTGGTGCGCGAGACGACAGGGGCACCTCGCCGAGGCGCTCAAGCTCTTTCGGGAAGGAGAGCGCGTCGCGCGCGAAGGGGGAGAGTCCGCGCTGCGGGCCTACCACCTCGACGGCATCGGGAACGTCCTCTTCCTCCAAGGGGACCTCGTGGGCGCGCGGCAGCACGCGGAGGACGCGGCCTCGCTCTCCCGAGCTTTGGGAGACTATGTAAACGCGAGCATCCATCGGACCAACCTCGCGATCCTCGAACTTCATCTCGGACAGCCCGGGCTGGCCCGGGCCTCGGCGCGGGAAGCGCTCCGGCTCGCCGAGCGCATGGATGTCCCAAGGGCTCGTGTCGGGATCCACGTCGTGCTCGCCCGGCTGGCCCTCCGGGAGCGGGACTGGGAGGAAGCGCGTCAGAATCTGGGCCTGGCAGCCCGGGCCGCGCAAGAGCTCGGAGAGTCGAAAATGATCCCAACCGTGCTCGCCCTTTCGTGCCTGCTCGAGGGGGAGTCCGGGCCGCCGGGCATCGCCCTGCACCAGTTCCCGACTGCACCCGAAGCGGAAGCCGGAGCGACACTTCTCCGGGCCAAAGCCCGCCTCCTGGATCTCAACGGAAGGACAGAGGAGGCCGAGGCGGTGCTACGGTACGCGGTCAAACGCGACGACCTCGACTCCAACCCCGTCAGCACCGAGGAACTCCGGATCCTCCTCGGCCGGCTCCTCGCACGGCAGGGAGCCCGGGAAGAAGGGAATCGGCTCGAGGCCGAGGGGATTGCGGCCCTCCGGCGGATGGGCCGGAAGGACCCGGAGGTGATTCCCTGGGTCTAGACCGGCTAGGACCGTGCCGGAGGCTGGGCCCCGGAGGTGCTGCCGAAGTGACGACCCGTGGCCACGAAGCGCTCCGCGAGGAACCCCGCACTGGCGAAGTGCAGGTGGACGTAGGACGCGAGCACGTTGTCCCGGGCAAGCCCGTCGGACTTTGTCACGCCGCTGAGGTCGTTCCGCACATCATATGCGAACAGCGCACCGGTGTGCTTCAGGGTGGAGAAGTGGTACTCGTGGGCCCGTACCTCGGCGCCCTCCGGGAGCAGGAGGGTCGGCCGCTTCGCGCGGACAAGGCAGTACCCGAAGGCGCCCCGTCCCGGCCCCATCACCGTCCTCCCTTCGAACACCCCGCACATCGCGGAGGTCCGGGACTGGGCGTCGACCATCTCTTCCATCAGGTACATGAGACCCCCGCACTCGGCGTAGACGGGCATCCCCCCGTCCGCCGCGTCGCGGATCGACCTCCGTAGCACGGCGTTCGATTCGAGGGCGGGACCGTAAAGTTCCGGATAGCCCCCTCCGAGGTAGATCCCCTGGGTCCCGGGCGGCAGGGCGGCATCCTTCAGCGGGCTGAAGAAACGGATCTCCGCCCCGGCGGCACGCAAGAGGTCGAGCGAATCCTCGTAGTAGAACTGGAACGCCTCGTCCCGGGCCACGGCGAGGATGACCGGCGGGACGGAAGAGCGGGTCGGCGGCAAGCCCGGGATAGGGGAGACCTCCGACGGCGATCGCGTCAAGTCGATGAGCCGGTCGATGTCGAGGGAACGCTCCAGGTGACGCGCCGCGACATCCGCCACGCGACCGGAATCCACCTCGGCCGAGCTCACGAGACCGAGGTGCCGCTCCGGCACGATGAGCGCGGTGTCGTAGGGGATCCATCCTAGCACCGGGAGCCCCTGCTCGGCGAGGGCGTCCCGCACGAGCCGCACGTGGTTGGGAGAGCCGGCCTTGTTGAGGATCACACCGACGATGCGCACGTCGGGGTCGAACGTCGCGTAGCCCCGGGCGAGGGCCGCGGCGCTGCGGGCCATCCCTCCGACGTCGAGCACGAGCACCACGGGCAACCCCAGCTGGGCCGCGATCTCCGCGGTGCTCGCCGCCCGGCCCTGGCCCGAGCGGCCGTCGTGCATCCCCATGACGCCCTCCACGACGGCGATGTCCGCATCGCGCATGGCGCGGAGGTAGCTCTCCCGCAGGCTCTCCGGGGAAAGGAGCCAAGAATCGAGGTTGCGCGCCGGCCGCCCTGCGGCCCGCGAGAGGTGACCGGTGTCGAGATAGTCGGGGCCTGCCTTGAAGGGCTGGACGCGCAGGCCCCGCTGCCCCAGCGCCCGGATCAACCCGAGGGTTGTCAGTGTCTTGCCACAACCGGAATGGGTACCGGCGACCACTACGCCCGCCCGCATCTTCCTCCCGGAGAAAACGAGTCGCAATATATCACGGGTGCATAGCGGAAGTTGCCATGCCCTCCCCGGAGGACCCGACTCCCGCGGGCGCATTGCCGAGCCGCGAGACCCACGACCTGTCGATCGCCACGATCCGCTCCGAGAACGAGCGGGCCCTGGAGCACGCGGAGCACTACTGGTCCCCGATCGCCGCCGAGCTGACCTGGCACGAGCGCCGGGGCCCGGCCTTCGAGCCCCTCTCCGAGCCCCCGTACGGGAGATGGTTCGCCGGGTGGACGACGAACCTGGCCGTCAACTGCGTCGACCGTTGGGCCACGGGACCCCGGAGGCACAAGGTGGCGTTCCACTGGGAGGGAGAGGACGGGCAACGCCGGACCTTCACCTATCTCGAGCTTTCCCGCGAGGTCGAGCGCTGGGAGGCGGCCCTCGCGTCCCTCGGGGTCGCCCGCGGCGACCGGATCACGTTCTACCTTCCCATGATCCCGGAGCTCCCCTTCGCGCTCCTCGCGACCGTGCGCCTCGGCGCGATCCACTCGGTGGTCTTCAGCGGGTTCACCGCCCAGGCGATCGCGGACCGCATCCGCGACGCCGGGAGCCGTTTCGTGGTGACGGCCGATGGCGCGTACCGCCGGGGCAAGGTGCTCCCGCTCAAGCCGGTCCTGGACGAGGCGCTCCCCCACACACCCTCGGTGGAGAAGGTCGTGGTGGTGCCGCGGACCGGGCAGGAGGTGCCGATGCGTTCCGGACGGGACGTCTGGATCGGGGACCTCCCGGCCGCGTCGAAGGGGCGGCGCCCCCCCGTCTGGGTC
>JAJYEA010000061.1 GCA_021790425.1 Thermoplasmata archaeon | reverse complement strand
CGAACCCCCCCCTTTGAGCCAAAGTTGCTTCTGAACCCGAAGAAAGCCGGTCGAAGACCCGATTCGCCTTGACGAGGTCCGTGAACACCCCGACCACGGAGCACGGCTCGTCCCCGGATCGGGGCCGCACAGGAAGTGCAGTCGCCCTCCAGGGAGGGGTCCATGCGCGGTTCGACCATGTCAAGCCCCACGGCTCGTCCGCGCGAGTCCTCGCGAGTCGTCGCGAAAGGCTGCACTTCGGCACCAGGGCCATGTCCCGCGACGCGCCCGGGGTCACCGGGCCGCCGGAACTAGGGCCACATCGGTGGGGCATCGAGATCCAGGGGGGAACCGATCCTCGGTGGGGACCCCGACGAGGCTGGGAGAGCCCGCCGAACCCCCGGAACACGCGCCGAGGCTGCCCCCACCACGAGGGCCCTGCCGATTTCACTAGACATACTAATGACAGAACCGTAACTGACGGTACCAAGGACTGCATCATCGGGATTTCGCGAGATCAGAGGAAGACTCGGACCCCGGTGAGAAGGCTCCTCATGCCGCCCCGTCCCGTCGCGCCCCGAGAGGACGGCACCCGGATGCCGCCATGTATATGCATATACATATGAACATTCAGGGACGCCGGATCTCTCGCCGAAGGAGTTCCATTCACGACGCGCCACCGATCCTGAGCGTCAGACTCGACGCACCCCGACCCTCGCGCGGAAGGAGGGGAGCGGCCCCCCTGGAACGGGGACGCCGTGATACGGAGTGCCGGCACCGAACGCAGGCTCGGCGGTACGAACGGCTGCGACGGGAGGCGCGTGAGAACCCCGCGAGGAGGCGACGTCGGTGAACTGGCGTGGAGGACCCGTCACCGTGCCCTCGCATCGCGGGAAGGAGAACGAACTCAGCGGCCCGCGGCGCTAAGCTCGTACCTCCACCTCGAGGGTAGTCGCAGGTTCCGGGGGAGGGGCCCGTTCTTCGAGCCCCGGACAGTGGGTTTACCCTGCGAGGCGACCGCGATCCCTGACCTGGACCACCAGGGCCAGGCGGAGGTCAGGACGCACCCGTTCCAGGGTGTCCTCCTGTCCAGTTCACCGGTTCCGGGGGCCCTCAGGTCGGATGTCCGGCCACCTTCGCTATGACGCGGGCGGGCGATTGCCACTCGGAGGGCCACCGGGAATGGTCGCCGTTCTCGAAAAGAGCCCGGAACCGTGGTAAGTCCTTTTTATCGAGCACCGGCATTGGAATCGCGGAGGACACCAGGCGCTCCTCGGTGAAGACGATCCATGATGGCAGCCAACGGAAAGAAGATCTGGATGGACGGTCGACTGGTCGACTTCGCCGATGCCCGCGTGCACGTGCTCAACCACACCCTCCACTACGGGGTCGGGGTCTTCGAGGGGATCCGTGCCTACGCCACAAGCCGAGGCCCGGCGATCTTCCGGCTCAAGGAGCACGTCGAGCGGCTCGTTGCCTCCGCCAAGTTCTACCACATGCCGATCCCCTACTCGGCCGAGCAGATCGAGCGCGCGATCCTCGAGACCCAAGCGGCGAACGACATCGTGCCCTCGTACATTCGACCGCTCGTCTACCGGGGGGAGCCGGCGCTTGGAGTCAAGAACCTGAAGGGAAAGGTCTCGCTGGCGATCGCGGTGATCCCGGCGAAGAAGTACCTCGGAGAGGGGTCCGAGACGGGTGTCCGCGCGAAGATCTCCCCGTTCCGTAAGCCCCACTCCGACGCATTGCCGTCGTTCGCGAAAGCCGCGGGGAACTATCTTTCGAGCTACCTTGCCGGGGCGGATGCGAGCCTCGAGGGGTACGACGAGGCGATCCTCCTCGACCAGAACGGTTACGTCGCGGAGGGGACCGGCGAGAACGTCTTCGTCGTGCGGAGTGGCACCATCTACACCCCCGGCCTCGAGTCCGACATCCTCCTCGGGATCACCCGCGAGAGCATCATTCGGCTCGCGACCGACCTCGGCCACCCGGTCGTCCAGAAGCTCATCTCCGTCAACGAGCTCCTCTCGGCCGACGAGGCGTTCTTCTCGGGGACCTACGCCGAGATCGCCCCGATCAAGCAGGTCGGCGCCTACTCGATCGGCCACGAGAGCCCCGGGCCGATCACTCGCGACGTGCTCGCCGCATTCCAGCGTGCCATCAAGGGCGAGGAACCTCGATACGCGGACTGGCTCGCCCCGGTTCCACGGATCGTCAAGGCCGTCGCACGGGCCCGGGCCTAGTTCGAGCCCCGGGCGGCCCCCTCAATCCTCTTCGGGCTCCGGACGCGGGACGGGCATCGGCGGGGGATGGGTACATACGTGGCTATGGGGGTCCGGGCGCCACACGAGCTCAATCCGGATCCCCTCGGGACCCCGCAGGTAGAGTGATCGGGAGTCGTCCCGCTCCTTCTCGCCGGTGATGACGACCCGCGATCGGCCGACGCGGCTCCGAAGGCCGGTCCACTCGCTGACTCGGAACGCGAGGTGATCGATGCCGTTCAGGGTGGTCTCCTTCCCGTCCGAGTCGTGTAGGCCCAGGACCTGATCTCCGAAGAGCAGGAAGGTGTGGTCGGCACCCTCCCCGATCACGTCCATACCCATCTGCTCGACGAAGAAACGCCGGGCTTTCGCGCGGTCCCGCACGCGAACATCCACATGGTCGAATCCCAAGAGGCCGAACTCGCGCGGCGCCGTCTTCGGCGGCACGGCGGCCCAAGAGACGCTCGCGGCTATATCGCCTCCCTACGAGCGAGCGCGCCGGCCGGCGTAGCGCGTTCGCAATGCCCTCGCGAGCCCGGTGCCGCGGGATTCCGACGGTGAGCCGCCTCCCGCGGTCGCCCAGAGTGACCTTCCGGGAGGCGTCCGGTTTATGGGACGCGAGCCGTTGGGTTTCACCGAGATGTCAGATCCGAGGTCTTTCGAGGCGGAGTTCTCCCGCGCGTTCCTGCGACTGGAGCGACACACCCCGTACGTCGACGTGCTGGCGGAGAGTACGGAGGGAGAGAGCCTGGTCGTCGACACGAAGTCCTCGACGCCGAGCCGGCAGCCGAAGCTCAGCGGCGCCGTCCTTCGGGCATGGGGGACCGGGCGGTGGGTCGAGGTCGCCACCTCGAGCCTCGATCCGGAGTCGATCGGTCGAGCGGCCCACGCTCTCGAGGACCGGCTCGCCGCTTCGGGCCCGGGCACGACTCCGCCGGGAGAACCGAGCACGACCCGGAAGGAATGGGCCGATCGTCCGACACATCCGCTGAGCGAGGAAGGAACGGCCGGGATGGCCGCGTGGTCGAAGGACGTCCTGGGATGGGCCACCGGGGTACCCGGCATCGGTGAGGGACAGGTACGCATCGGCTGGTCGGAGGTGCAGCGGTTCTTCATGAACTCCGCTGGGGCGCGCACCTACCAGCTCGTCCCCCGAATCTCGGCAGTCGTGGTCCCGCTCGCGATGGAGAACGGACGGGTCGAGTTCGACGCCGAGGCCTTGGGCACCCAGGGGGGCCGGGAGCACCTCGAGCGGATCACTCCCGAGAGAGTGACGGAGGTCGCCAAGAACGCCGTCGCGCTGCTGCACGCGAAGCCCCCACCGACGGGAGAAATGTCGGTCGTGCTGGACCCGAGCACCACGGGCACCTTCGCCCACGAGTCGTTCGGACATGGGACCGAGGCCGACCAGTTCGTCCGGGACCGGTCGTACCTTCGGCCGCTCCTGGGAGAGAAGGTCGGACCGGAGTTCCTCACGATCGCCGACGACGGATCACTCCCCGGAGGTTGGGGCACGATCTACGCCGACGATGAGGGGTTTCCCTGTCGACGGACGGCCCTGGTCGAGCACGGTCAATTCGTGAGCGGACTTCACGACAGGGTGACCGCCGCGGCGCTCGGCACCCGCCCGACGGGGAACGCCCGACGCGCCGATTTCCTCAGCCGCCTCTTCGTTCGCATGACGAACACCTACGTTGAGCCCGGCGACTGGTCGCTCGAAGAGCTCGTCGAGGAGGCCAAGAACGGGGTTCTCCTGGTCAGGGCCACGAGCGGCATCGAGGACCCGCAGGGGGGGCAGATGCAGATCAAGGTGAAGAAGGGGCGCCGGATCGAGAACGGACGTCTGACCGAACTGGTCACCTCGATGGCGCTCTCGGGAAAGGTGCTCGACTTCCTGCGGGAGATCCGCGGAGTGAGCCGACAGGCGAACCTCAACACCGACCCCGGGTTCTGTGGGAAGGGTCACACCGACCTCCTCCCGGTCGGCTCGGGCGGGCCGTACCTCCTCTCTCGTGCGATCGTGGGGCCCGCATGATGGTGAAGAACGAACCGGCGGAAACGGCGTTCCACATCGCGGACCGGCTCAAGATCGAGGGTCCCTGGGATGTCTTCGCCGAGCGGGCGCGACGCTACGAGCTCCACTTCAACGGCCGCCAGATCGAGATGGTCCGCGGACCGATCGAGCTCGAGGGCTATGGCCTCCGCGTCTTCCGCTACCACGACGGGAAGACCCGCGTCGGGTTCCTGGCCACCACCGACCTCTCGGAGCACGGGGTCTCGGAGACCGCTCGCGAAGCGACGGCCCTCGGAGAGTACTCGACCTTCCCCGCAGGGAGGGTCGCGCTTCCCCCGCCAGGACAGCGTCATCCCTCGGTCGAGATCGTCGACCCCCGGCTCTGGGAGGACCCCGCCGGCACCCTGCAGGCGTATGTCGACTCGCTCTTCCACGCATTCGACGGACGTCGCGAGGTAGCTCCGAGCTTTGGTTCGGTACGGGCGACCTTGACCGAGACCAGCATCGCGAACTCGGAAGGCCTGCGGGTCGGCTATCCCCATACCACGGTCGAGTTCGAGGTCGCCGTGAAGTCCTTCGGAGGCCCGGAAGGGGCGCCCCCCGGTGAGTACTGGGTCAACGAAACCTCGCGGCGCGTCACGACGGCCACGCTCGCGCAGCGGGTCGACGATTGGTGTCGCTACGCCCGGGACGTGCGGCGCGCCTCCCCGAGCCCTTCCGGAGAGCTGCCGGTCGTGCTCCCGGCCCCGATCCTATCGCAGATCCTCCCGATGGTCATCGGCGCGCGGTTCACGGGATGGGCCCGACTTCGACAGATTGCCCCCGAGATCGACACCCCGTGGGGCACCGAGTCGCTCGATCTCCTGGACAACGGACTCGTACCGTGGGGGATCGCCTCGGCCCCGATGGACGATGAGGGGACGCCGCAGCGAAGTCGGCAGCTCCTCCGGCAGGGAAGGGTCGCCGGGATCCTCTACGACGCCCTGCACGGGGCTGCGTTTGGGACCCCATCCACGGGAAACTCCGTTCGCGGGATTGGCATCACGGGATACCGGGATTGGCGGCGGTTCACCGGCGCCCCGAACGACACCTCCTCGACGCTTGAGGTCCGGCCCGGTGCGGGAGGCACCGACACCGAGCTCATCGAAGCCGCCCATGACGGGATCTGGGTCCAACAGCTTGGTTGGGCAGTCCCGGACCCGATCTCGGGCGCCTTCGGGGGAGAACTGCGCATCGGCTACCGGATCCGGGGGGGAAAGCTGGCCGAACCGATTCGCGGAGGTACGGTAGGGGGGGTCGTCATGGCGCCCCCCGGAGCCCCCTCCTTACTCGCGAACCTCGCGGCCATCGGCTCGCATGCCGAACTGAGCGAGTCCGTGCTCGCGCCATCGGTCCTCGTGCGCCCGCTCACCGTGGCGGGAGGTCAGGGGTAGAGGAGCCGGAGCGTCCTCACTTCTTTGCCGGCGGCAGCGCCAGCAAGACGGTGTGGCACTTCGCACAGCGGAGTCCGGGAAGGTTGGCGGAGTAGGCGGTGCCGAACCCGGTCCCGACCAGGACCTCGAGCCCCTTCGGCCGGAAGCGGCTCGTCAAGGCCTCCTGAGACCAGAAGAGCCCCGATCCGTTCGACGTCGCCACGAAGCCCGACTCGAGGGGCCCGCCGCACACCGCGCATTGGGATTCCGCCATGGTCCCTTCCCCACCGGGGGCGTGGGACGAGGCGCGGGTATCTTTGGTTTGCGGCCGTTCGGAAGAAGGGAACCGAGGGGGGACCCGTAGTTTTATCTGCTCGAACTTTCAAGACTGATCAAAAGAGCGACCCCCGCGGAGCCGGGTACTCCACGGGGGCCAGAGCATCAAAAGAGCGACCCCCGCGGAGCCGGGTACTCCGCGGGGGCCAGAGCATCAAAAGAGCGACCCCCGTGAAGCCGGGTACTCCACGGGGGCCAGAGCATCATGATCGGTCACCTAGACCGGCCGCATTAGCGCTCCTCCTCGAGGAGCCGCACGAGCGGTCGGTGCCCTCCGGATCGGTAGGCGGGGATCAGCCAGTCGGGCCATCCCGAAGTAGCGAAGGAGTGGGTCTGCGGCACCGGGGCCACGGCAAGGAGGATCTCGCGGGGGCCCTGCGACCCCGATGCACCCATGGCCCTCTCCGGGAGGGTCCTGGGACGCTCTGTGCGCAGCATTTTACAGCACCTGCCCAAGATCGGGCGGCCGGAGCCACGGGAAGCTCAGGGAGCGCGTCTGAGCGACAATTTCCTCCCTCCGGGGGGTCGGAAGGGATCCCAGCGTGACCTGGACCGGGGTAGGGGTTTCGAACTCGCGGATCTTCCGTCCCGCAGGCCCGCGAAGGACTCCGGCAGGCACCGGGTTGCCCGGAACCTCGTCCAGGACGGGGAAGCTCCCCATCACGACCTTCGGGCACTCGCGCGGCCCTCCGTGAGAGAACCCGAACGGGCGTTCGGGGTGAACCTGGCCGCAGGAGGGGCAAACATCCGCCACCCCGAGCATCGTTCCGATGCCTCCGAGGTAGGCGCCGCTCTCCTTGGTCCGGCTCATGGTGAGTATCCATGTGCCAAAATGAATACTTAAACCTCGGCAGCTATTTTGTACAAAATAATTCTAAGTACGAGGAGGTCCATCATTCTCTCAAGATGGGTGCTCAGACCTACCTCCCCGTCGAGATCCTCGACTACGTCGAGACCCACACGCCCGCCGAGGAAGTGACCTTCGGGATTAGCCAACGGGAGCTGGCGAAGGCGCTCGGCTACCACCCCTGCTCGATGTCCCGACCCCTCGCGACCCTCGTCTCCGAGGGCCTGCTTCTGACTCGTCGGGGGCTCGTCCGTGACGGCTCCCGAAAGCAGTTGACCTACCGTCTGACCGAATCCGGACGAGCCCGGCTCCACAAGGAGACCCGACAGGTACCCCTCCTCTCCGGAGACATTCCGCCCCCTCCGCACCCGTTTCTCGGACGCAAGGAGGAGCTCACCCTCCTCACGGACCATTCCCGGGAAGGGGGCGCGGTCTTCTTCGTCGATGGGGCCCCCGGGATGGGGAAGACGGCCCTGGTCAGCCGCCACCTCCGACGGATCAAGCAAGGGCGGGTACCGTTCTGGTTCACCGTTCGGCCTGCCAGCTCCTCCCGGCAGTTCGTCGTGGCACTCTCCCACGCATTGTCCGCGCTGGGTGCCTCCCAACTGGCGTACTACACTCAACTCCCCCGCCCCCCTGTTCCCCGCGAGGTCGCCGACCTCACGGCGCGGGCGCTCGCAGAACGATCGCTCGCCGCCGTCATCGACGACACTCAGATGGCGGGCCCGGACGTCCGCAAGTTCCTGGAAGAGTTCATCACTGCCCTGATGCCGAGCGGGGCCCACCTGTTCTACCTGATCAGCCAGGAACCTCCGATATTCGAGTCGTCCACGGTCGCGACCCATCGCCTCACCGTGGGAGGTCTCGATCGCGCGGCCGCCCACGACCTCACCGACCGTCAGGGCGGCCTTGCCGACCGTTTCGAAACCGTCTTCCAGGCGACGCTCGGTTCGCCGCTCCTCCTACAACTCGCCGTGTCGAACCCGGGCCTTGAGGCCGATGCCGCGACCTTGCCGCAGCGGGTTGTCGAGCGTCTGCACGCGCAGGAGGTCCAGGGCCTCCTCCCGGTAGCCCTCTCCAACGAACCGATGCCCCTCCCGTTCGTCACGGAGTCCGGGGAGCTCGGTTCGGCCCGTGTTCACGAGCTCACAAAGACTGGCCTGCTTCAGAAGACCCTCCAGGGGCGGCTCGAAGTCCTCCAGGTCGTTCGGACCGCGCTGCTTTCGCGAGTGACCCAGCCCGAAGAGCGGGCGGCCCATCTTCGGCTTGCCGCCTACTACGGGCGCAGTCATCGGCCCGAGGCGGTCCGGGAACGGTTCCTCCACCTGGTCGCGGGTGAGTCCTGGAAGCTCGCCTCCCAGCTCCTCACCCGGCACCAGCGTACGCTCCTCGGCCTTGGCTTCTCCGAGCCACTCCGAAATTCGCTCCGCCGCCTCTCCACGGCCCTTCCCCGCGGCACGGCCAAGGCTAGAGCCCTCGAGGCGGAGGCGGCGCTCCTCCGCTACCACTCGGATTACTCCGAAGCGATCATCGCCCGCCGACGGGCTGTCGTCGAGTCGAACGCCGACCCGAAGGTCAGCTGCGAAGCCCACCTCCACATTGCGGAGCTCTACATCCGACTGCGCGATGTCCGGGCTGCCGAGAACGAGTTCGCTGAGGCTCAGAAGATCGGTTCGCTCACCCGACGGCTCCAGGTGTTCTTTGGCCTGACCGGAGCGCGGATCGCGGAAGCGAAGGGCGACAACAACGCAGCCCGCCTTGGTTACCAAGAGACCATCGAAATGGCTCGGCGTTACCGGATTTCGGACCTCGGCCTAGACGCGATTGCCGCTTGGTCACGTCTCGAAGAGCTCCAGACCGGTCCGGAGAGCGCGCTGATGATCGTTTCAGAGGCGATTCCGGAGGCACAATCCGCTGGGCGCGCAGATATCGTGTTCAACCTGAGGCTAGTTCGAGCCCATGCTCATCTGAGAATGGGCCAAGGCGAAGCCGCCGAGAGCGAGATGAGAACCGTCAGGTCGGAGGCGGAGTCGTTGGGCTACCTGAACCAGCTAACCTACACTCTCGACGGGATGGCCGCTGCGGCCGGTCAAGCGGGACGGTGGACTGAAGCGATTGGTTACGCTCGACACGCAATGACGCTCGCAGAGAAACTAGGTAACGACCATGTCCTGGGACACGCGCTAGCCCTCCTCTGTTCCGACGAGTTCCGCCAAGCGTACCATGGAGGGGATCCCGCACTCCTCAAAGAATCTATTGCGCACGGCGAGCGGAGCGTAGAAGTTCTCGGCCGTCTGCCACCGTCAGACCTTCTCGTCTTCGCCCACGGATATCTTGCCGAGGTCTACGCCCACGTTCGAGACGGAAAGCGGGCGTCGGAGCACTACGCGCGAGCTCTGGAGCTGACGGACCAGCTTAGCCTAGGGTGGGCCCACGAAGCGCTCGCACGAGAAGTTGGTCCGAAGGTACAACAGTCGCTCGCTACCGCGTAACTCGCCTCGACTCCGGACTGTGCCGAGCGTCACAGGCGAGAGCGGGGGCCCAGTGGCCCCCAGCCACGGAAGGGATTACAGCTGGTCGCGCGGGAGCGCAGGGAGCTGGGGCAGGAACATTACCGAGCACACCTCCGAGCGGGTAGCGGATTTTTCCCGTACTTAAGGCGCACGATTTCCTGACGTGGGATCGAGCCGGATATACCGCCCGCATAGGTGGGGGCACATGCGTATCAAAACGAGTTTTCTGTTC
>JAJYEA010000012.1 GCA_021790425.1 Thermoplasmata archaeon | reverse complement strand
CGCTACGGATGAGGGAGGGAACCCCGGAGCCCCCGGTTCCTTGACCCGAGCGAGTGGTCGCAGAGTTGATAGGTAGGCGAACCTATCCTTTCACCGTGAGGCCGGTTCGTGAAAGCTCACTATGCCCCCGGCGGGATGCATACCCAAACGGGTTCAAATACCATGCTTAAAACGCCATTTCTAGACCTCAGGCAACCCCTCCGTCAACTGATAGGGGTGCCCATCCTTCAGTTGCTCATGAGGAGTGACCGGAACTACTACTCTCGATCGCAAGCCTCGTTGGGCCCGTCGCTGGAACGGCTGCTCGCCCGAGCGCTAAGGGAGGCAGGGTTCCGGGTCTCCCGGCCCGGTCGGATAGGTCCCGACCTGGTGGTTTCCCGAGGCAAGGGAAGTAAGCTCCAGCTGTTTGGGGTCTCTCTCAAGGTCACCACCAGCAGGCGACCCCCACACCACCGTACGTCCCCTTAGCTAGACCTCTTTACAGACAGTATCCACCGTGGGCAGTCCTCTCCAAAGAGTGATGCCAACCCTTCTCTTGTGGCCCTCTGGATTCTCCACGTCAGCGTTGCACTTGGCCATGCTGCACGGATGGTGTCCTCAAGAGGTATTAGGCAAGCTAGGTATTCGTCTCTGGATTCCAAGTCGATCACCCCATCATCCCGGATCGTCACGGCTTGAATCACATTCTCCTGTTTCAGCCGTTGGACGGTCCTGGCCTCGGTAAGCGTGAGCTGTTCCCGCTCCCCACGAGGTCGGGCTTTCACGACAAGCGTGTCAATGTTCTCACCAAAGCGTCGGTCACTTACTGCAGCTTCCCCCTTTCGTCCCTTGCGGTGCTTAGACATGCCATGAACTTGGGATCCGAGTTATTTCAACCTTCGCTGTGGCTACGCCGAGAAGAGAGGCAGGATAAGGATCATTTCTTCCAAGCAGGTCTTGACTCTTGAACCTTCTCCTTGTGAGTTCCCCCGAGGAGTGACGATGGCTAGCTCTTATGCGCAACAGTGGTCCTATCGAACAAGGATTCGAGGTCAACCGCGTGATTGACGAGTCGGCTTCTCTTGAGACGTCACCATGAGACGTGGATGGCACCAGCGACCACATTGGAGGACGAGCAAGTATGGTCGGAGATTCCCGGCAGGCCGTGGCGGAAGGCATCCGTATCGACCACCCTACCAACCTCTCCATCGTGTAGATCGAGTGAGAAGTCCGCTGGAACGATTCTTGAGGGACTATGGGTTCTCACTTCTCAGGAGCGCGGCGGTTGGAGCCAGTTGTGCTGCTGCGCATGTTGCTTGCCCCGCAATCACCGCCCTCAACAAGGCGGTCAAGGTAGCACAAGTGGCCAAGGAGGTTCGTGAGTCGTACCAACGACACAGAGCAGGGACCGGCAGCGAGGGGGAGGTTGCACGATCCGAGATACTCTCCACGGCCTTCAGCGAGACGATTTCCAGAACAACCGGTGTCAACGAGAACCTTGCTCGGATAGTGGGTGCCAGAGTGTTTCATTCTGTCGCAGAGGGAGCGAGCGGGGGCATGCGTGGCTGGAGGGTGAGCGATGACAGATGAGCTGAACCAGGGGGTGCACCCTCCGACGCTTGTCGTCGCTGCAAGAAAGGTGGACTATCTCCTTGCCATCATTGAAGAGTTGATCGCCAACATGCCCGATGCCTCAGTCGTCCAGTCAGATGGTTTCGAAGAGAGCTTGGCGAAGATCATAGGGGACTTGGACCCAATGTTGTTCACAACGGCATCGGAGCGGCTGAGCCAGTCGATTCATTGCTCGACCAAATTGGAGGACTTGGACAAGGAGACAATCTGGAGGGCATTCTTGAAACAGGTACGGCAGAAGACAGCCGTGTGAAGGGTTCTCATACCGGCACAACCCTACCGTTGCTCGGTAGAGGCCTGCTTCATCAGGTGGGATTCTACAGGATGGCACAAGCGGGAAGGCTTAACTGAGTTCCTCCAGTCCTCCCTTCGCAATGGTTCGGATTACCAGGGTCTTGGTTCAGAACTGGCAGCAGATGCGCTCTATCGATATCGCTTGTCATGAGCGACTCACGATTCTCACGGGAGCCAACGGAAGTGGAAAGAGTACCATCCTTCGCTTCGTAGGAAGACATTTGAACTGGAACTATCAATCATTGGCGGTTCCAGACAAGAAGAGAAAGGGAGGCTGGACGGCCATGAACCTCTGGGAGGATAACGTCACCGGTTTGACTCAGGCGGGCACATACTCTGCGGGTCAGCTTGAGTATTCGAATGGCAAGGTAGCTGACATACGCATACCCATCAACCTTGGCCAGGCTCAGTACCAGCCGCAGCTCTCGGGGCAGCAACCGATTATGGGGGTGTACTTGCCTGCAGACCGTCCCGAGTTCGCCTACTCTCAAGTTCAGCAGATTCCGGTGCGCCCTCGTCAGTCATCGGAAGCTTTCAGCCTTGTCGAGAACGACCTCAGGCAGGTAGCCTTGAGTCAGGGGGGCCAACACTCAACCGTACAGCACATGAAGGAAGTGCTGGTCGGACTGGCTGTGTTCGGATATGGGAACCCAGTGGTGGACCCTGACTCATCCGCCCGCCGTCTCTTCGAGGGCTTTCAGGATACTCTAAGAAAGATACTACCAAGACAGATAGGCTTCTCGCGCCTGGCAGTAAGGAATTCTGAAGTTGTGTTGGAGACCGAGTCGGGAGCGTTCTTGTTGGATGCAGTCTCTGGCGGAGTTGGCGCACTTCTCACCCTGGGCTGGTTAATCTATATGTATGCCGCGTTCAAGGAAGATGAGTTTACTGTCGTTCTCGACGAGCCTGAGAATCATCTTCATCCGGGCATGCAACGCGAAGTGCTCCCCTCACTTCTCAATGCCTTCCCAAAGGCAACTTTCTTGGTAGCGACTCATAGCCCCTTGGTGGTGAGTTCCGTCCCTGAGGCCCAAGCCTACGCATTGATGTTCTCGGAGGACAGGAAAGTGGTGAGCGAGAAACTGGACTTGGCCCAGACGTCGGGGTCCGCTTCGGAAGTGCTTCAGAAGGCACTAGATGTCCCGTCTACTTACCCGATCTGGGTTGAGAAGAAATTCGATGAGCTTGTCGCCAAGTACATGAGGGAGGGGGCCAGCCCGTCTTCAATTACCGAGTTGAAGGCAGACCTAGACCGTGCGAACCTTGGGGACCTGTTGCCTGTGGCCCTCCTAAGGCAAAAGAGGGGAGGAAAGGACAGATGATCCGGATTCAAAGGGGAACCCCCCCCGATGTCTTGGTCGAAAACGGCCAGTCATGGACCGATGAGCTGATGCAAGACCTTTCTGATGGGGGCACGGTTAACGGTGTGAAAGTCTCTCAGCGTTATGGACACCCAGATGTCCGGGCAGCGCTTCGCCGAGATGCGCTGAGAAAGTGCATGTATTGCGAAGGCCGTGTCGAGCCTGTCGCATTTGGACACGTGGAGCATTATCGTCCGAAGGCAACCTTCCCCGAAAGAACATTCGAGTGGGCAAACCTGGGCTGGTCATGTCCACAGTGCAATGTAGCGAAGCGCGACACGTTTGATGAAGCATATCCCCCAATCGACCCCTACTCCGAAGATCCTTCGTCATTCATCACTGCCGAAGGGCCATTCATCTATCCCCATCCCGGCAACACTAGAGGGAGAATCACCATCGACCTTCTCAAGCTCAATCGAGCTGGACTCATAGAAGATCGTGCCCGCGTGATCAATACTCTTGTTCAGCTTTGCGAGGATGCGATTGCTGAGAGTCAGCCGAGTCTGCACGATCTCAAGGTGCGGGGAATCCAAGAGTTGGCTCGAAACGATTCCCCTTTCTCTCTGGTTGCTGCCGAAGTGCTCAACCGCTATGGCATCCCCTTGCCTTGAGGGAACTCCGGGTCTCAGACCTTTCCAATTCTTAGACCCTATCTGTGGAGTTAGCAGTCTGCAAGGGACATCCCGCGAACTGGCATGGCTCTGTGGGAAGCCCAATAGGTGCAGGCGTAACCCTTCACGCCGTGCCGATTCGTGAAGGGTTACGTGCAGGCCGATGCTATCTCCATTTGCGAACTCAAACTGGGAAGCTGATGCGTCGAACAACCAACCTGACAGCGATTCCCATCCTACACAACCCCCTCGAATCTCAGGATGTTCCCCATAAGCATGACGAAAGCATTGCATGCACCAGCGGGGGCCCAGCGAAGTCCCAGCGAACACCTTCGACATGTGCGGGACAGAAGTACGGACGGAAGTTCCAGCTTGGGATTCTCTGCTATCGTGGTGGAGCCCCCCACGGAAC
Source organism: Thermoplasmata archaeon (assembly GCA_021790425.1). Taxonomy (GTDB): domain Archaea; phylum Thermoplasmatota; class Thermoplasmata; order Lutacidiplasmatales; family UBA184; genus JAJYEA01. Next base: position 39,053 of record JAJYEA010000012.1, on the reverse strand, counting down.
TTTCGTCAACGAAGGCTCAACTCGTAAGCTCCGGTGCTGGGTCCCTACTCCGAGGGGACGGGTACTGCGGGGATCTTGATCGACTCTCGGGCCGGTACTTCCTTCTCTTCTCCTTCATCCGTGCGAACATCTGGTCCTGGCCTGCGTCTTTCATCTTCCGGGCCAGCAGTAGGTTGTCCATCAGGGAGGCGTACTCCTGAACCGTCTTCAGCGTAGACGCAGCCACGATTGCGGCCTCCCGATCCGTGAGGTTGAGTTCGTTCTTCGCTTCCGTGATCCCGCCATGCCTGAACCGGAGAGGGGAGAGATGCATTATCACTCCGAACATGACCTCGACCCTTACGGCGAGCTTGTCGAGCACGTCACGATACGCGTCCGGGGTCATAGGCTTCGGCAGGTCGAGGTAGGATGCGATCCAAGGTCGCACTTCCTCGGGAACTCGCACAGACGCCCATCTCTCCGTCTTGGGGCGTCGCCACGTCAGGAACACCTCCCCCTCCACGGACTCGAGGTTCCTGGACGTAAGGGTAGGGAGCACAGAGATGTGCATCGCTGAAAAGAGGAGGACCTGAACGGTACGTAGGACGAAGGTCGGGTCCTCGACGATGCCGAACCCCCCGAGGTACTCTCCGTCAACGCCTAGCTGAGCGGCTATCCTGCGATTCCAGACCATCCCCTCAGCCGCCTCCAAGACCATTCCAGCCTCCTCCCCGATCAGCGGTTTGGTGGCTTCGTCCCGCTTCAGCAGGGGACGGTAGCCCCGTGGTTTCGAATGTGAATGAAGCCTTCTTCGAGATCGCTGGACGACCCCACCTGCCCTCTCGACCTCCACTATCCGCACCTGAGGTCGTGGAGGGGGCGAGGGTGGACTCCCTTGGGGTGGCTCCAATCTTCCCTCCGACTCGGGTGTCTCCACGCAGACGCCAGACTGAAGCCCCTATTTGAACAGGAACGCATTCTAGTGGCCGTCTGGCGTAGAAGGGGCTCCCTCAGCCCCGTAGGGGCATCAATGCGCCAAGCGTTGCCCCAGGCCCGTTTCCGTTACGCTCCGGACCGTTCCCCCGAAGGCCCACACCCCTCGTTTTCCCTGGCGAGGAGTGCGCATGCCCTCCCACTCCGGTGTCCCATGCGAGACTCCGGAGTCGCATCCGAGGCATCCCCCGCCCCTTCCGGGAGATTGCGAAGGCTCGCAATTTCCTAGAGGACCGCCCCCTATAGCCGCCGAGATCGCCAGTCTTCGATCCGAAGTCCCAATTTAAGAGTCTCACTCGTACCTATCGTAGGTGATATCGGCCTCCATCAGTAACCTGCCGACACAAGGACGATGCGGGCTGGAGGGACGGACATCACAAGTGCCCACCGGTCCAAGATCAACCCGCCTGGTCTTCTCCAGCCTTCTTCCTCAGATTCTTCAGCCTGTCCTGACCTTTCTCGGACAGTGCCACCCTGTAGCCGAAGGCATTTTGGACCTTGTCAATTGTCAACAGTTCTTGGATCCTGCACGCCCGTATTCCCCCCAAGCCGATCTCAGGCATGAAGGGTAAGCCGATCAGGGGTGGCTCCAGCGGAGGCAACATGATCTCGCCACCTTCAAGACGCCCGAGCACTTCGCTCACCAAAGACCGAACCTCTTCAGATGAAAGGTGATGCTCGGCGTCTTCACCACCCTTCTTTCCGTAGATGAACGTAATGCCTCCATCGGACCTATCTAGCTCAAACGGACCTTCGACAAGATGGGCGACTGTTCTATTCATGACTTCGCATAGACGTGGAGCCGCCTGAAGGACGGTAGCAATCTCTGTTGCCTTCTCTCGGAAGTAGGATGGCCTGTCTCTATGCGCATCACGATCCCCTAATGAGAACAGCAACTCCAGGTCATTGCGCAGTTTGGGCAGTTCCTCATTCGTAACTATTGCATCGAAGAGGACACGTCGTGTCTCTCCTCCAAGAAGTATCTTCGCGTATTCACTTCGGTTCACGTCATAAAGGAAGTTGCGGTCAGCTCCTCTCTTGGCCCTCGGGTGGCCCCGGGCTGGGTCCTTCAACCGTTCCCTGATATCGGGAGGGATCAATGAATTCAACCGGCTACCGACTTTGCATCTCAAAGCCACATGGATTGTGTCCCTTATCTTCCCCTCCACAAGGTCGCAGACCTTGTCCAGAGAGGACTGGTACTGTTGACTCAGGAACAAAGTCCGGGCGGCGTGAAACCTTTCAAACTCCACTGCTGAGAGCGTCCGGCCTGTCAGCCTGCAAACTCCCTCTCCTCGGACGACACTAGACAGAAGTTCACAGAGGTCGCTAAGCGCCTGCGCATGATTCAAGAGGGCCCCGAAAGTCTCTGACTTTGAAGGATCGAAAGCCGTTGCCCGTTGGGATGTCTGAACCATGCTGCCAAAGTTTTCGGGTGCGCACCATAACCCTCGGAACGTCTCCAAGGCTGATGAGCCAGCAGCATCCGACCCTGTCACGACCAGGTTGATGGCACGGACGACATTTGAAAACGAGGTGCGCACTTCCTCGCTGATATCTGCGGAGGATGCCCCTTCCTCCAGACGGCACTTGGCGTCGATCTTCTTGACCTCCTGCATCGCCTTCGTGACAAGGTCAGCGACCTCCGGCAAGCCAGCACGCCAGGCAGCCACCATGGCCTCCATTTGCCTAATGATCGGTTCATAGATCGATTCTGCTTCGCCCGGCGCAATCTCCTTCACCTCTGTGAACAATGCCTCAAGCGCCTCGGATGGCAGGACCCTATTCGGAGGTGTCTCCAAAGACTGTAGAAACTCAACTACTGGTGTCGAGAGATGCCATGCCAACGTCCCGCTCTTTGTGTCGAACCGTTTCACGATCCACCCCTGACGCATCAGCAGCACAAAGACGCCCTTGTATGTGCTTACGAAGGGATCGAGATCCGAGATCCCCTTCCTTTCGCATATCTCTGGCAAGACGCGTCTAAGCCCAGCTAGCAGGCGAGGTCCATGTTGCGTCTTGTCTATCAAGAATGCATGGCTCTTCCCAAGTGACGTCTGTCCAACAAGGGTGCGCACTCTCTTTACCGTCTCAACATGCAATTTGATCGAGACTCCAAGAGTAGAGTAGTCACGGGCGACGAAACGGTCCCTTACATGATCAAGGTAGTGCCTGAATGTGGGCGGGTAGAGGAGACGCTGCGCAAGTACCTGGTAGGCAGTCCGCAGGGGCACCCTAGCTATTGTTGGTGGAGATCCACCTGCGGGGGTGAAGGAGCGTACTCTGCGGATGACAGATTCGACTGCTTGATCTTCTGAAATGGGAGGGATCGAGTCTATCGAGTAGAAACTCCCGGATAGTGAGGGATTTGCCTTGAGCTCAGTCTCCCATCTCGGAGATCCGGCAACCAGGATCCCCAAGCGCAGGGTTCTGAGTTCAAAACGCTCCTGAAGAGTTTGCAGCTGAGACAGGAACTCGATGCTCTGTTTCAGGTAGGCTTCGGTCTTGTGCAGTCCATCTACAAACAAGAGAAAGCCCCTGGTTGTCGGTGTGCGTCGTATGATCTCTGTCAACGCATGTAGTGCTCGCCCGATGTCGTCCGTCCCTTCCGCACCTTCAGTGTACGCACCGTTGGCCAAGTGGGGAAAAGCCTGTATCAGTGCTTCCTGCAGTTGCCCGATGAGTTGGGTAGTGAGTCTGGAAACTGAAACGTCAGGATGCAGAGATGTGATGATGGGAAGGAGACCTCTGGTCACGGCCTTGGAAGCCATCAACTGAAACAGCGTGGTCTTACCTGAGCCAAATTCGCCCAGGACAACAACGGTCTTTCCTAGGAAAGACTCTGGATACTTCTCGATCTTGTTAACATACGACTGAACAAAGGGGGTTCTCACGACAACGTCATCATACTTCGCCTCAGGGATGTCGGACAGGCCTCTGTTGGAGGAAAATGGATCGGACTCCAAACCCAATTCCTTCCACCAGACAGGGGCCTCAGTCGCCGCTGACTCGCTTGGCTCCTGGCCAACGAGCAACTCTAAGTCTGCGTCAGGAGGCACGGACTCCAGTTGTGAAACGGCATGATTCAGAGTTTCTTGCTGCTGCTTGAGTAGCGCGAGGGTCTCATTGAGTTTGGTCTTCTCCTCTTCCAGTTGGGCTTCTGCTGCCGCCTGAGCCCTGTCTCGAAACTTCTGTTCAAGCCCCTCAAGATAGCCCTCCCTGCCTATCTTGCTGAGATCCTCGACTGTAAGTTGGGGAGCCTCTCCAGTTCGTGCAGCAGAGACTATCTCACTGACGTTTTGCTCCCCCAGTTCCTCCTTGATGAATGGTATCGACAGCAACAGTGTCGTCACTTCCAGGGCCGGTTTGGAGCGTCGGACCTTGGCTACCGTCGTAGCCAAAGACTCTGCAACTTCGCCATTTGAGAACCGTTCTGTTGAAGTGAGACTGAAACGTTGAAAGAACTGTTGCCTCATCCGCTTGACAACTTCCTTTGTGGCTGCCTGGTCAGAGAGTTCGACTAGGTGTTCGTTGACGAACTTCTTGAGCGCTTGATCTCTGTCCATACTCCCTACATGAGGCTTAGCTTCTCGTGAAGTTGGTCACGACCAGTCCGCACATAATAGCTCTGCCTGCTGGAGCACAGTCTGTATCGCCTCTTCCCTCTTTGAAGGGGGATACCCTCGGTCCTTCAGCACTCGCTTGACCATTACCCGAAGCTTCGCTCGTACGGTCTCCTTCACTGTCCAGTCGATGCTCACGTTCTTGCGCACGGTCTCGACCAGCTGCTTGGCGATGTCCCGCAATGTCTCGTCACCCAACACCCCCAATGCGGAAGCGTCAGCGGAGATGAGGGCGTCGTAGAACGCCTCTTCCTCTTGAGATAGTCCAAGTTTGGCGCCCCGCTCCCTGGCCGCCTTCATGTCCTTTGCGAGGGCAACCAGCGAAGAGATCACCTCGGCTGCGTCCATGGTTCGGTTCTGGTACTTCCGGATCGTCTGCTCCAGCATCTCGGAGAACTTCCGTCCCAGGACCAGGTTGCGCTGTGACCAGGCCTTGGTCTCGTCATTGAGCAGCTTTCGGAGAACCTCCAAGGCAAGGTTCCGGTACGGCAGGCGTTGGACCTCATCTAGGAACTCGTCCGAGAAGATCGAGAGTTCGGGCTTCTTGAGCCCCGCCGCAGTGAAGATGTCGACGACATCGTCAGAGACCACAGCCCTCGACACGATCTGGCGGACGGCGCTGTCAAGCTCCTCTGGGGTCTTGCGCCCTTCGACTGTAGCCTTGGCCAAGGCCGCCCGGACGGCCTGAAAGAAGCCCACATCGTCTCGGATCGCCAGAGCCCTCTCATCAGGTACCGACAAGGCAAAGGCCTTCGAGAGGTCGGTGACCGCCTTGAGATACCGTTTCTCCCCGTCTTCCAGCCCAATGACATGCTGCATGGCTCTAGGGATGACCGCGACTCTCTCATGGGGGGTTCCCGAGAAGAAGGGCTTCCAGTCGAAACCGTAGTACATGTCCCGCACGATCTCGTAGTGCTTCTGCATGAGACGGACCGCCTCCTCGACTGGCACCCCGGCCATCATCTTGTCTTTGTCGGAGTACTCCGCCAGTGCTCGCCGGAGTTCATCGGCTATCCCCAGGTAGTCGACAATGAGGCCCCCAGGCTTGTCCTTGAAGACTCGGTTGACCCTGGCAATGGTCTGCATCAGGCCATGTCCCCGCATCGGCTTGTCGACATACATCGTGTGCAGAGACGGAGCGTCAAAGCCGGTCAGCCACATGTCCCGGACGATGACCAGCTTGAACGGGTCCGTGGGGTCGCGGAAGCGGGTGGCGAGCGCCTCCCTGTGTTGCTTGTTGTGGATGTGCCCTTGCCACTCAAGTGGGTCGTGAGCTGATCCAGTCATCACCACCTTCAGCGACCCCTTGGTATCGTCCGGGTCAGTCCACTCGGGCCGCAACCTCCGGATCTCGTTGAAGAGGGCGACGCAGATACGGCGGCTCATACAGACCACCATCGCCTTGCCATCCAGCGACTCTAAGCGGTTTTCGAAGTGGTCCACTATGTCCTTGGCGAGGAGGCGCAGACGGTGTGGGGTTCCGACCATCGCCTCCAGTTGCGCCCACTTGTGCTTGAGGTCCTCCTTTGTTTCTTCCTCCTCTCCCTCTGTGACATCGTCAAACTGGGGGTCGATCCGGGGGACCTCCGCCTTCTTGAGTTCCAGCCGGGCGAGTCGTCCCTCGTAGTAGATCGTGACGGTGGCACCGTCCTCGGCGGCCCTGTGCATGTCGTAGATGTCTATGTAGTCTCCGAAGACCGCCCGTGTGTTGCGGTCCGCCTTCTCGATGGGGGTACCTGTGAACCCGAGAAAGGAGGCGTTGGGAAGTGCCTCCCTCATGTGCCGGGCAAACCCATCGATGAAATCGTATTGACTCCGGTGGGCTTCGTCTGCAATGACGATGACATTCCTCCGATCAGTGAGGAGGGGGTACTTCTCGCCCTTCTCAGGCAAGAACTTCTGAATCGTGGTGAACACGATCCCACCGGACGCTATCTTGAGACGTCGCTTCAGGTCATCACGACCCTCGGCCTGAACGGGAGTCTGGCGTAGAAGGGAATGGCAGACCGAGAACTTGCCGAAAAGTTGCCCGTCAAGGTCGTTGCGGTCTGTCAGGACTACGAGGGTAGGGTTCGCAAGGGGGGGATGGCGGGCGATCTTGGAGGCGTAGAACGTCATGGTGAGGCTCTTACCGGAACCTTGGGTGTGCCAGACCACCCCCACCCTCTTGTCACCCTTCATCGAGGCGGCCTTGACGGTGGCCTCGACCGCCCGGTTCACCGCACGAAACTGGTGGTAGGCTGCGACCTTCTTCGAGATGGCCCCGCCATCGTCCTCGAACACCACGAAGTTGCGTAGGAGGTCGAGGAGTCGTACCTTCTCGAACACCCCCCGGATGAGAGTTTCCAACTCAAGCGTGCCCTTGGGGGGTACCTCCTTGCCGTCAATGGTTCGCCAGGGCATGAACCGCTCCCGGCTTGAGGTCAGACAACCAAGCCTCGCCTCGACCCCATCAGAGACCACCAGCAACTCGTTGGGGTGGAAGAGGGAGGGGATCTCGGCTTGGTAGGTCTGGAGTTGAGCATATGCTGTCCAGATTGTAGCATCCTCATCGGCGGGGTTCTTGAGTTCAAAGACGGCTATGGGGAGCCCGTTGAGGTAGACGACAATGTCGGGTCTTCGGCTGTGCCCGTTCTCAATCACGGCTAGCTGGTTCACGACTAGCCAATCGTTGTTCTCGGGATGGTCGTAGTCGGCCAGCCAGGCCTTGTCCCCGGCGATGCGACCCCCATCTCTACGAGTCTCAACGTCTACCCCACTTGCGAGGAAGTCGTGGAAGCGGCGGTTGGTTACAACCAGGCTGGGGCTCTCGGAGCGGAGAACCTTCCGGAAGGCATCCCCTTTGGCATCTTCTGTGAGGTGGGGGTTGAGGCGGTCAATAGCGGCCCGAAGCCTTCCAGCCAAGACGACATCGTTCCAGTTCCCTCGTTCCTTGAACCCGCCATCTGGTGCAATGTCGGGGCCGAACTTGGTGTCGTAGCCCAGGTCACGGAAATAGCCGAGGGTCGCTTGCTCCACGGTGTCCTCACGGAAGGCAGGCGAGGGGTTTTCGGTCATGCGTCCACCTTGACTCGAACTTCCCCTGAAAGGAGCTTGGGGAGGAGGGTGTCTCGCAAGTCAGTAAGTGTTCGACTCTCAAGTTCCCCAGCTAAGATTAGTTCCCTCAATGGAGTGAGGACAACGCTAGCCGCTGTGAGGACAACTCTCGGGGGCACAACGACCAATGCTTCATCGAGATGCCGTCTCTGGATATGCCCCATGGTCGTCGCCTTGTCTTCCGCTATCGCCCGGAACTCCTCGAGGCGCTCAAGCAACCAACCGTGGCAGAACCACAATGGATACGCTTCCGAAGTAACCTTGAAGAGATGTTGGTTCAGAACAGCCTTGCCTCCGTACCAGAACTTCACTTCGAGGCTTCCCGACCATGAGAAGATCAGGTCTCCATCCGTGGTGACGTAGTCCTTCGGAACATCAGCAGAGGCCACATCCGCCCCTCTAAGTGTACCGGAGCGAAGTTCGGAAATCTTGAGGACTGGAAGAGCCCTGCCATCCTGTGGGGGAAAGCGTTGGCACGCAAGCCCATTCTGAAAATGCCCAATTCCTGACAGGCCTTCTACCGACCATCCTTTCGGCACTTCACCAATCTCAGACTGCTGGAACTCGCTCGGCCAGAGGTCCCACATGTCGGCAGGCATCCCTAACAGACTCTTGCCCTTCCTCCAGCGTCCCTCAGCTTTCGCACGGACGGGTCCAAAGTCCACGAACCAGAATTTGAACAGGATGCTGCAGAGGTCTTCCAGCGCCTGGTTTACTCGGTGGTTGAGCTCGATCTTGTCGTCGAGGGTGCCGAGAATGCGCGCGATGGCACGCTGTTCTTCAATGACGGGCACGGGGATTGGAAGTGTTGCAAGGTCCCTCCCCGTAATTCCAGAAATCGGGCCGTGTCGACCAATAGAGTCTACCTCCGCTCTACCTTCGGGAGACCAGAAGAAATAGTACAGGAATTGCGGGTCGAGAAGTGAGCAGTTAACACGGACCCGGATCAGCGAAGAGTCGAACACCGAGCCATGCTCGAGCGCACGCACGATGGAGCACTGACTTGCGCCCGTCCCAATCATGGAACGGCGTGCAAATAACAAATCTCCTTCTTGGAGCTCAAAACGCAATCTGTCCGTTTCGGAGATGGGGACGCGTTCCATCTCGATATCAAAGAGTCTGGGGTTCGCGAACAACTCACCCATGTTGACTAGTTTCGAGCCTCTCCCTCGCTGGCTCTTTGGAACGTAAGTACCGCTTCGAATTGGGACTGCCGTGAGGGTCCCAAGTTCGTAGCGAGCCCACTCGTATCTGCCCATCTGCTGTTGATGCCTGCCCGTGTTGCCTGACACGTCAGCCTTTTCCTAAGGACCGAAGATTCGCTCTAATCTGCTCACCGAGTCGCGCGGACTCTGCAAAATCTTTCTCAAGCGTTTCAGTCAGCCGCGCCATCCTGTCCTGGAACGGTTCTCCATTGTTCTCTTCTTCTTCGGAGCCGACATACCTCCCAGGCGTTAACACGAATCCGTGCGCCTCGACATCTTCGAGCGTCACGGACTTGCAAAAACCGGCGGCGTCCTCGTATTTTGACGTTTCCTCCTTTCCTCGCCAAGCGTGAAACGTCGTTGAGATTCTCGATATCTCCTCGTCAGAAAGTTCGCGGTGTCTTCTGTCAATGAGGTTCCCCATCTTGCGGGCGTCGATGAAGAGGATTCGCTTGCGTCTGTCCCTAAGCTTTCCGTTCCCCTTGTCCCGTGCTAGGAACCAGAGACAGGCAGGGATCATCGAGCCGTAGAACAGCTGCCCTGGAAGTGCGATCATACAGTCAACAAGGTCGGCTTGGACGAGCGCCTTCCTAATCTCCCCCTCACCACTCGACTGTGATGACATAGAACCATTGGCCATCACGAACCCGGCAATCCCGCCGGGCGCAAGGTGGTGGATCATGTGCTCGATCCAGGCGTAGTTGGCGTTCCGGGGAGGAGGGACCCCGTACTTCCACCGCACGTCGTCGTTGAGTCCCTCCCCGCCCCAGTCGCTCATGTTGAACGGGGGGTTCGCCAGGATGAAGTCGGCCTTCATGTCCTTGTGGAGGTCGTTCCGAAACGTGTCCGCATTGTGCGTTCCCAGGTTCGCCTCGATCCCCCGGATGGCCAGGTTCATCTTGGCAAGCTTCCAAGTGGTCGGGTTGGACTCCTGACCGTAGATGGAGATGTCCCCGAGCTTGCCGCCATGCTCCTTGATGAACTCCTCGCTCTGGACGAACATCCCGCTTGAGCCGCAACACGGGTCGTAGACCCGGCCCTTGAACGGCTCGATCATCTCGACCAGAAGGCGGACGACGCAGCGTGGGGTGTAAAATTCTCCGCCCTTCTTCCCCTCGGCAGAGGCGAACTGGCCTAGGAAGTACTCGTAGACCCGCCCCAGGATGTCCTTCGAGCGGTTCTCCTTGTCCCCCAGCCCGATGGTTCCGACCAAGTCAATGATTTCGCCGAGCCTTTGCTTGTCGAGGGAAGCACGGGCGTAGTCCTTGGGAAGAACCCCCTTCAGCGTCGGGTTCTCCCGCTCGATGGCATCCATTGCGTCATCGACAAGTTTCCCGATGGTTGGCTGCTTGGCGTTGGCTTGGAGGTGGGACCACCTCGCCTCCTTCGGGACCCAGAACACACCCTCGGCGGAGTAGGAGTCCCGGTCCTCGGCCTCGTCGGGGTAGCTCTTGGCGAGGCTCACTTGGTGCTCCTGGAAGGCATCCGAGATGTACTTCAAGAACACCAGGCCGAGGACAACATGCTTGTATTCGGCGGCGTCCATCGAGCCCCGAAGCTTGTCGGCAGCGGCCCACATGGTCCGCTCGAAGCCGAGGTTGGCGCTTCCGGTCCCATTGGACTCCCCCCGCCCTTCCCCCTCCCTCCGAGCCATCACCGAAGGGAGAGCGACTGGAGTTTAAAGAAGCGTCTCTAAGGCGGTCTGCAGTCTTGATTCACTCCCGCCCCACGTCAAGATGCACATGGGAAATGGCAAGGGCCTCACACACCCCACCTGCAGAGTAATGATTGATTACAACTCGCTTTCACCGGGACTCTCTCGCGGGACACCAAGCAGAACCAGCTGACAACTTCCTTCATGATGACGCAGATGTGCCCGCGGTTGCGGATCGCTTCTTCAGTGGGCTTCTGATAACCCAGGTCAAGCGCTCGGTTAGCCGCCTGCATCGAAGTCCTTCACGTGGGAATTGCGCTGGAAGGGGCTTCGCCTCGACCGCCCACTTCTCCGATGGGGACCGGTACAGTGAATGCTTAGACCAGTGGCCATGCTCCCGGCGGTATTTGAACCAACCTTGGTTCAAACCCAGCGGTCCCCGCGCAGACTCTCCTACTTTGGAAGCCGAGTGTAGACCGTGGTGAAATGGCCGAACCGCACGAACCTTGCCTCAAAGCCATCCCATCGGAAGATACCACGATAGGGGCCCAACTTCAAGGTCCAGAGCTGCCGCCCACCTTCAAGTTGGTGGCAGTTCCATTCCCCGGGCAGGGTGAGCCTCCGAGCCTCTATGAATTGCATCAGGAGCTGATCGTAGCCCTCACGCACTGAAGGAGGGAGCTTTCGGAAGGATGTTTGCCCCTCAGAAGTTAGGGTGACGAGAACCATCTATCGGCTCTTGGAAAGGGCCGTCTTGCGAAATTCAAGATAGGGGACGGTTGGCTTCTGAAGCTCGCGCTCTGCCCACTCAAGAAATGCCTTCGGGGGAACCGCATCCATGAACTCCTCCAACACTTCGCTGTAGGTTCTTCCCCCGGTCTTGTAGAGCTTGAGGCGGCGGAGCACCTCTGATGGGATCGTGATGGTAGTCACGTCACCGGCCATGGCAACATGGACAATTGCTACAATTGCCTTAAGCCTTTCCGATGGCCTCTCACAAAGCTACTGTGGCCCCGCAGCTCATCCAGGGTCTCATGCACGGCCCACAACGAGAGGGGCCCCTGTCACCCCTCCCCCCCACCGACCAGAAATCCCTATCGATCGAAACCCTGGCAGTGCGAGGCGGCTCCCCAGGGGGCCCGCCTCGGGGTTAAGGATGGTTTCTGATCAGGACCAAAACGTCAGCGTTCTCGCTTGAACTCCGTGCTGAAACATATCAGGCGTTTCCCGCCTGGTCAAGAGAGGTCAGGTAATGTGGAGTGGATAGGTAAAGATAGTTGGTGCTCTCTGCCAACTATTCAATGGCTTCGGTCATCAGCCTACAATTGCAGTCTGACACGAATCTTCGTCCGGGTCGAATCGGGATACTAACCTATCTGGCCAGTTTCTTTCTCATGTCTGGAGGGTTGTTTCAAGCCTACCTCGGCTTCGCTGGAAACGCTGTTGTGTTCGGGTTGAGGGGAGGAACGCTCGAAGGTCTGGGGGTAGTCGGCATTCTTGATCCGCTCGTGTTGATGGGGCTCGGCGTGGTTGCCACCTACCGCCCGAAGCCCGGCATTCTCTCTGGGCTCGTCATCCTCCTCGTAGCGGTGTCGGGCCTAGTCACTTCGTTTATCGGTTTCTTCCTAGCTGGGACGGTCACTGGATTGATTCTGGGAGTGATGGTTATCAACCAAGGAAGGCGTCTTTCTGGACCGTCAGCAGGTTCCTCCAGCCAAGCGAGTTCAGAGCACCCATAGCCACTGATCCCTTCTTTGTGGGTGAAATCCCCCCGTGCTGTTCCAACCCCAATAGATTGTTACCCACCCGTTTTCCCCGTACTCGAGAGGGCGTGCAAGTACCAACGCTTAGAATCCTCGAGTTTCTCACCGATGTTGGTTCAAATCCATGCGAAAATGACATAAGATTTATCATGCTCCCGGCGGGATTTGAACCCGCGTCAGAGGCTCGAGAGGCCTCTATCCTTGACCACTAGACTACGGGAGCACTCGGTTCGGCCTGCGAGCCCCGGCGAGACCCACGAGGCTATTTAATCTGGCGCGCGGAAGCCCCTCACCCCTGGCGAGCCCCGCTCGACTGGACCAGCCGCGTGACCGTCGCGGCCTTCAGCTTCCCGACGATGACCGTCACTCTCACACCGTCGGAGGGGTTGTTCATGATGCGCGTCCCGAAGACGAAGTGGCGGGGGTGCTTCAGGCCGGCCCGGAAGGTCTCCAGGATCCGGTGGTGGGTGCGGAGCGAGAGGTTCGAGCCGCCCTCCACGTGGAGAAGGACCGGGCCGGGCTCGTTGATCTCGAAGTCCAGGAAGCTCTCCTGGACGGCTTGGTGGAGCAGCGCCTCCGGATCGCCCATGTGCCCCTGGGCCACCATCAGCGTGGAGAGCCCCGCCTCCTCGATGAGGCGGCGGACGAGTGCGAGGTCCACGTTGATCTCGGAAGGGTGCTCGATCATGTCCATCAGGCTCAGGGTGAGTTGGCGGAGGTACGTGCTCCGCATCTGGAAGACGCTCTTGATCGGCTGGGACTCGAACCGACGGAGCTTCTCGTTGGAGAGCACGACGAAGAAGCCCCCGGCGGCGATCATCTCCCGCAGCGTGGCCTGCGCATTCTCCCGGCGGGTGGGATTGGACTCCAGCTCCACCTCGAAGGGAAGCATGGCCACGGGGATCGGAAGGGCCCCTGCCTCCCGGCAGGCCGCCGTGCAGAAGGGGAGCAGGGCGCTTCCGGTCCCTCCCCCCAGTCCGGCGAAGAGGAACACGAGATGGTAGGGACGGAAGACCGAGACGAGCCGGTCCTTCTCTTTCGCGAGGAGATTCGCGACCGCCGCCCGATCCCCCCCGCTGCCACGGCCGTGTAACTCCATCTCCCCCAAGAGGAGCTTCTGGGAGACGTTCTGCGAGTAGAGGTGGTGGCCATCGGTGTTGATGGCCAGGGCCTCGATGGCCTCCGGGAGTCCCGGGCCCTCGATGTCGCTCACGGTCTCCGTTCCCGCGCCCCCCAGTCCGACGAGGAGGGCCCGGGGACGCTCTACCCACCGTCTCAGCGCCTCCTCGGTTGTGGCCATGCGCGGAGCTGCCCCTAGGTGGCCGTGGAGTTGGTCTCTTCCTGGATTTCCCGGGAGCCGTAGAGCTTGGAGCGCACGTACTCGCGTACTGCGGAGCGAATGGCGTCGTCGATCGAGACGGAGCTCCCGTCCTGGACCAGAGCCTCGAGCTGGGTGTTGTCCTGCTTCGAGATGTCCACGACGATCTTCTTGATGTTGGCCGGTGCGAGCTTGAGCTCGATGTAACGGATCAGCCCTTCACGGATCGTGTCCGAGATCGTCGGTTGACCCTCCGCCAGCTGGATGACCTTGAGCTTCTCGAGCAGCTCCTGCGGGATACGGACGGTCACGCGTTCGGAGATCTCTCCCATGTTGTCGGACGTTTGGGCTCTTTTCGTCAGACAATAGATGTCGTCGGACGCTTTTAAAGACTACCATCGAGTGGAAGGATAGGTGACCCCCCGGTTTTCCGCTGAGAACGGCCGGTTTCTCAAGTTTCGTCCGCGATTACGGTAGGCTCGCGTCGCGTGGCCCGGTCACCGCGCGGAAGCTCCCGTATCGGAGAGGCAGGATTATCACTGCTCGCGACCTCGCCTGGACATGGCGACGAAAGCGTCCCCTCCGTCCTCGAAGGTTGCGACCGTCCGACGGTTGATGCGGTACGATCAGAAGGTGTTCGAGACGTTCGAGCGCTCCGCCCAGCGCCTGGGGTGGGAACCGGCCACGAAGGACCACGGGATCGGCCATCTTTCCATCAAGGACACCCTGGTCCACATCCTGAACGTCCACGAGGCATGGTTCGTGGCGATCGCGCAGGGCCGTTGGGACGTGTTCGAGGACCCCTCCCGACGGAAGGAGTCCATCAACTCCTGGTCCGACCTCGCCCGCTACCGTCGCCGGGTCTGGACCGAGGTCGATCGTTTCCTTTCCGGAGTGGATGAGCGCGCCCTCCAGCGTCGGGTAAAGGCACCCTGGATGCCAGGCAAGTACACCCTGGAGGATGCCATCTTCCAGACCACCTTCGAGCAGGCGCACCATCTGGGCGAGATCATCGCCGTCTACTGGCAGCTGGAGCGGCCCCCGCCGCAGATGATGTGGTTGCCCACGCTGTTGGGGACCCGCGTCAGCGTCCGCTGACCAAATATCAACTGGGTGGAACGCCCCTTCCTCGAGAGAGATCACTCCCAACGATTGGCCTGCCTCCATGAGGAGGTCTCCACGATGTCGGGGTGTGCATCCGACCGTCTGCGAATCCGGACTAGCACGCAGGCAGGACCGCCAGCCGCCGAGCCGGGGAGTGGTGGGACCAGAGAAGGAACCGGACGGGAAATTCGAGTTGTGACCTGTGGGGTCCCTAGCGCCCATCGCGGGGACCACCCTAATGGAGATGGGCCGCCCGCAGACGAGATGGGGGTGGGCCAGCCTTCAAGTTCCGACGGTAGTGGGCCATGTCATGACCCCCCCTACCGTCGCCCTCCCCGCAGAGTGGCCCGAAGAGCTTCCCTTTGCGATCACGGCATGCTCGAAGGACTTCACGATCCTCTACGTCAACGCGAGGGCCGCGGAGACCTTCGCCCAAGAAGGGGGGAAGGGGCTCATCGGCAAGAACATGCTCGAGTGCCACACTCCGGAGTCGCAACAGAAGCTCAAGGAGATCCTCGCCTCCGGCAAGCCCAATGTCTACACCATTACGAAGAAGGGACAGAGGAAGCTCATCTACCAGACTCCTTGGAAGTCCGACGGCAAGGTACAGGGCCTGGTCGAGTTCTCTTTGGTGCTTCCCGAGGGGATGCCGCACTTCGACCGCGATGCGCCCGCGGAACCTTCGAAGCGGAAGTAGTCTTGTTGTTGGGTGCCCCCCGGGGTCGTGAGGACACCCGCGCATCTCCACCCGCAGGCCCAAGGAGCAGGTCCCATCCCTCCGGAACCCTCGGGCCCCAGTGGACCTGACCATACAATCGGCATGAAGACGCCCCTGTCGACTGGGGAGGATAGGACGGATACCGCCAAGGGTGGGTTCGGGCGGCAAGGACCGGACTACGGTGCCGGGGTCCTGCGTTTGTCCTTTTGCCCGGACATCACATCCAGTGGGAGGACCACGAAGTGCCGGATCAGCTCGGCGTACTTCCTCCTGCCCTCCACCCGGAATCGAATCAGCCCGTGCTTTTCCAAGAGCCGGAGATCGCGGGAAACCGCTGGCACCTTCCTTCGGGCCGAGCGTGCCAAGTCGCTCACCGTTCTCGGCCCTTCGGATATGCCACGGAGGAGTTCCAGGCGGGCTGGCGCGAAGAGCGATGCCACGTCCGTGTCCAGCGGGACGTACACCTCCTCGGGGAAGGAATCCATGAGCTCCGGCCGGCCGATGACCCTGTGCATGAACTGGCGGACCTGCTCGAGGCGCCGCCCCGCCGCACCCTCCCTTACCTCCCTCATCTCACGAACCTCCGGCGGTAGGTCCGCCAGTTCTCCTTGAGTTCGTCGATCGCGCGGTCGGTGAGCCAGTGCAGATCGATCATCGGCAACTTCTCCTTACGTTCCAAAGTACCATCTCGGCGCAAGGTGCCCTTGTGGGGGAAGCCATGATTGGTGTCGTAGCGGACAACAGAGTAGTCTCTGCCCGAGATGGTCGCCACGTAGTTCACCACGAAGTCCGTCACCTTCCCTCCTTCCTTCTCGATCGGGATCTCGATCCGGTCTTCCTCAGTCAGCGGCATGGTGATCCGGCTTCTCCTCGTCATAACTTAACATGTGGTGTTAATATAAGCCTTGTGTCAACCACCTATCGCCAAGGAGGGAGGTGGTCGACGTTTGTCCCCACCCTGCCGGGAGCTGGCCGGTGGGGCATAGATCCACCTGCGTAACCCGCGGGTTCCCGACCCGCTTGAACCAGCAGTGCTCTCAATCGTGGTCAGGGTAGATCCCGAAGACCCCAGATTTCGGGGAAGGACCCTCTAGAGTTCGGGTCCATAGAACTCCGAACCTCCCAAGCCTTTTACGTTCGAACGGCTCCTCGGTCCCGGACCTCGATGAGCCCCAACTCTCCAACGCAGCGGACGGACGTAGTGGAGCCGCTCGACGGCGTGGTCGGAAGCCGGCGCTTCTCCCCCGGCCTGTTGCAGGGCAAGCGGGTCCTCATCACGGGAGGTGGGACGGGACTGGGTCGGAGCATGGCACGCCGGTTCTGCTCGCTCGGAGCCCGCGTCCTCATCGCCTCGCGTAAGGAAGAGAACCTCGTGGCCACCTGCGAAGCCATCCGAAAGGAGGGAGGGGAGGCCCATTGGAAGGTCACCGACGTGAAGGACCCGGAGCAGGACCGGGCGCTGGTCGATGAGGCTTACCGCGTGCTCGGGGGCCTCGACATCGTGGTGAACAATGCGGCCGGGAACTTCATGGCCCGGACCGAACAACTCAGCCCCAACGCCTTCCAGAGCGTTGTCGGCACCGTACTCAACGGAAGTTTCTACGTGACCCAGGCCGCGGGTCGGCGTTGGATCGAGGCGCATCAGCCAGGCGTGGTGCTGAGCATCGTGACCACCTACGCGTGGACCGGGGCGGCCCACGTGATCCCCTCGGCCGTGGCGAAGGCGGGCGTCCTCGCGCTCACGCGCTCGCTCGCGGTGGAGTGGGCGAAGCACGGGATCCGTCTGAACGCGATCGCCCCCGGACCGATCCCGACCCCCGGGGCGTGGGAGCGGCTCATGCCCACCGCATCCTTCGAGGACGAGGCGGCCTCGAGCATCCCCCTCGGACGCTTCGGGACCCACGAGGAGCTCTGCGACCTCGCCACCTTCCTCGTGAGCGACACCTCCTCCTACATCACCGGCCAGGTGGTCGCCCTCGACGGGGGCGAATGGCTCGTGGGCAACACGTTCCAGAAGCTACGATACCTCGACCCCGCGATCTGGGAGGCGATGGAGGAGGAGCGGCTCCGCGCGCGCTCCTCCCGCTCTCCTACGGCGTGACACGGACAGGTCGGTACCAGGCGCGTCCGGATGGCCGCCCCGCGATAAGAACTGTAGCCCCACCCCGACCCTCAGTCCCGCTTCCCCACCAGCGCCGGTCTGTCACGGTAGGGCTGCTCCCGTCAGGACCTCGCCTGGTTCCCGCGATGGATAACCGCTAGGGCTTCCCTCCGGAAACCCGTCGCGATGCATCCGGCCCGGTGGGACGGGATGGTCATCGGATGTAGGATGGGCAATTCTCACCGCGTGGTGTCGCTCCGAACTGTCACCCCCACTGAAGACGATTTTGGTGTACAAGGGGACGCCTAACCCCCCGGTCTAGCCTGGCGAAAGGTGGAACCCGCCGGTACTATATAACCACCGTACCAAGACCGGCGAGCCTCCTGTGGGCATCTTCCGCCGTGCCACCGGAGCGGAGCCACGCCGAGGGATCTTCATGGTGACCCGGGGCCCAACGGCCCCCCATGCCCGTCTACCGGATGTGGTCGAGCGAGAACGAACCCATCGAGAAGACGCTGCGGGTGAAGTTGTAGTTCACCCAGGCGCGGGACTGCACTTCGTCGACCACTCCCTTGACCGAGAGGAAGGTCTTCAGGGACTCCACCTTCATGTTGAACGAGCCCGACATCACGTGCTCGAGCATCTCGATGTCCCCCTCCTCGTGCATCCCGGTCTCGAGCAGGTAGTAGGCCACCACCTTCTCGCGGAGCCGGCGGCCGGTGAAGGCCTGGAGGAAGGCGAGGGTCTGCCGGGTGTCGAGGTAGGCGGTCACGGTGGAGAGGGACTGGAAGACGAGCCGGTAGTAGCGGGAGATCTTGAGGAAGTCCGCGCTCACGGCATCGACCGCCTTGGAGAGCTCCGCGAGGGCGGTCGCGTCCTGGATCTGGATGAGCATGACGTTCGGCTCCGGCTTCGCGGTCCCGAGGGTGAGCGAGTACAGATCGATGTAGCGGACGAGGCCGCGCCGCTCGTACTCGTCGTAGGTCTTGAGGATGAGCGACATCTCCTCGCGGACCATCGCGGGGTCGGTGTCGGTGAGGACCCAGAGGACGGGCACCCCCTTCTTCAGCCCCTCGGCCGCGAGGAACTTGGCGAGGACCTCCTTCCCGGTGTGCTTGCCCCCGTTGATGAGGACGTTGCATCCGAGCGGGAGCCCGCCGTAGAGGAGGTCGTCCAGCCGCGCGACGCCCGTCCGGGCGCGCTCCGAGGTGCGCTCCACCTTGATCTCGTCCTCGGCGTGGGCGATCTCGGCATCGACCACCTCCTTCTCCTTCCCCTGCAGCTCCTCGAGCTTCCGGGTGAGGAACTCCTCCCGGGCCTTGACCTCCGACTCCCGGTGGGCGATCTCCCCGTCGAGGTCGGCGAGGTGCTTCAGCTTCTCTAGGATCTCGGGGTCCTGGAGCGCCTTCTGGTCGGCCTCGTACTTGAGGATCTTCGACTTGAGCTCCGCCTCGCGGAGCTTCACCTCCTCCTCCCACTTGACGATCTGCTCCTCCCGCATCGCGAGGGGGGCCTTCTTGCGCTCGAACTCCTCGGACCGGACCCTGACCTCGTCGAGCTTCGCGGTAAGCTCCTCCTCGCGGGCCTTGAGGAGACGCTCCTTCGACTTGAGCGCCTCGACCATCGGGGCGAGCGCGGCGGGCGAGGTCTTGTCGGAGCTCCACGATCCCTTCCCTTCGGCGGGACCCTCCGGCTTGGCGCCCCCGGACGGCGAGGAGGACTCGAGATCGGCGATGCGGGCGCGGAGGCCCTGCATCTCCTCCTCCTTGGCGGCGATCGCCTCCTCCCGGAGACGCGCCTCCTTGCTGCGAACGAACTTGATGACCGCCACCGACCCCTTCTTGACGTGGGAGAGCTCCTCGTCCATCTCCCGGTTGCGACGGATGAGCGCCTGGTACTCCTGCGCCAACTGGCGGCCCTCCTTCAGGAGCGCCTCCATGTCGGTGCCCGGCGCCCCGATCCGGTTGCTCAGGCCGTCGACCCAACCCGCCAGCTTCCGCTCGGACTCCTCCCCGGGAAGAGCCACCGCCGGCGCTTCGGGAGGAGCGACCCCTTCCGCAGGCGCCGCCGGGGGTGCAACGGGGGCAGGTTCTGAAGTGGGCTCGGGCGCCTTGGGAGCTTCCGCGGCGGGTTCGCCGGGAGCGGTGGGCGAAGCCGGCGATGGAGGTGTCTCCGCGGGAGCGGGAGCCGGCTCGGAAGTCGTAGCGGGCGTCTCCGGGTGAGCGGGCTTTTCAGGCTGCAGCCAGGGGGCGAAGGCGGAATCGTCACCAGCGACCCATCGCTGGAACAGCTCGTCCGACTCCGTCGTCCGGGCACGTCCCTTGCGATGCGAGGCGCCCTTCCGGCTCGTTCGTACCTTCGTCTCCAGCCACTGCTCGAGACGGGCATCTGGGGAGGCGGCATCGAATTCCACTTGGGAGTGGACCCGGGCGATGTCCTCCTCGGAGAGGCCGGCGGCGGTCAACGCCTCCGTCGGGGCGGAATGCACGGCATCCGCGGTCTTGAGACCGGAGGAATAGAGCTTCCCCGCTACCTCGGGGGAGACCGAAAGCTTCTCGGCGAGGACCCGGAGCGCATGATCGCGCTTCGGTTCCTCCCGGGACTCACCGTGGACCGGGGGATGCCCCGTAGCTTCGGCCATGGAATGCGCATGCATGACTAGGCCACCCGAGACTATAAATACGACCCCTATAAAGGAGGGTCTTTTTCCGGAATACGGGGAGGCTTACTCTAGTGAGTACCAAGCAACTCCCAGCATACCGACATCCGTGAACCCGCCCTTCATCTTGGCAAGGTCGGGCCCCTGGTGGGCGCCCGCGGTCCCCGTCGCCTGCGCGATCCCGGGTCGGATCGACCCCCCTGTGTAAATTACCCCCAGGGAGACCTCCCGCCGCGTCACGTGCTTCTGCCCCGCCACCAGGAAGTCGCGGAGAAGCGCGGAGGTCTCGCGACCCTCCACGGAGCCCAAGCTCAGCCCCGAGAAGACGGCCACCCCGCGGGAGTTGCGGTCGGAGGGCTTGCGGATCTCGACCTCGAGCGCGTCGAGCAGGTGCCGGGCGGCCCCCTCGGGTCCCGAGGGATCGTGGAGCGCCACCAGCTTCGGGCGGTGGCGACGGGTCGCGGACTCGACACCGGCGGCATCGAGGGCGTCGGCCGGGCCGCCCACGACCACCGTGTGGGGGGCGTGGCCGAGCGTCATGTCGATCACGGGGGGCACCGCGACCCCCTCCCGGACTCGGGAAGGGAGCGTGGACCACCGTCCGAGC
This sequence comes from Thermoplasmata archaeon, assembly GCA_021790425.1. Taxonomy (GTDB): domain Archaea; phylum Thermoplasmatota; class Thermoplasmata; order Lutacidiplasmatales; family UBA184; genus JAJYEA01. The sequence continues at coordinate 18,233 of JAJYEA010000012.1, read as the reverse complement.
GACTCGAGCGCCTGACGACACTTCGCGCCCGTGTCCGCGGGAGGTGGGCTCGCAGGGCCCGCTCCCACCTCGGCGCCGCCCTCGCCCCGCTCGACGACCAGGGCTTCTATGGGAGCCCCGCGGACGGCCGCGGCCAACCGTCCGCCCTGTGTCCGGGAGAGCCCACGGACCATTGCCCCCAGAGACTCCCAAGGAAGGGCCCGCTCTGCCGCCTCCTGCACGAGGCTGCGGTAGGCATCAAGCCCCAGCTCCTCGGGGGGGAGGGCGAGCATCCCGAGGGCGCCCGGGGACAGCAGGGGGATGAAGAGGTCTCCCGGGCCCAGTCCCGAGGCGAGCTCCAGCGCTTCGGTGGCCGCCTCCATCCCCTCCGGGGAGGGGAGGAAGGGCTCCCGGACCAGACGGGACCGGAAGGGGAATCCCTCGGGCGGAGCCTCGGGACCGATGACGAGCCCCTGGGTGACCGTGTCGCCCAGGCTCCGCACCAGGGCGGAGGCCATGGGGGCGGCCGCGTTGCCGGCGGCCACGAAGGCCACCTCCTTGAGCTTGTCCGAGCGCAGGAACCGGTTGCCGACCCGCAGCGCCTCCCCGTCGCGCCGGGCGGCGCGCATGACGGCGGCGTAGGCGTCGGCCCCCCGGATCGATTCGGTGAAGAGCGCCGTGAGGGCGTCCTGGGCGGGTACCTCGGCCGCCTTGTCCGGCGGGGGGCGGGGGGGCACGCTAGCCTCCGCGGATCGACCGGACCCCCTCGGGGGGCCCGGCGACGACCACCAGGGGCCGCGCCCATCCCTCGAGATGTTCGGCCATGGCGGTGCGGATGTCCTCGGGGGTGAGACGGCGAAGCTCCGCGGGCCAGGTCTCGAAATGGTCGGGCGGGAGGTCGTACGTCGCGACCTCGTCCGCGAAGGAGTGGGCGGCGAGCGGGGTGTCGGTGTGCAGGAGGAAGCTTCCGATGAAGCTCTCCCGGATCGCGTGGAGCTCCTCGGGGGAGACCGGCTGGGTCATCATGCGGCGGGTCTCGCGCTGCAGGATCCCCAGGACCCGCCGCACGGTCTTCGCACCCGTTCCGGCCGCGGCGCTCCAGAACCCCCCTTCCGGGAGCATCGTGACGTCACTCTCCGTGTCGTAGGCAAGACCCTCCTGTTCCCGCACGGATTGGAAGAGGCGGGACAGGATGGGGCGGCCCCCCAGGACCTCGTTCCCCATCCGGAGGGCAGAGAAGGCCGGGTGGGTCCTCGATGGGGCGATGCCCCCGACGAGGATCTCGACCTGCTGGGAGCCCGCGATCGGGAGCGCGATCTCGCGCGGGGCTCCCGGGGGCGTGCGGCCCGGGAGGGAGGGGCGCGTGGTCGTCCCGTCCGGCAGGGGCGGCATCCGGGCCTTCACGGCCCGCAGGACCGCCCGTTCCTCCGAGCGGGAGGTGATCACGATCTTCGAACCGCCCGTGCGGTAATTGCGATGGTGGAAGTCCGCGACGTCCCGGGGACGGAGCGCGCGCACCGAGCGCCGGTTCCCGCCCGGGTTCCGGTGGTAGGGATGGCCCTCGGGGAAGAGCGTCTCGAGGAATGCCCGCTCGGCCCGGTGGCTCGGCTGGCTCGCGTCCCGGGCCAGGCGCTCCTCCATGGCGGTACGGATCCGGACGACCTCGGCCGGGTCGAACCGCGGATGGGCGACCACCTCCGAGAGGATGTCGAGCAGTTCCTGCTCGACAACCGTGGGGCCCGTGATCTCGGCGGTGACGCCGTCCCAGGACACGTCCACGGAGAGGGTGGCGGCGATCCGGTCCAGCCGCCGGGCAAGCTCCCGCTTGTCCCACTTCCGGGTGCCGGTGACCAGGAGCCGTCCCGTGAGCGCGGCGAGGCCCTCCTTCCCGGGGGGGTCGCGGGAGGACCCTGCCGGGGAGATCCAGGAGGCCACGGTGATGCGCGACGAGGCGATCGCCCCCTGGGTGTAGAGCGTCACTCCGCCCCCGAGGTCGTGCCGCTCGACGCGAAGGAGAGATCTCACAGGTCCCACCCCGCCATCTGGTCGAACGTGGTGGAGACGAGCGGGACCAGGAGCTCGTCCACGGTCAACCCGCCGTGGGCGCCCCGAAGGAAGTGCTCCTCCGGTCCTCGCCGGCCCGGAGGGCGGTAGTACAAGGCGCCTCCGGGCGGGGGCAGGACGAGGAAGTCGCCGAGACGGTCGGCGAGCTCCGGATGGTGCGGACCGGGCCCCAGGAGCCCCCCCTCGATGACCTCGCGGACGGTGAAAGTCACCCACCCGTCCGTTTCCCGGGCGCGGAGGTAGCGCTCCAGATCGTCCCGTCGTCCCTCCCGGGCCTCGAGGAAGGCGGCGCGGCGTTCCCCGGATGGGGGGCGCCGGAGGAGCGAGAGAAGGGCGGGGTCCTCGTGCACCGGAAACGCCCGCGCGGGGTCGGCCGCGATCTGCCCATGGTCCCCGGTGACGAGGAACGAGACGCCCTCCCGCTGCTCGGGAGTGAGCGCGGAGGCCACCGAGGCCATGGCGAGGAAGAGGTGGGTGAGCTCGCGGGTCGCGAGCTCCTGGGTCGGGCCGTGGACGTGGTGGACCGCGTCGAGAAGGTCCCAGTAGGCCCAGATAAGCCGCGGGCGCTGCGCCGCGGGCTTGCCCAGTGCGGTCCCGAGGTGCATCGCGAGGTCGGAGAGGGAGATGTACCCCTGGAAGGGGGCCCCGTCGTAGAGGGCCTTCGTGAAGGCCGTGCCCCCGAACTCCTCCTTGGTGAGGGCGAGGGTGGGGGATGTCGCGCGGAAGACCGTCGGCACCGGCAGCAGGTCGCTCGGCCGGAACCCCTGCCCGGCCGCGAGGTCGCGCGGCCCTCCCCAGGAGGGGGTCATCTTGAGCGTGTTGAGGATCGTCCCCCAGGCCGGGAAGTACTCGGTGTAGCCCACGACCCCGTGGGTCCCCGGGGCGGTCCCGGTCGAGAGGCTGAGGAGCGCGGAGGAGGTCGTGCTCGGGAAGACCGTCGTGAGGGGCCAGGCACAGGGAAGGACCTTCGAGGCCACGGCCCGCTCCGTGGTGGTGCGCGCGTGGGACTCGAGGCCGGAAAGGACGTTCCACCCGAAGGAGTCCACGAGGAAGACCACCACGGTCTGGGCGCCCTCCGTTCTCGGGTAGACGGACGCGAGGGGCGGGAGACGGGACCCCGAAGGGGGAGGGGCTCCCGTGAGCGACTTCAATGCGGTCGCGGCCACGTTCGGGACGGAGAAGCCATCGTAGTGGGGACGGGGGTAGGGTCCCCACCGAGGCTCCGCCAGGCGGGCGGCGAGGTCCCTTGCCTCCGGCAGGAGCAAGGGGGAGGGGCTGCTCACGAGCCCTCCGGGAGGTAACGCACCACGGTGGACCCGCCATCGAAGAGCTGCTGGGCCGCCTTGCGCAGGTCGGCGGGGCGCAGGGCCAACGCGCGGGAGAGGAGACGGCGCTCGAGCGCGAGCCCTCCCAGCGAGCGGAGATACCCGAGCCGGAACGCGATCATGGAAGTGCCGCTCCAGAGCATGGATGCGTTGATCAAGAGGCGCTGGCGGAGCTCCCGCAGCTCGGCGGCGGAGAGCAGCTCCTTCGTCACCCGGCGAACCTGCTCCTCGAGCGCCGCTTCGAGGCGCGCGGCCGACACCCCCGGGGCTGCCCGGGCATAGACGCTGAAGAGACCGGGCTGGATGGTCGTTCCCCACTCGCACCCGGCGCTGACCGCCAGCCGGGTGTCGACGAGGGACCGGTAGAGCGCGGAGGAGGGGTGCTCCCGGGAGCGCTCCCAGGCGTGGCCGGGAGTGAAGAGCGGGGCCTCCCCGCCAAGATGCATCTCGAGGAGCATGGCGGCGGGGGCAAGATCGCTCCCGACCTCGGGCGCGTGCCATCCGACCTTCACGATGGGGGTGGACCCCGGCCCGTGGAGCGTCGCCTCGCGCCGGGAGCGCTGGGGGGGCTCGTGGGCCCGCACGTCGGGCGGGTGGACCGTGCGCTCCACCTTGCGGAACTTCCGCTCGATGAAGGAGCGCATGGTGGCGGGGTCGAACCCGCCCGCCACGACGAGCGAGGCGTTCGCGGGGCCGTAGTAGCGCTCGTAGAAGCCGACGAGCTTGTCCCGGTCCATCGACCGGATGTCCTGGGCGTATCCGAGCGTGTTCCAACGGTAGGGGTGCACGTGGAAGGAGAGCGCGTGGAGCTCCTCGTCGACCCGGAAGCCCGGGTTGTTCTCGTTCATCTCCCGCTCCGAGAGCACCACCGAGCGCTCGCTGTCGAGCTCGCCGGAGGGGATCGTGGCGCCCGTCATCCGGTCCGCCTCGATCGCGATCGGGAGCTCGGCCCGCTCCCGGGGGACGATGGAGAGGTAGGCCGTGAAGTCGGAGTCGGTGAAGGCGTTGAGGTACCCGCCCGTCCCGACGATGGCCCGGTCGATCTCGCCGGTGGCGTAGTGGGCCGACCCCTTGAAGAGCATGTGCTCGAGCCAGTGGGCCGCGCCGGTGATCCCCGGGTGCTCGTTCCGCGACCCCACGCGGTACCACATCCACGAAGAGACCACGGGAGAGTCGGGGATGGGGGCGAGGAAGACCTCGAGCCCTCCGGGCGTGGTGAAGGTCCGGAAGGTGGGGGTGCGCGGCAACTCCATGGGCAGGGGCCGGGAGACCGCGCGGCTTGAAAAGGTGACCTTCGCCCGCGCGGGGCGTCCGGGGGTCCCCCCTAGGAGGGCGGGGCGCCGGCCTGGGCCTGCCGCCGGGCCCTCCGGCGGTCCTTGGAGGTGGTCCCGCGGGCCATGGTCTCGGCGATCGAGGGCTTGGGTCCCGGGGCGCGGCTCTCCTCGGGGGCCACCACGTGCTGCTCGACGACCGACTGGCCGGCGAACCGGATCAGGAGCTCGAAGGCGAGCCGGCGCGGGTCGGTCACGGCCACGGACCCCCGGAGCACCCGGGCGAGGTCGCGCGCGGCCCGTTCGTAGGTCGGGTTGTCCGACTTGAGGAGCACGACGGTGCTGATGAGCGAGGAGACGGTCACGAGCTCCCGGGCCCGGGAGACGGCGTAGGCCATCGCCACGGACAGGTTCCCGCTCTTCACGCTCCGGTCCTCCGCGGTGTAGGACTCGGGGAGGCCGTCGGTGATGAGGTAGAGCTCCTTCCGGGTGGCCCGGGAGGAGCGGAGGAGCTGGTGGGCCACGTGGAGGGCCTCCCCCGTGTTGGTGAACGAGCCCGGGGAGGCCTCCCAGAGCTCGACCAGGTCCATCGCGCGCACGTCGCTGTCGAAGGCGACGATGTCCACGATGCTGTCGGGGTAGCGGCGCCGGATGGCGGTGTAGAGGGCGAGCAGGGCCTTCTTCGCGGCGGGGAGCTTCTCCCCCTCGGCCATCGAGCCGGAGACGTCCAGGAGCAGCACCGCGTGGAGGCTCTCGGAGCGCACCTCGCGGTAGACGAAGGACTCCTCCTCGAGGAGGTGACGGGACCCCCGGAGGTAGCTCGCGAGGAGCGACCCGGGAAGGTCCATCCGGGAGAGCTCGATCTGCTCCCGCATGCGTCCGCGCTCGTAGAGGCCGGTGGAGGCCATCCCGCGCAGGGAGAGGCGGAGGTTCTCCGGGAGGTTCTTCTCCTCCTCGGAGAGCACGAGGCCGGCGAACTTCTCGACCAGGGAGTAGGTCACGGCGAGGCGCCCCTCCTTGTCCGCGACGTACCCGCGCTCCTTGAGCTCGGAGGAGAGCCGCTGCTCGACCTCGCGGCGTTCGCGTTCCTCCGCGGACCGCTCCATCGCGCGCCGGGCGGCCTCCGACTCGTCCTGCATCTCCTGCCGGGAGCGCCGGTAGGCGTCCTCCTCCTTCTCGCCCCGCTTGTCGAGCTCCCGGTCCTTGGCCTGGAGGTTCCGTCGCGCGGACTCCTGCAGGGCCTGGAGCTGCGCCGGGGTGAAGTCCTGGAAGAGGTCGCCGGTCATCTCGGGGGAGAGCGTGCGGCCCATCAGGGCGAGGCGGGCGAGCGTCATCGGCCGGCCCTTCTTCGCTTTCTGGGCCTTGGCCTCCCGGGCCTTCTTCCCCCGGAAGAGGGCGAGGATCGCCTCCCAGAGGTGGGCGAACCAGTCCCGGATCTTCTGCCAGAGCGAACGGTGGTCCTCGAAGGCGTCCTTCAGGGCATCCGAGGGGACGAGCAACGCCGACCGGACGGCGTCGAGCAGCGCGGGGTCCGTCATGAGGTCGTCCCCGCGGAACCGCTTGGCGCGGTCGAGGGAGGCCCGCAGGCGGTCCACCTCCTCCTGGAGGAGCTTGCGCGAACGCACCCGGACCGACTCCATCTCCCCGAGCTTCCGCTCGTAGTCCCGGGTGAGGTGGGAGATGGAGCGCGCGGCCTGCCGGCGCAACCGCTCCCGGAAGGTGGCGATGCGCCGGGCGAGCATGCCGCCCTTCTCCTCCTCGCGACGCAGGAGGTCCCGGGCACCCTCGAGCCCCCGCTCGGCGAGGGCGCGCACGAGCTCGGACTTCGGGAGCAGCGAGAGGAAGTCGTCCTCCGAGGGCTCCTCCGAGATGAGGGTGCAGTCGGGCAGGGTCAGCCGTTCCGTCGCGGCCATGAGGGAGTGCTACGAGGCCTCCATGCTCGTGCGGCGTGCGGGGGAGGGGGCGGGGGTCACTCCTCCGGGGAACCTTCCTCGCAGGTGAAGAGCGAGAACTTGTCGAGGAGCTGGAAGGACTCGAGGGCGGCGTCCACGGGGTGGATGGCCTTCGGGATGCCGCCGCGGTCGCCCACGTAGCGGACCAGGCGCTGGAAGGCGGGGAAGATCTCCTCCCCCTTCCGGACCCGGCCGCGGAGGTCCTGGTCCTTGAGCAGGCGCCGGCCCTCGGAGACCACGGACTCCCCGTCCTTGGTGTTCCCGCCCAGGGGGCCCCGGAAGAACCGGCACCAGTACACCACGGAGGAGCGCTTCGTCATCTCTTCCACGTTCTTCGCAAGGAACTCCTCCACGAGACGGCTGTTCTGCTCGAAGGAGTCCCCGCTCCGCGCCCGGATACGGCCGCGCATCCCGTGGAGGAGCCCCGACTGCAGGTCCTCGTAGGTCGCGATGGGGTGGCCCCGGAGGTGGGCGTAGGCCTCGGTGCGGAACAGGATATCGATCATCGTACGGTTGCTCCCGACCTCCCCGACGTCGGGGTTGTCGTCGGCCATCTTGAGCCGCCACATCTCGATGACCCGGACCCCGGCGTCCGCGAGGATCTCGGGAACGTAGAGGGCGGGTGGGGAGGGGCGGGCGATCTCCACGATCCGGTAGTTCCGGCGGTGCACCCGGTTGAACTCGACGTGCACGGAGGTGAGCCGGTCGGAGAGGGGGTCGTTGATGTTGTCGAGGTCGGAGAGGTTGGAGGTGCAGATGGCCACGAAGCGGGCGGGGAAGCTCTCCCGCGTCTTCGCCGGGGTCACCATCCCCTCCTGCAGGGCCTGCAGGAGCACGTTCTGCGTCCCGAGCGGGAGCTTCCCGATCTCATCGACCAGGAGGATGCCGCGGTTCGCCTGCAGGAGCTTCCCGGGCTCGAGGACCTGGGGGTTCATGGGGTCGCCGATCTGCTCGAGCTTGACGAGGTTCACGTTGCCGGTGAGGTGGTCGGGGAAGACCTCGGAGGACCCCTGGAGACGAGCGAAGCCGAACCCCTCCCGGAGCTTGGTGAACCGGACCGGGACCTTCTCCGCCTTCATCGCCGCCGGGTCCAGGGCGTCCTGGGACCCGTCCGGGGAGAAGCGGCGGACGCAGATGGGGCACGGGGGGTTCTCGCGGTGGGTCGCCTCGTCCAGCAGGCTCGCCGGGTGGTCCATCACGGGACAGCCGTCGACCACCCAGGTCTCCTTGGGGAACAGGTCCCAGAGGTCCTTGGCCAGGTTGGTCTTCCCGCTCCCGGAGGGGCCGAAGAAGAGCACGTGGGCCCGCGAGTAGAGCGCGGCGACCACGTCCTCGTAGGTCTCGAGGGGGAGGATGGTGTTCGGGAAGAGCCCCGCCAGGGCCTCGTCCCGGGAGAGACCCTTGCCGCGGAGACCCTCGAGGAGGCTCTCGAGGTGGGCGCGGAAGATCGTGGAGGGGGCAACGTACGCTCGCGCATCGGCCGGCAGCTTCGCCGCGGTCGTGGTGATGTCGGACACGCGCGTCCTCAGGGGTGGGGAGGCATAACTCTTTTCCATCGGAGGGGTTGCCGCCGGGCATGGACAGCCCCCTCCCACGGAGACCGATCCGGGGGGTGATCGTCGATGTGGACGGCACCCTGACGACGACCGGGCGGCGCCTCAACTTCGACGCCGCGCGGGCCGTGATGGAGGTCGAGGCCCGGGGGATCCCCGTGCTGATGGCCACGGGCAACGTCCTCCCGATCTCGCTCGCCCTCCACCGCTTCCTCGGACTCAAGTCCCCCATCATCGCCGAGAATGGGGGGCTCGTCTACTTCAACGAGAAGAAGGTGGTCCACCTCGGGCACCGGGAGCCGGGGCTCCGGGCGCTGGAGGTGCTGGAACGGCACCTCCACGTCCAGCGGCTCTTCACCGATCGTTGGAGGGAGACCGAGGTCTCGCTGGAGCCGACCGTGGACGCCGAGGAGGTGCGGAAGCTGGTGGAGGGCATGGGCGTACGGGTCGAGAACACCGGCTTCGCGATCCACCTGATGGAGCCCACGGCGGGCAAGCTCCCGGCCGCCCGCGTGGCGCTCGAACCCCTCGGCCTCACGGTCGAGGACTGCCTCGTCGCGGGGGACGGGGAGAACGACGTGGAGCTCCTCCAAGCGGCTGCCGTGGGGGTCAGCTTTCCCGAGGCGATGGCCCCGGCGAAGGCCGCCGCAGGGTACGTGACAAGGTCTAGCAATGGGGGGGGTCTGGTAGAGGCTTTGCGTCGTTTTGGGCTCGTCGTCTAGCCCAGAAAAGCTTGCCTTTATTTACCCAAGGTCCTACTACGGGGATGGGAGGTTTCTCTTCACCACGTATGGCCGCTACACGCCGTAAATCCGGCTCCATTGGAGCACACGACCACGCCGTAGGGAACATGCCGGAACGCAAGGCGGTGATCCCTCTGTCGCGCATCCTTCCGCGCGGCAAGAGCGCGTTCGACACGGTCGAGTGGGAGTTCCGGGACACCTCCATCAAGAGCTCCTCCGGCCAGATCATTTTCGAGATGAAGGGGGTCAAGACCCCCAAGACCTGGAGCGACATGTCGCTCAACATCGCGGCCTCCAAGTACTTCCGCCTAGTCAACGGGAAGCGGGAGAACTCGGTCGAGATGATGATCCGCCGGGTCACCCACTGGTTGGCGGTCCAGGGGCTCCGGCTGGGCTACTTCAACACCGAGGACGAGTCCGAGGTCCTCGAGGAGAACCTCTCCTGGCTCATCCTCCACCAGTTCGGCTCGCACAACTCCCCCGTCTGGTTCAACGTGGGCGTCCGCGAGGTCCCCCAGTGCTCGGCCTGCTTCATCCAGTCCCTCGGGGACTCCATGGAGGGGATCATGGACCTCGCCCGGAGCGAGGCCCTGCTCTTCAAGGGCGGGAGCGGCACCGGGACCAACTTCTCGAACCTCCGCTCCTCCCGCGAGCACCTCGCCGGGGGCGGGATCGCGAGCGGCCCGGTCTCGTTCATGCGCGCCTTCGACGCGCTCGCCGGCGTGATCAAGAGCGGCGGCACGACGCGGCGGGCCGCCAAGATGGTCATCCTGAACGCGGACCACCCCGACATCAGAGAGTTCATCCAGTCCAAGGTCAAGGAGGAGGAGAAGGCGTCGGCCCTCATCCGCGAGGGCTACAACCCGAACTTCGACGGGACCGACCCGGACAACGCCTACGCGTCCGTCTCCTACCAGAACGCGAACCACTCGGTGCGCATCCCCGACACCTTCATGGAGGCCGTCCGGCGGGACACCACCTGGATGACCCACTACGTCACCGAGCCCCAGAAGGTGGCCGGGACGTTCCAGGCCCGGGAGCTCTTCCGGGACATGGCGAAGGCCGCCTGGCGCTGCGGCGACCCCGGCGTCCAGTACGACGACACCACCAACGACTGGCACACGTGCCCGAACTCGGGGCGCATCCACGCGTCCAACCCCTGCTCGGAGTACCTCTTCCTCGACGACTCCGCCTGCAACCTCGCCTCGCTCAACCTGGTCAAGTTCCTGACCCCGAGCGGCGACTTCGACATCGAGCTCTACAAGAAGGCGGTCCGGACGTTCATCCTCTCGATGGAGATCATCGTGGACGCCTCGAGTTACCCCACGAAGACCATCGCCGACAACTCCCACGCCTACCGCCCCCTGGGGCTCGGGTACGCGAACATCGGCTCGCTCCTGATGCGGCTCGGGATCCCCTACGATTCCGACGACGGCCGTGCCATCGCGGGCTCCCTGACCGCCATCCTCTCGGGGGAGGGGTACCTCACGAGCGCGGAGATCTCGCGCCGGATCGGTCCCTTCGCCGGCTTCGAGCGCAACCGCGTGAGCATGCTCCGGGTCATGCGCAAGCACCAGGACGCCGCCCACCGCCTCCCGCGCGCCGAGGGCCTCATCGGCCGGCTCGCCGAGGCCGCCCAGCAGAGCTGGGCGCGCGCCGTCGAGGAGGGCGACACCTGGGGATACCGCAACGCCCAGATCTCCGTCATCGCCCCGACGGGGACGATCGGGCTCCTCATGGGATGCGACACCCTCGGGCTCGAGCCCGAGCTCGCGCTGGTCAAGATCAAGAACCTGGTCGGCGGCGGCACGATGCGGATGGTCAATGCCGCCGTGCGTGACGCCCTCCGGTCGCTCGGCTACGACGCCGCGGCGGTCGAGACCATCGTCAAGCACGTGGAGACGACGGGCGGGGTCGAGGGAGCCCCCGGGCTCCGGCCCGAGCACCTGGCCGTCTTCGACACCGCGCTCGGCTACAGCGGCGGGAAGCGGATCATCACCCCCACGGGCCACCTGAAGATGCTGGCCAGCGTCCAGCCCTTCCTCTCCGGAGGCGCCTCGAAGACGATCAACCTCCCGAACGAGGCCACGGTGGACGACGTCGAGAACATCTACCTCGAGGCCTGGAAACAGGGCGTCAAGTGCGTCTCCATCTACCGGGACGGCTGCAAGGCGAGCCAGCCCTACGAGACGGGAAAGGGCCGTGCCGCGGACGCGAAGCTCCGCCACCCGGCGCGCGAGCGCCTTCCCGATGCACGGGCCGCGAAGACCCACCACTTCTCCGTGGGCGGGCACGACGGCTACGTGACCGTCGGGCTCTACCCGGACGGGCGGCCCGGAGAGATCTTCTTCCGGGTCACGAAGGAGGGTTCCACGGTCAACGGGCTCATGGACGCCCTCGGCATCTCCATGAGCATGGCGCTCCAGCACGGGGTGCCCCTGAAGGACCTCGTGCGGAAGCTCGCCCACATGCGTTTCGAACCCGCCGGGATGACGACGAACCCGAAGATCCGCATCGCGAAGTCCATCCCCGACTACGTCGCCCGCTGGCTCGCCCTCGAGTTCCTGAGCGAGGAGGAGCGCGCGTCCATCGGACTCACCGCCCACGAGGAGGGGAACAACTCCACCCCGAGCCCCCCTCCGCCGTCGACCGCGTCCACGAGCTTCAAGGAGAAGCCCCTGGAGGCGTTCGCGGAGGGCCACACGGTGGTCGACCAGACCGAGGACTCTCCCTCGTGCCCCTCGTGCGGAGGCATCATGCTCCGCTCGGGCACCTGCTACGCGTGCACGCAGTGCGGGAGCACCAGCGGCTGCTCGTAGGCCCCGGCACGGCAGGGTAAAGTGGGGGCCGAAGTTCCCCCCGGCGTGAGCGACCGGACCACGGTACACGTGGGGCTTGACGAGGCCGGGCGCGGCAGCCTCGTGGGCCCGCTGGTGGTCGGGGCGTTCGCCCTCCCGGACTACACCGACACGGATGCCCGGAAGCTGGTGGAGCTCGGGGTCCGCGACTCGAAGCTCCTCTCCCCGTCGGAACGCCGCCGGATCTTCGGGCTCCTCCGCCAGCACGGGTCGTGGGCCACCGCGTCCGCCTCCCCTGAGCGGATCGACCGGTACGTCCACCGGGGGAAACTCAACCTCCTGGAGGTCGACCTGATGGCGAGCCTGGTGGTCCGGCTGGGCGCACACCGGGTCGAGGTGGACGCGTGCGACCCGGACGCCGAGCGCTTCGGACGCGTCCTCCGGGCCCGGGTCGAGGAGCAGGGCGGGAACGTCCGGGTGCTCTCCCGCCACAAGGCCGACCGCGACCTGCCGCTCGTGGGGGCGGCCAGCATCGTCGCGAAGGTGACGCGCGACCGGGCGATCGAGCGGATCCGGCGCCAGAGCGGGCTCGCGCTCGGGAGCGGCTACCCGTCCGACCGGACCACCCGGGACTGCGTCGAGGCGCTCGTGCAGGGTGGGAAGATCCCCCGCTGGGTCCGGCGGTCGTGGAAGACGTTCGACACCCTTAATAGAACCCCGAGCCTCCGACCTCTCGAGGACTTCGTGGAATGATCGAAGAGACCCTGGTGTCGATGGTGGACCGGTTCAACAGCCATGTCCATCGGAACCCGGCCGTGAAGCAGGAGCTCCGCGAGATCCGCCGCACCATCGAGCTCCATCTCACCGACGGGGATACCTTCCAGATCATCCTGAAGGACTCCCAGCTCTCCCTGCCGGTCAAGGCCGACGGGACCAAGCCGGACGTCAAGATCATCACCGACCGGGAGACGTTCAACGGGCTCGTCAAGAAGGAGATCGGCCCGATGAAGGCCCTCGTCACCCGCAAGCTCGTCATCGAGGCGAGCCTCGAGGACAAGATCCTCCTCCGCCGGCTCCTCTGATCCCGTGCCCGCCCCCGCGATCGAGTTCGGGGGGGCCCGTCGCGCGGACCGCGGCTCCTATCTCGATTTCGTCGTCCGGAACCTCGGGCCCGTGGACTACCTCCTCGGCATGGAGGTCCGGGCACCGCGGGAGATGGACCGGGCCTTCCGCGGGGCGGGGTACGCGTTCCTTCGGTTCCTGGGGCTCCTCCATCGGAGCCCGGTGACGTTCCTCGCCGCCCGGGCGGGAGGGAAGGTGGTCGGGACCACCATCGTGCTCTACCTCCGGGAGTCCGGGTACGTCGCCGCGGTGGGCACGGAGGCCTCGCATCGAAAGCAGGGGGTCGCCACCCGCCTTCTGGACATCGCCGAGGACTCCATCCGGCGTCGGCACCGGCCGTGGGCCGTGCTGGACGTCGAATGCGAGAACGCATCGGCCTACCGCCTCTATCGGGCCCGCGGTTACCAGATCCTCCAGACGGTGGGGTGGTATCGCCGGAAGACATCGGGGCCGGGACCACGCTCCGCCATCCCCGGGACGGTCCGTCCGGTGACGACCCGCGAGGAGCTGAAGGCGGCAACGGCCTGGTGCACCGCCAACACCCCCGAGAAACTCCGCCGGGTCCTACCTCCCCCGCGGGGGTGCCTCTCGGGAACGGAGCTGACGTCCCTTCCCCAATGGTCCGAGAACGCCACCTGGATCGCCGGGGATGGCGGAGGGACCCGAGGCTATGCACGCGCCTACCGTTCGGGCGCGGGGGACCCTGGATTCCTCTTCCTACCCGCCCTCAGCGCCGGGATCCCGCCCTCGGAGGTGTACGGTCTGACCCTGTCGGCGCTCGACTGGTTGGCGCGGTCGTCGACGAGGGAGATCGTGGCGCCCGTGCCCGACTACCTGGCCCCCACGGTTCCCGCCCTGGAATCGAACGGGTTCGAGAAGGTCTTGGACACCTATACGATGGCCCGAGCGCTCTAACGCGCGCGGTCGCTGGTCCGGTCGGAACCTACTTCAGGAAGACGCACGCGGCGATGCAGACCCCGTAGTGGTCCATGGGGATCTGGAGCTCCTCCGTGCGGTAGTTGATCTTCTTGAGCTCGACGCCACGGAAGTGAGCGATCTCCTCCATACGCCAGCGGAGGAATTCCTTGAGCGCCTTCTGCGTGCCGTGCAGGTGACCCTCGGCGACGTACCCGCCGCGTCCATCCTCCCGGAACCCGTACGCGATGCCGGCGCTGATGACCTCTCCCTCGCCGCCCCCATGGCGGGCGAGGACGCAGTGCACGATGGCCCCCATCGGGAGGGGGCGGCGTTCCACCTGTCGCACCCCGTCGGGAAGGATGCTCGAGACGCTGACGAGGTTCTGCTCTCCGATGCCGGCCTTCAGCAACGCAAGATCGAACGCATTGAGCTCGCTCGTCTTGTTGATTGCGCGGCCACTCGTGACAAAGAACCGGGTCGGGATGGGCACCAGGGAGACCTCATCGGTGCGCTTCGCAGTGGGCACGAGCGGGGCATATACCACATCTCTTTAAAGATGCCCCCACCGAAACGCACGCGGACGCACCTCGCGAGAGCCACCGTAACATAGATGAAGGACGAACTCTCTTCCAATAGTGGTGGTCCAAGGTGCGTTCGGGAGTCCTTGCCGTAGGGTTGGTGTTGGCGATCATAGGCGCCGTCGTCCTCGAGTATCCCCTGTTCCCGCAATCGGTCTGCAGCGGATCGGTGGGGGACAACTACCTGCCCAACTTCCCCGCGGGGGGCCCTCCACCTATCGAGTGCCAGGTCAAGACCGAGCTGATGCCGATCCAGCTCGTGGTCTCGTGGACGAGCAACGGCACGGGCACCTTCTTCCTCTACCTCTGCACGACGAATGAGACCTTCACCTCCGGCCAACCCGTGCTTCCGCCCGACTGCACCTTCACCGCCTCCCAGACGGGCACGAGCGGGGCCCCCGGGACGTTCTCCGCCTCGAGCGGCGAGTACCTACTGCTCTACTTCACGTCCATACACGGCTCCTCCGCCCAGGCGACCACCAAGAGCACGCAGCCGCTCGTAGGACTGCCCTTGCTCGTGCTGGGGGTCATCGTGGTGCTCGCAGGGATCGTGATGCGGAAGCCTACCGCGCCAGCCCCAACGCCCCCGACCGGTACGCCACCGTCGAAGTAGGTCCGGCCCCTTCCCCCCGCCCGCGGGTATCGGTCCCGGCGGGGGGTCCCCGACCGTAGGGAGCTCGAGGGTTCCAACGCGCTGACGTAGCCGGGGTGGGCACAGCCGAGGAACTTGGACCGAATGCTCCTGGGACCTAGTCGTTCTTGCGGGATCTCAGGCGATGCTCGCACGCCAAAGAACCCCGGCTACCCCTACGTCCCACCGGCCATGACGCCCACCCGACCAAGAACCTCGCAGCTCGGCGCGATTCTCCATGGGTGTTCGCTTCGAGGACATGGAGGGGGTTCGATCAAGGGACCAACCATCACCCCCCAAGCCGGTGCGCGGAAATGTTCTTAACTCCCGGACACGATTGTGAATGCAGGAGGGGGGGTGCTGGACGATTGGGACGAAGTCCGGAGCCACAACCGAGGACTGGGTGAATCCTCGGGAAGGGGTGCTGCCCAATGGTGGCTCGTTCCTAACCCAAGGACGAGGAAGATTCGGAAGGGCCCCCCTGTTGTGGCGGTCGTAGCGATAGTCGTCTTCGCCTCATTCCTCTGGTGGGAGAGTCAGCCAACTAGCTGGCATCCCTGTCCTTCGCTTCTGACCAGCGGACCCCTCCAAGAGAGCGCTAACGTCGTCGGCGACTACTATGGATTCTCTGTCGAGGTGGGGAGCGGAAACAACTGTCCACCCATACCCATGCCCGCAGTGAACGGTTCGGTCACGTTCTCAGAGTGCGGGGGCAGGGTCTGTACGGGATACCTTTACATCTACACTTCGCAGCAATGGCAGAACCTGACCGATGGCCAGCCCAGCCAAGGCTATGTTTGGTGCTACCCCAACTCGCAGAACGCCTCATCGCAGGGTACCTGCGCATCGACCCCGGCCACGAACTTTTCCACCGAAGCCGCGAGCTACTATCTCAAGGATCATGGTCTATACGGGGGAGAATTCGTCTTGGCCATGGGTGGTCTTGCAGGAGGAGAAATCTCTTCCGCCATCGCATACTCGCAAAGCGACTGGTCACCACCCCCTCCGTAAGGATGACCGTTCTTCCAGCCTGCCACCGAAGGCACACACGCCCTCAGTGACCCGGACCGCACGGGTTGCCCTTGTGCGCGCAAAGCACACCAGTTCGCGCAGCAGAACCCGGGTGGCAGGGTCTCTAATCCAGCTTGGTTCGTCAGTACCTGAGTAGCATCAACCGGCAGCGCTCGCACCGTGCCCCGTCGAGATAGATCATCCCACCCAGGGGTGCGCTCACGACGGTCTGGCCTCCCGTGGCAAGGAGGGTACGTCGCTTGTACCAGAGCGCACCCGCGACGTGAGACAACACTCCAAGGCTTCCGGGGTCCATGTTTTCTCCACAACCCGGGCATCTCGTGCCTTCGTTCATGAGTTCCCTCTTGGGGTTTCTACCAAGGCACCAATACATGTCAACCCTGCGGAAGAGTGCCACGGATCCCCCCTCCGCGCTTGCAACCCACCCGATCCTTCCGCCCCCGTAGCGTCAATGAGGGAGGAGTTCTGTCGATCGCGCTAGGGGGTAGCCTTCCTCGCGGTCACGACCAGCTCGGGGGCTACGGTGATCTTCCCGGGGCCAGGGCGGGGTGATGAGCAGGGGGTCCCCCTTCCCCAATTCCTGGCTGGCTTAGGGTGGCAACAGGCCGAACTCGGCTAGCATCTTCCTTGCCTCATCCTCGATCTTGGGGACCGGGCCGAAGAGCTCCTGCTGTTGGCGCGTGTCCGCCACATACTTGCCGGTTTGGAAGTATCGGAACATGGCCACCATGTCCGCATCGCCTCCGCGGCCCTGCATCTGGGCGGGCCGCAGCGGCTTGTTCATCAGCGTGGACAGCAGCTCGATGAGCTCGGGGCCCGAAAGAGCGCGATCGCTCCCGAGGTCCACCTTCAGGCCCAGCGCCCGCGGAGCGTCCACGGCGAGCGCGACCGCCCGGGCCACTTCATCGGGCGCGATGTACGTGACCGGAACACCGGCGGGCGTCATGGCCATCACCTGACCTTGTTCCAGGGCGGCCTTCACCCAAGGGCCCCCGAGGAACGCCCCGGGTCGCAGCGCAACGTACGGGACTCCCAGTTCTTGAAGCCGGTCCTCGGCCAGCTTCTTCGCCCAGAAGTGCGGAACGTCCTTCGCTTGATCGCAGGTGAGGATGGACAGTAGCACGAACCGCGGGACACCCATCCTCTTGGCCGAGTCGATCAGGTTGCGGTTCCCCTCGGTGTCGACCTTGAGCGAGTCGGTCTCCCTTCGGTGGGAGTACCCGATTGCGGTCGTGACCACGGCCGAGACCCCCTTCATGGCGGGCTCGAGGGAGGAGGGGTCGAGCAGGTCGCCCCGGACTACCTCGACACGGTCCTTTGGGAACCGGGAGATATCACTGCCAGGGCGTACGAGGGCTCGAACGGTCTTCCCCCTCGTCAGGAGCTCGCGCAGGACTCGGCCGCCCAAGTCTCCGGTCGATCCGACGGTCAGCACTGGCCCCGTATCACTAGAGTGGGAGTCTCGCATGACCCCAGCAAGTGCGACAGACCTTAATGACCTGTCGAAGGGGGACTGGGTCACATCCCTTCGGTGCCTGCAGCCACCTACCCCCGTGAAACCAGGGGTGGAATCACCCTGAGCGCAAGGGACCCGATTTGCCCCATCTGCCCGGGGTTTGATCCTGTTGCCCGCGTATCGAGACGGCTCGCCCGTCGCATCCGTCTGGGCAACTCATCCTTGGTGCCGGCCCCCTTCGGGCGTCCTTTTCAACCAATCCGGAGGCAACCCAAAGTTGGTTCAAGTCCGGAGTGCTCCTGGGGGGATTTGAACCCCCGTTGGCGGGTCGAAGGCCCGCTATCCTTGGCCGGACTAGACTACAGGAGCGTTCCGGCGTTCCGAGCACCGTAAGGAGAAAAGCGCTGCGCGGGGGTCCGCCTCAACCGACCCGCTCCCAGCGCTCGAGTTGCTGCACCTTGGAGAGGGTGCTCCCGCGCTTGATCTCCTCCCGGACACGGTTCTCGTGCTCCAGCACGTCCAGGGCCCGGTTGGCGATCTCCTGAGCCCGTTCGCGGGGCACGACGACCACGCCGCTCGCATCCCCCACGATCCAGTCCCCCGGACGGACGTGTTGACCACCGCACGTGATCTCCACGCCGATCTCCCCGTGCCCCTTCGGCTCGCCCGCGTCGGAGGCGATGTGCCGCGAGAAGAGCGGGAGGCCGAGGTCCAGGATCGAGTCGATGTCCCGGGCGGCCCCGTCGATGACCACTCCGGCCACTCCCCGGACGTGGGCCGACCAGCTGGCGAGCTCCCCCCAGAGGCCGGT
>JAJYEA010000011.1 GCA_021790425.1 Thermoplasmata archaeon | reverse complement strand
AGTGGCGGACTACGGCGTGGTGGGGGATGCGATGACGGTCCTTCCGCTCCTCACGAAGGCGCTCACCAAACAGTGATATAGCATCGCACGTCTCTACCGGACCGATGCGGGGGGGGGTCGTTGCTCTGCTCCTTGTGGCCTTGGCCATCGGCGCCAACGGGAGCGCCCTGACCCCAGCGATCTCGGCCCCTGCTTCCCCTCCGGGGCAGGTCGCTCCGACGCATTCCGCCGCGGCCCCGGCCGCTCCCCCCCTCCCAGCGGCTCCGCTCACGAGGGGCGCCCCGCGGTTCTCCGCTTCGGGGCTCAACGTGACCGGGAACTTCATGCCCTGGGTCTGCCAGTTCTGCACGTGGTCGGGGAGCGAGTCCGCGTTCGCCGCGGAGTACGCCCCGTATGCGTACAACATGACCCAGCTCTCGTACGAGATGTACGACCTCTGCACGACGAGCCCCTACTTCTGCTCCCGGGGTTATGAGGGGACCTCGAACGATCTCACCCCCTTCGCCCACCAGTACGGGATCCGGGCGCTTCCCATGATCACGAGCGCGACGCTGACCACCATCCAGGGGTTCGTGGACACGAACTCCGAGTGGACCCCTTTCATCAACCAGGCGATCTCGGACGCGACCACCTACGGGTACGGGGGCTACAACATCGACTGGGAGCCGGGGAGCGACACCACCGTGGCCGGGGGGTACGAGTATGCCCACTTCCTGGACCAGTTCGCGAACGCCACCCACGCCCACGGCATGATCCTCACGGTGGACTTCGCCCGGTGGGACCCGAACTTCTGGAACCTGCCCGCCTTCGCCCAGACGACCACGGACACCTTCATGGACATGAACTACGAGTGCCCGGGGTCCACGTTCACGAGCTACCTGTCCGGGGACACGAGCACCTTCGCCCTCTCGCAGATCGGTGAGGCCCTCGACCCGGAGTCGGGATGCACCGACGCACAGATGGTCTCGCTGCTGGGACAAGTGGCCGCCGCGGGGGTCACGAACACGGAGTGGTGGGCCCTCGACGACACCACGGCATCGCTCGACAACGCGCACCTCTGGACCGCCGTCCACGACTTCGTCTACAATGGGGCCCACAACGGGACGACCACGCAGGCCTACAACCCCGCGAGCTGGGGGCTCGCCACGAACGAGTACCCCTCCACGGGAGGCGGGACGATCAATCTCTTCACCCTCGGGACCGACGAGCAGGGGTACGAGACCTCCGCCCTGACCGGTTCGACCACAATCACTTCGGTGAACCTGACCATCGCGGCGAGCCTCAACCCGGCGAACTATCACATCTACGAAGGTAATCTGAGTTCGACCGGGGCGATCCTCTCCTCGTGGCAGCTCCCGGTCACCAATGCCACCCTTCACCTGGGGACCCCCCCGGGAGCCACCGCCACCACGTCGCTCATGGTCGAGCTGGCCACCGACCCCTCGGGGACGCTCGGGGGATACCTGGCCGGGGGGCCCGGGACGTACGCGTTCTTCCAGTTCACCGTGAACGGCGGGGGCGGGGGCCCTCCCCTCGCCCTGGGAACGTTCACCGCGACCCCCCCGACCGTCCAGGTGGGGAACGGGACCTACCTCAACGTGACCGCGTCCGGCGGGGCACCCCCATATTCGTACGTCTACAGCGCACTTCCCACGGGGTGTGCCTCGACCAACGTCTCCTCGCTCCACTGCTTCCCCACGGTCGCGGGCAACTACACGGTGGGGGTGGCCGTCACCGACGCCCGCCACGCGACGGTGAGCGGCTCGGTTCCGCTCACGGTCCTCGCGGCCCCGGTCGGAACTCCCGGGATCACCTCCTTCTCGGTCTCCCCCGCGATCATCCCGCTCGGAGGCACGACGTATGTCAACGCCAGTGCGGTGGGCTCCGGGCTCACCTACTACTATCCGGGCCTGCCCCCCGGGTGCACCAGTGCCAACGTGACCTCGCTGCCTTGCGTCCCGAACACCGCGGGCTCCTACTCCGTCTCCGTGACCGTCACGAACCCCCAGGGGAAGAGCGCCTCCGCGGGACCCCAGTCCCTCACGGTAAGGGCAGGAATCGCTCCGGTGACCGTCGTCCTCATTGCGTCGCCCGGAACGATCGTTCTCGGAGGGACCGCCTACCTCAATGCATCGGCCGCCGGCGGCACCTTGCCGTACTCGTACGCGTACACGAATCTCCCGGTCGGCTGCAGTACCTTGAACCAGTCCTCCCTGCCCTGCACCCCCACGGCGGCAGGCACCTACACCGTGGGCGTCCAGGTGACGGACCCCGCCGCACGGAGCGCATGGGGGAATGCCACCCTGATCGTCACGACGACCCCGCCCATCGCCCCCCTCGTCATCACCTCCTTCTCCGCGATCCCCGCCAGGATCCTTCTGGGGGACACGACCAACCTGAGCGTCCAGGCGAGCGGAGGAGCCGCCCCCTACTCCTACGCCTACACTGGTTTGCCGAGCGGCTGTCGCTCGGCGAACCTCTCAACGCTCGCGTGCCAGCCCACCCAGCTGGGGAACTTCTCGATCCTCGTCCAGGTGCACGACACCCTCGGCGGCTCCGCCGCGAACACGACCGTGCTGGAGGTCCTCGCCGCCACGACCGGGCCCTCGATCTCGGCGTTCGTCGTGAGCCCGAACCCCATCGAGCTGACCGGGACGGCCCACCTCAGCGTGGTAGCCTCTGGAGGGGCCGCTCCCCTCTCGTACGCGTACTCCGGGCTCCCGTCGGGATGCGCGTCCAGCGACAGCGCGATCCTGAACTGCACCCCCACGGTCACGGGCAACTTCTCGGTGGTCGTGACCGTCTCGGACGCCCAGGGCCGGCAGGCCTCGAGCGCCGCAACGCTCGAGGTCCTGGCGAGCTCGACCGCCCACCCGTCCAACGGGGGGTACTCCCTCTCCACCACCGATCTCCTGCTCCTCGGGATCGTGCTCGTCGCCGCGGTGGCGATCGTCGTGGCGGCCGCCACCCGCCGGAAGAAGGGTCAGCTCCCGCCCGGCGCCGCGGCTCCGGGAAGCGAGGTCGGGTACACCTACGGGGATGCCCCTCCTCCTTCCTCCTGAGGGTGCGCCCCCCTGCAACTCCGAAAGAGAGTTAAACCCCCGGGGTTCCCTACCTTCCGAGGGACGATGACGACCGATGGGAACCAGCGCGCAGGCTTCCTTGCGGGAGGGACGCTCCTCCTCGTGGTGGGGATGGGCGGCGGGCTCGTCCTCAACCTGATCCTCCATGGGGCCGCCCCCTCGGGCGGGATCAATCTCGGGCTCTTCCGGGTCTATCCGGGGTGGAGCCTCTACGACACCATCGTGGCCACCCTGGGGATCATCGCCTCGCTGATCGGGATCGGGATGATATGGTTCGGGTTCGACATGCCCGCGGGCCCGTTGCGCCTTCCCGACACGGAGAACCCACCGAGTTAAGCCGGCGGTCCGGTCGATGGTACTGCTGGCCGTCACACTGGCCGTCCTGGGCGTGTTCATCGCGGCCTACGTGCTCTTCGCGCTCCGGGAACGGTTCCGGCTCTACATCGCGGCGGGGGCCGCCCTCGTCTCGTTCGCCATCCTGGTGGGGACCGGGACGTTCGTCCTCTCCTCCGGGACCCCCTGCGCCCTCTTCGGGTACGTTCCCTCGGGTAGCCCCTGGTCGGTCTGCGGCGAGGCCGGGTACGTCCAGTGGGACGCCCTCGGGCTCCTCTTCGGCCTGTTGATGCTCTCGGCCCTGTTGCATCGTCAGGGTTTCTTCAAGTACGTCGCCGTGCGGCTCACGCGGGCGAGCTCGGGGAAGCCCCTCCCGCTCTTTCTCGCACTCTCCCTCCTCACCTTCGGGCTCTCGGCGTTCCTCAACTCGATCTCCGTGATGGTGGTGATGGCGACCATCACGATCGAGATCTCCCGGGCCACCGGGCTCTCGCCCATCCCTTTCCTCCTGGCCGAGATCTCGGCCTCGAACGCCGGGGGCGCGGCCACGTTCGTGGGAGACCCCCCGAACGTGATCCTGGGCACGTATCTCGGACTCGGTTTCAACGACTTCCTGCTCTATGCGGCCCCCCTCGCGCTGGGGGCCATGGTCGCCATCCTGATCCTCTTCTGGTGGATGAACCGCAAGCACCTCGCCCCAGGCTCTACGGGCGCGGTAGGGTCGGCGAAGCTTCCGGAGCTCCCCCGTCTGGACATGACCGCGCTCGTTCCCGCCGTGGCCGCCTTTGTGGCGACCCTCGTCCTCCTCGCCGTGAACGCGAGCATCCCGCTCAGCGTGGGGGAGATCGGGCTCCTGGGAGGCGCGCTCGCGCTCGTGCTGACCCCCGCGATCGAGCGCAGGAGCCTGCTCGTGGGCCTCGACTGGGAGATCCTCGGATTCATCTTCTTCCTCTTCCTGGTCGTCGGCACGCTCCGCCTGGGCGGGTTCCTGGACCTCTTCGCCCGGGGGCTCGAGCAGGTGGGCGGATCGAACGCCCTCCTGACCTCTTCCCTGCTCCTGTGGACGCTGGGGCTCATCTCCTCGGTGGTGGACAATGTCCCGCTGGCCGCGGTGGCGGCTCCCCTCATCGCCACGATGAGCTCCAAGCAGGGCTTCCCGGTGGGCTCGCTGGCCTACGCGAGCGCGGTCGGATTGGACGTGGGAGGGAACGGGACGCCCATCGGGGCCTCGGCGAACGTGGCGGGCCTGTCCGTGGCCCGCCGTCTCGGTGTCGCGATCACGTGGAAGGAGTATCTCCGTCAGGCCTTCCCGGTGATGATCGTGTCGCTTGCCGCCGCCAACCTGGTGCTGATCGCGATGGTGCACTGAAACGGTCCCGGGGCATAACGCGGTTCCGTTGTGAGAAGCGGTCGAGGCAAAGGGGCGATAGTGCGGGCAGCGGGATTTGAACCCGCGCCGATGGCTTGGCAAGCCACCGTTCTGACCAGGCTATACTATGCCCGCATCCGGGAGTCTCCCCGTGCGGGGAGCGAGCCGGAGGACTTGCCCCCACTATATAAGCGCTAGCGGGAATGCGACGCCGTGACCGCTTGGCAGCGCCGCTCCACGCGTCTGGTCCACTCCTCCCGCCACTTCGAGCTGCATGAGGACGTCCTGGAACTCCCCAGCGGCAACACGATGGTCTACACGCGGTTCGAAGGACCCTCGTTCGCCACGATCATCCCGGTGACCGACCGGGGGGAGATCGTCTTCGTGCAGAACTATCGGCCCCCGCTTCGCCGGGGATTGCTCGAGCTGCCGGGCGGGATGGTCGACGAGGGGGAGTCCCCCGCGGAGGCCGCGGCCCGGGAACTCGAGGAAGAGACGGGCTTCGTGGCCGGGAAGCTTCGCGCGGTCGGGTGGTTCTTCCCCTCTCCGCATCTCTCCGCGCAACGGGGCCATCTCTACCTCGCGACCGATCTCTCCGAGGGGGTGGCCCGTCCGGAGGAGTCCGAGTCGCTCCGTACCGTGCGCCTGCCCATCGCGACCGCCTACGCCCGGCTCGCCGCCGGGAAGATCCACCAGTCGACGGCGATGCTGGGCCTCTACGTGGCGGAGCCCTTTCTCCGGGAGCTCGTTACCGGGGCGCCATCGAGTCCGGCATCTCGACGCAGACGATCTCGCCGCGCACGGTGACCACACCGGCGGCCTCGATCGTCGCGGTCACCACGACCTTGCGTCCCTGCACGGAGGTCGCCTTCCCCCGGGCGATCAGCTCGGGCCCGAGCGGGGTCGGCTTGAGGTAGTCCACCTTGAGCGAGGCCGTGACGAAACGATGCGGCGGGAGCGTGCCCGGCTCGCGTCCCTCGGCCTGGTAGGCCGCGATGGCCGCCGTGCCGGTGCCATGACAGTCCATGAGGGCGGCGAGGATGCCGCCGTTCACGAAGCCCGGGATGGCGATGTGGGAGGCCTTCGGCGTGAAGCGCGTGACGCTCTCCGTTCCCTCCCAGAAGGTCCGGAAGTGATGGCCCTCGGCGTTCAGTCGGCCGCAGCCGAAGCAGTGGGCGATCACATCGGGATAATGGTCCTGTACCGCTTCCATCGAGGTCGCTTCCCCCTCTCCCCCGAGGCCCGCGGAGCTTAACCTCTGCGGATGCCCTCCGGCCGCGCCCGACGGGGGCACCCGAGACGTAATAACCGCGGGGCATCCTGAGCGGGGCCATGCCTTCCCCCGCCGGAGAACCTCGGGTGGAGCCTTACCGGATCAAGGTCGTCGAGCCGATTCGACTGCTCTCCCGGGAGGAGCGCGAGGCCGCGATCCACCGGGCGCACTTCAATCTCTTCAACCTGACCTCCGACGACATCTTCATCGACCTGCTCACCGACTCCGGCACCTCCGCGATGAGCGACCGGCAGTGGGCCGCCATGATGATCGGGGACGAGACGTACGCGGGGAGCCGGAACTTCCGTCACTTCGAGGAGACGGCACGGAGGATCACGGGGTTCCCGTACATCCTCCCGACCCACCAGGGACGCGCCGCCGAGAACATCCTCTTCAGCCTGCTCGGCGGAGAGGGGAAGGTGATCCCGAACAACATGCACTTCGACACGACCCAGGAGCACGTGCTCCGCAACCACTCGAAGCCCGTGAACCTGGCCATCCGGGAGGCCTACGACCCCGCGCTCGACCATCCGTTCAAGGGGAACATGGACCTGGAGCGGCTCGAGCACCTGCTCGCGGAGCAGGGCCACCACGTGCCGCTCGTCATGGCCACGATCACCAACAACACGGGGGGAGGACAGCCCGTGTCGCTGGAGAACCTGCGGGGCATATCGCGGATCGCGCATGCGCACGGAGTCCCCTTCTACCTGGACATGTGCCGGTGGGCCGAGAACGCCTACTTCATCCAGCAACGCGAGCCCGGGATGCGCGGACGTTCGATCGCGGAGATCGGCCGGGAGATATTCGCCCTCGCCGACGGCGCCACCATGAGCGCGAAGAAGGATGGCCTCGTCAACATCGGCGGGCTCCTGGCCACGCGGGACCGGGAGCTCTTCGACCGGATGCGCGAGCTGCTCATCGTCTACGAGGGGTTCCCGACCTACGGCGGGCTGGCCCGCCGCGACCTCGAGGCCATGGCCGTCGGGCTCGAGGAAGCGATGGAGACGGACTATCTCGAGCACCGCACGGGGCAAGTGGCCTGGCTGTGGTCCCAGCTCCACGACGCGGGGATCCCGCTCATGAGCCCTCCCGGGGGGCACGGGGTGTACATCGATGCGCGGTCCTTCCTTCCCCACCTGGCCCACGAGGGGCTGCCGGGGCAGACGCTGGCGATCGAGATCTACCGCGAGGGTGGCGTGCGCACCGTGGAGATCGGCGGGGTGATGTTCGGGAACGACTCGTCGGGCGAGACCGCCCTCGAGCTCGTGCGCCTGGCGATCCCGCGCCGTGTCTACACGATGAGCCATCTCGCCCACGTCGCCCGCACGGTGCAGGCGGTCTGGGAGCGCCGGAAGTCGGTCCGCGGTTTCCGCATGACGGAAGCCTCCGAGCACCTCCGTCACTTCACGGCGAAGTTCGGACCCTTGGACCACTGAGCCCTCGCCACCCGGCCCGCATGACTTAATCGACCCGTGGGTATCCCCGGGTCGAGGGACTCCTATGAACGTGGTGAGCGAAGAGGTGAAGGTGCCCTGCCCCGACGGAGCGACTATGAAGGCGTTTCTGGCGCGACCGGACGACGCCGGGCCCCATCCCGCCATCATCGTCATCCACGAGGCGTGGGGGCTCAACGCGCAGATCCGGGGCGTGGCCGAACGTTACGCGGAGGAGGGATTCGTGGCCCTTGCCCCCCACCTCTTCGTGCGCGATGCGGAGGTCATGACCGAGCGGAACATCGAGAGCGCCATGAAGCGGATGTGGACCGTGCCGCCCGAGAAGCGGAACGATCCCGCGACCATCCAGGGGGTCATGGCCAGCGCCACGGACGCCGAGCGCCAGGTCTTCCGGATCTTCTTCGAGGGGAGGGAGCGCCTGGAGAAGACCATGTGCGAGGACCTGCTCGCGTTGGTGCACTACCTTCAGGGTCTCCCCCACGTGCAGGGGGACCGGCTCGGAGCCACCGGGTTCTGCATGGGCGGCGGGCTCACCTACCAGCTCGCCACGCTCTACCCGTTGCGCGCGGCCGTGCCCTTCTACGGGGCGAACCCGCGCCCGGTCGACGCCGTCTCCAAGATCTCCGGTGCCGTCCTAGGGATCTACGCGGGGAACGATGCCCGCATCAACGCCGATGTGCCGGCCCTGGTGGAGCAGATGCTGAAGCACCACAAGGACTTCACGCTCAAGATCTACCCCGGCAAGGAGCACGCGTTCTTCAACGAGACCCGCCCCGTCTACGACCGCGCCTCCGCGGAGGACGCGTGGGCACGCGCCGTCGCCTTCTTCCGGGAGCACCTGGAGGGGCCGCGATGAGCGACCCGGAGACGGGTGCGCCGCGAGCCCCGGCCAAGCCCGACCTGCTGTGGGACTGCTTCACCAACTGGTCCGAGGTGTTGCGGGAGATCGACGAGCGGAAACGGAGCCCGGGACATCCCGAAGTCCAGGGTGCCGAGGGCGGCCGATAGGGTCTACCCTCTCGCAGCAGAGGGATCAGCCCGGCCTACGCCGGAAGCTCTTCACTCCAGGGCAGCCACGAGCGACTCCCCGAGACGGCCGATCTTCCGGACGGCCGCTCCCCCGCTGAGCAGTTCCTGGAAGGCACTTCCCACGATGATCCCGTCCGCCCCCGCCGCCCGCATCCGGCGCACGTCGGCGGGCCGTGAGATCCCGAACCCCACCATCCGGGGCAGGCCGGGGCGCCATCGGGACGCCTGGTCGAGCAGGCCGGAGAGCGGCGCGGACGCCGCCCCGGGACTGGCGCCGGGGGATGCCCCGGTGACCCCGTAGCGGGAGACGACGTAGAGGAACCCCTCGGACGCTTCCGACAACCGGCGCATCCGGTCGCCGGAGGTGGCCGGCGAGGCGAGGAGGACGGTGTCCACTCCGGCCGAACGCCGCAGTGCTCGGAAGGGACCCACCTCCTCGACCGGAAGGTCCGGTAGGATCAGAGCGCTGCCGCCGGCGTCGCGGATGGACCGGAGGGCCTGCCCGACCCCCCGTTGGAGCACGGGGTTGAGATAGGTCATCACCGCACAGGGGAGGTGGGGGGAGATCTGCCGCATCAGGGAGAAGAGGTTCGTCCAATGGGTCCCCCGGTCGAGGGCATCCGCCGCGGCGCGCTGGATGACCGGGCCCTCCGCCATGGGATCGCTGAACGGGAAGCCCAGCTCGAGCCCCGAGACGCCCGCGTCCCGCAGGGCATCCACCGCAGCAAGGAGACGGGAGTCGTCCACGGACCCGGCCATGAGGTAGGCGAGCATCGTTCCCCGCCCCTCGGCCTTCGCGCGGGCGAGCACATCACCGAGGGACGCCACGGCGCTCCACCTCCTCGAGGTCCTTGTCCCCCCGGCCCGAGAGCGTCACCACGATCCGCTGGGTCTTGGGCAGCGTGGGGGCGAGCCGGATCGCCTCAGCCACGGCGTGGGAGGACTCGAGCGCGGGAAGGATGCCTTCGGTACGGGCCAGGCGGTGAAAGGCGCGCAGGGCCTCCCGGTCCGATGCCGTGGTGTAGCGCACCCGGCCGGAGTCGTGGAGCCGGGCGTGCTCAGGACCCACGCCCGCGTAGTCCAGCCCGGGGGCCACCGACTCCGTGGGGAGTATCTGCCCCTCCCGATCCTGGAGAAGGTAGGTGCGCATCCCGTGGAGCACCCCTGGCCTTCCCCGGCCGAGCGATGCCGCGCCCAAGGACCCCCGGCGGCCGTCCCCTCCCGCCTCCACCCCGACCAACTGGGTGCGGGTCCGGAGAAGGGGATGGAAGGTACCGATGGCATTCGACCCGCCGCCGACGCACGCGATCGTGACGTCGGGGGGCCCGCCCCAGAGGGCGCGGGACTGGCGGAGGATCTCCCGGCCGATGACCGACTGGAAGTCCGCGACCATCGAGGGGAAGGGGTGGGGTCCGACCGCGCTGCCCAGGAGATAGTGCGTGCTCCGGACGTTCGTGATCCAGTCCCGGAGCGCCTCGTTGATCGCGTCCTTCAGGGTGCGGGTGCCCTGGTCGACCGGGCGGACGGTCGCGCCGAGGAGGCGCATGCGAAGGACGTTCGGCTTCTGCCGCTCCATGTCCACCGTGCCCATGTAGACGATCGTCTCGAGGGAGAGCTTCGCGCCCACCATCGCCGTGGCGACCCCGTGCTGTCCGGCGCCCGTCTCCGCGATCAGGCGCGTCTTCCCGAGCCTGCGGGCGAGGAGTCCCTGGCCGAGCGCGTTGTTGAACTTGTGGGCGCCGCCGTGAAGCAGGTCCTCCCGTTTGAGGTAGACCTGGGCGCCCCCGAGCTCCCGCGAGAGGTTCTCGGCGAAGTAGAGCGGGGTCGGACGGCCCCCCCAGTCGTGCGCCAGACGCTGGAACTCCCTCCGGAACCCGGGGTCCCTCCGCGCCTCCGTCCAGGCGGTCGCCAGCTCCTCCAGGGCCGGCACAAGCGTCTCGGGGACGTAGGCCCCACCGTAGGGTCCGTACCATTCAGGCATGGGCTTCCTCCCACTCGCGGACCTGGCGGAGGAAGGCACGGATCTTGGGCGCGGACTTCCGGCCGGGCCGGTCCTCCACTCCGCTCGAGACGTCCACCGCGGCCGGACCCACCGCGTCGAGCGCACGGGCCACGTTCGCTGGTCCGAGCCCGCCTCCCAGCATGAACGGCTGTTCGGGCCGGGAGCGGACGAACTCCCGCGCGATGGACCAGTCGGAGACCCGTCCGGTCCCTCCCGGGATGGCCCCGGTCGCCGTGTCGAGATGGATGAACGGGTACCCGGGCCCGTCGTCGGGAAGCGGGGGGGCATGGGTCGGCTCTCCCGGGCGGGGATCGGCCGCGGGCAGCCCGACCGAGGGCAGGATGCGCCGCCGCTCCCGTTCGTCGAGTCCGCGGGGCAGGGGTCCATGGACCTGGACCCAGTCGACCCCGACCTCGTCCCATGCCTTGCGGAGGAATTCCGCGTGCGGGCGGACCGCCACCCCCACGACCTTCCATCGCCGGTCCGCCATCCGGACCAGGGTGCGCGCCTCCTCGAGCGTGCGGGACCGGATGGATCCCGGGACGTCGAGGACGATGCCGATGAGATCCGCTCCGTCCGCCGTCTCGAGGTCGTCGGGGTGGCTCATCCCGCAGATCTTGACCGTAATCCGACGCCGTCCGAAGCTCAACCGGGACCTCCCGACCGGAGGTGCGCCACGAAAGCGGCCCGGTCTTCGGCCCGGAGGTAGGCCGTCCCCACGAGGACGGCGCCGGCCCCGGCCGCCGTGTAGTCGCGCACGGCATCGGGGCCCGTGATCCCGCTCATCCCCACGAGCGGAAGGCCGGTCTCCCGCGCCTCCGCGAGGACGCGGGCGGCGGAGAGGGTGGAGACCTCGAGCGTCTGCAGGTCCCGGGCGTTGACGCCGAGGAGGTCCGGGTTGCTGCCGAGCGCGAGCGGCAGCTCCTCGGGGGAGTGCACTTCCACGAGGGCCTCGATGTCGTGCTCGTGCGCCGCATCCACGAGGGCATCGAGCGGGACCTCCGTGAGGCCGAGAGAGTCCAGCCGGGCGATGAGGAGCACCGCCGCCGCGCCCCACGCCGCCGCGGCCTCGATCTGGTCGATGGAGACGACGAAGTCCTTGAAGAGCACCGGATACGGGGACGACTGAGCCACGGCACCGAACTCTTCGAGGGAACCCCCGAAGACGTGGGGCTGGGGGATGACCGAGAGCCCGTCCACTCCCGCCCGACGGGCGCTCGCCAGGAACTCCTCGGGGCCGACCTCCGGGATCGAGTCCTCCCCGTAGCCGGGGGAGGCGTGCTTCAGCTCCACGAGGATCGCCGGAGAGGCGCGTGCCTGCCGGACCGCCTCATCGAGACGGGGGGGGCGGAGGAGCAGCCCGAGCGATGCCTGCGGGCGGTTGTCGTAGTAACCCTCCCGGAGCTCCTGTCGTACGTGGTCGGCCATGTCGGTGAGAAAACCATGGTCGGGTTCGTGCGGGGTCGCGATCCTCATACCCACTCCCGCTCTATGGATAGCGCCTGGAGCGATAGCATCTTCTCCTGGGGCGACCCCGAGTCCAGGACCTCCCGTGCCTCCCGGACCCCCTCGGCCAGGTCGGGGGCCCGGCCGATGGTCCAGAGTGCGGCCCCCGCCGTCAACAGGACGGCTCCCCGCGTGCTGCCGGCCCCGCCCGAGAGGATTCGCCGCGCCTCGGCAGCCGACTCGGTGGGGGTGCGTGCCTCCCACCCCCCTGCCCGTTCCTCGGGGGCAAGCAAGGTGACGGGATCGATCTGGCCGGACTCCGGCGCATCCTCCCGGGACCGGACGTACTCCGAGAGCCCGGTGGGAGAGGGCTCGTCAGTGCCGTCAAGGCCGTGGATCGCCATCGAGCGCGGGACACCCAGCGCCCGGAGGACGGCCACCGCCTGCCCCGCGTACGCGGTGGAGAAGCACCCCACGACCTGGGTGCGCGCGGAGGAGGGGTTGGTGAGGGGGCCGAGGAGGTTGAAGATCGTCCGCGTCCCGAGGCTCCGGCGGATGCGGGCGATCTCCCGGGTCGCGGAATGGTAGAGCGGGGCGTGGAGGAAGGCGAGCCCGTAGCGGCGATAGGACTCCTCGGCGAAGGCCACGGAAGTGCGGATCGGGAGGCCTAGGGCTTCGAGGAGGTCCGACGATCCGCAGGGTCCCCGTGTCGAGACGTTGCCGTGCTTCGCTACCGGCACCCCGGCGGCCGCGACGACGAAGGCGCTCACGGTGGAGACGTTGAAGGTGGGGATCGCGGCGCCGCCGGTACCGCACAGGTCGATGGCCCGGTCGGTGAGGGTGGGGAGGAAGGGGGTGGCGCGCAGTCGCATCGCGGCGGCGAAGCGCACGAGCTCCTCGACCGACTCTCCCTTCGCGGAGAGCTGGGTCAGCAGGGCTCCGGCCTGGGGGTCCGGGAGCGATCCCTCGATGAGGGCGGCCACGAGCCCGTCCGCCTCCTCGGCCGAGAGGTCCTCGCGGCGGGAGAGCTTGGCCAACCAACGGGAGGCTTCCTCCACTCCGTCCCCTCCCCCGGTCACCGGCGGCACCTCGCGAGGAAGTTCGAGAGCAGCTTCGCGCCCGATCTCGTCAGGAAGGATTCGGGGTGGAACTGGACCCCCTCGATCGGGAGCCGCCGGTGACGGATCCCCATGAGGATGCCGTCCTCCGCCTCCCAGCTCGTCTCCTCGAGCACCGTCGGCAGGCCGGTCCGCTCCACCACGAGGGAGTGGTAGCGGGCCGCCTCGAAGAGGGGAGGGACGCCCTCGTAGAGCCCGGTCCCCAGGTGGCGGACCC
The DNA here is from genome assembly GCA_021790425.1 of Thermoplasmata archaeon. Taxonomy (GTDB): domain Archaea; phylum Thermoplasmatota; class Thermoplasmata; order Lutacidiplasmatales; family UBA184; genus JAJYEA01. The sequence goes on along the minus strand of JAJYEA010000011.1, from coordinate 30,153 downwards.
GTGTCGTCTCTCCATGGCAGGGGTAGGGGGCGCGGACGACCTTCCCGCCGAAGTGGGCCGCGATGGCCTGATGGCCGAGGCAGACCCCCAGGGTGGGTACCTCGGGGCACACCCGGTCGAGCAGGGCAGGGGTCACCCCGAGCGTACGCCGGTCGCTCGGGTGTCCGGGGCCCGGGGAGAGGATCAGGCCATCGGGCTCCTCCGAGAGCACCCGTGCGATCGGCACCGTGGAACGGAGGGTCACGACCTCCGCCCCGAGCGCGCCGAAGGCCTGGGCCAAATTGTAGACGAAGGAGTCCTCGTGGTCGATGAGCACGAGCTTCATGACGCCCTCCCGGGAGGCGGCGAGCGCTCCCCCGTCAGCGCGGCCTCGACGGCCGCGAGCTTGGTCAGCGATTCCTTCCATTCCCGGGCCGGCTCGGAGAGGTGGACGATGCCCGCCCCGGCCGCGGTGTAGACCTTGCCCCGCGCCGCGAAGGCGCTGCGGATCACGAGGGCGAACTCGGCCTCGCGGGGGCCCCACAGCACCCCGACGGCCCCGGCGTACGGCCCCCTCCAGGTCCGCTCCTCCCGGCGGAGGAGCTGGGTGGCCCGGATCTTGGGAGCCCCGCTCACCGTCCCTGCCGGGAAGGTCGCCGCGAGCGCGTCGAGGGCGGTCCGTCCGGGCGCGAGGCGACCGACCACTCGGCTGACGAGATGCTCCAGCCGGGCATAGGGGACCCGCGTCTCGCGCCGCGTGAGGTGGACGGACCCCACCTCGGCCACGCGGCCGACGTCGTTCCGGGCGAGGTCCACGAGCATCCGGTGCTCGGCCAGCTCCTTGGGGTCGCGGTCCAGCGGGAGGCGCGCCTCGGGTCCCCGGGGCGGCGGCGGGAGCGGTCGGGTGCCGGCGATCGGGCTCACGGCCACGTGGTCCGCCCGGACCTCCACCACCGACTCCGGGGAGGCGCCCGCGATCTCGGCCGTGTCGGTGCGCAGGTAGTAGAGGTAGGCGTAGCGCTCCGTCCTCCGGAGCCGATCCACCATGGGCAGGAGGGACCCGTCGATCCGGCGCTCCCTCCGGTGGGCGAGCACGACCTGGAAGGCCTCACCCTCCAGGATCGCCTTCCGGAGACGGCCCACCGATCGGGAAAAGCCCGGGAAGGCGGAGGAGTCCTGGACGGGTCCGATCGTGGTCTCCGGGAGCCGTGCCGGGGAGACCGATGCCCGGGGGCGGGCTCCGAGCGGGACGACCGTGGGGTTCCGGTAGTGATGGTACTCGGCCAGCGGGAACGGGCTTCCCCCTGGGGCCCCGGCACTGAGCATGGGCTCGAAGAGGCCCACCGCATCGAACCCGGCGAAGCCTACCGAGATCCCCTTGCGCGGGTCCCCACCGCGGCTGAGAAAGTCCTGGAATGCGGCGAGCTCGGAGGGGCCCCCCAACCGGAAGATGCTGTCGGGTTCGAACCCGTAGATCGCCCACCGGGCGCTCCGTCCCGGGGAGGGGCCACGCTCGAAGTAGAAGGACGGTCCCTCCCGGCGGGCCGAGACGCGCACGAACTGCCCCCAGGGGTCGGCCGCGCGATCCCGTGTTCCCGTTGTGGTACTTCCCTTCTTGCTCATCCCGTGCATCCTGGCTGGAGCACGGGGAGACGCCGGAAAAACGAACTCTTCCACCCTTGGGGGAGGGAACGAGTCAACGCCTTCCCGGCGCCGCCCCGTTCACCAACCCCAAGCACAGCTGCTCATTGCCGGTCGCGCATCGTACGACACGTGGCACGGACCCGCAGCCATCACCCCTCACTAGGCCACCTTCCTATTTACCGGTAACGAACCGGGGCTTGCCGTGGGCGCATCGGCGAGCAGGCGGCCCGGCTCCGGGCACGGGGCGGACGGTCTCGCGCCAACCTCAAGAGAAACCGCCGCGTACTGCTAGTCATGTTCGGAGGGGTCCTCGCCCACGTGCGCTTCCGCGGGACGATCCGCGAGCACGCGGTGGAGCCCTATCTCCAGGTGCTCAAGGTCGTCCGCGAGAAGCGGAAGGTGCGGGGGCTCCTGTTCGACATGTCGAGCGGCGGGGGCGACGGGGTCTCCTCCTCCGACCTCTACCGCGCGGTCAAGCGCGTGGCGGCGGTGAAGCCCGTCGTGGCCACGATCGGCGGGGTCGCCGCCTCCGGCGGCTACATGGCCGTGCTCGGCGCCCACCGGATCTATGCGCATCCCGAGTCGGACGTCGGCTCGATCGGGGTGTTCATCCCGCACATCGTGGCGCGGGGCCTGCTCGACAAGGTCGGCATCAAGGTCGAGCTGCTCCACTACGGCCGGCACAAGGACGCCTACCAGGGGCTCCGCGAGCTGACCGACGAGGAGCGGCAGAAGGTCCTGAAGGTGGCCGAGGTCGGATACCAGTCCTTCGTCGACCAGGTGGCCCGGGAGCGCAAGAAGTCGCGCGAGGAGGCCCTCCAGCTCGCCACCGGCGAGTACTGGAGCGGGGCCCAGGCCCTCGGGCTCGGCCTGATCGATGCCCTGGGCGACCGGGAGGACGCGCTCGAGGAGCTCTCCCGGCGGACGGGCGTGTCCTCCCGCAAGGCCGTCGAGTTCGCCCCGCGGAGGCCCTTCCTCGACCGCCTGCTGTCCGGCCCGATGAACCGGGTGGGCACGTCGCTGGCCGATGCGGTCTACACGGGGTTCGAGGACCGGCTCGAGGACCTCCTCGTGAACCACGGCAGGTTTAGATAGGGGACCGGTTCTTGCCGACGTCATGGCGGTCACCCAGCAGGTCACCGTTCGGTTGACCCAGAAGGACCACTACCGTTTCGAGGTCGACTGGAGCCTCCCGACCCACGTGAAGGGCATCGTGGACGAGCCTCCGCCCATCGGGGCGGGCGACGGACCGAACGCGTCCCGGATGGTGGCGGTGGCGGTCTCCCACTGCCTCTCCTCGAGCCTCCTCTTCTGCATGGAGAAGTCCCACACCCCGTTCCAGGGCCTGGAGACGACCGCGCTCGCGGAGATCACCCGGAACGACAAGGGGCGCTGGCGGCTCACGAAGGTCACGGTCACGCTCGACCCCAAGATCCCGGAGTCGGCCCGGGAGCAGTTCGAGCGGTGCAAGGGTCTCTTCGAGGACTACTGCATCGTGACCGAGGCCGTGCGCAAGGGGATCACCGTGGACGTGCGGTGGGCCGAGCCGCCGGCGGCCACGACCGCCCCCGCGTGAGCCCGCGGGCTACCCCATCCAGCCGAGGGCCCCCGGGATCTCCGCGAGGAGGGCCGCGGGGGTGCTCTCCCGGGCGATGTGCCGGTGGAAGTACACCTGGGCGAGGGCCATGGCCCACCCTTCTCCCTTCTCCTTCCGGAGACGGTCGGCGAAGGAGAGGAGGTAGGTCGCGGTGGCGAGCTCGCCGAGGTCCCCGATGAGGTCCTTGGCGTAGAACACCGCCTTCTCGCCGGAGGAGACGATGTCGTCGATCTGGGTCCGGAGGCGGCCGAGCATGTGCCCCAGGTCGTGCTTCATGTCGACCTCGGTCGAGACCGCCTCGATCCGGGCGGTCAGGTCCCGGAGGAGGAGCTCATGGGCCTGCTTCTTCATGATGACCTCGAGCGCGTCGAGCGCCTGGATGTTGCTCGTTCCTTCCCAGATCGGCGTGACGAGGGCATCCCGGTGGAGCTTCGCCAGGGGGAACTCCTCGAAGAACCCGATCCCGCCGAGCACCTCCATGGCGTAGCTCGTGACCTCCCGGCTCATGATGGCGGTCGAATACTTCGCCACGTGCGCCAGCAGGCGAGCATAGTGGTAGACGTCGTCGTAGGGGGGCACGGTGTCCACGGTCCGCTGGAAGGCGAGCGCGGACTCCAGGGCGAGCGCGAGCCCTCCCTCCACGTCCGCCTCCATCTCGAGGAGATCGCGGGCGAGGAGGGGATGCTCGATCAGCGTCTTCCCGAACGTCTTCCGGTGCAACGCGTAGCGATAGGCCTCCCAGAGCGACTTGCGCGCGATCCCCACCGACGCGAAGGCGTTGTCCAGCCGCGAGATGTTGAGCACCTCGAGGGCGTAGTAGACCCCCTGGTCGGCGGAGCCCAGCAGGAACGCGGGGGTGTCCTTGAGCACGACCTCGCCCGTGGGCACGGCGACGGTGCCGAGCTTGTCCTTGAGCCGGCGGATCTCGAACGTCGAGTCCCCGGAGGGCTCGGAGGCGGCCGGCACGAAGAAGAACGAGAGGCCCCGCACCCCCTCGCGCGGCGGGGCACGCTTCGCGGTCACGAGCGCCGCGTCGGCCAGTCCCGCGTTGCTGGCGAAATACTTGTCCTCCCCGTTCAGCACCCAGGACTCTCCCCGGGGTTCGGCGAGGGTCCGATTCGCGCCGAGGTCGCTCCCCCCCTGGATCTCGCTGTAGAAGGTGGCGCCGAGCCACTCACCCGCGGGCGGGAGGAAGTGGTGGAGATAGCGCTCCTTGAGCGACGGGTCGCCGTACTTCTGCAGGGCATAGCCCGTCTGGGCGGTCAGGGTGAGGGTGCAGAAGAGCCCCGTGTCGGAGATGAGGTAGCCCGAGACGAAGTGGTAGAGCCAGGGGGAGGTCCCCGCGACGCTCTTGCGCGTCACTCCGAGGTCGATGAGCCGCGAGAGGATCCGCCGGTGCTCCGGGGAGATCCGCACGTAGTCGATGCGGTTGCCGAGAAGTCCCCAGGTCTGCAGGAAGGGGGGCGCGCGGTGATCGATGATGTCGACGGCTTCCACCATCTCCGTCGAGACGAGCCGTCCGAGGGTCTCGAGATCGTCGTCCCCGTGGAACTCCCGCTGGCGGAGCATCTCGGCGAGGGGCTTGTCGGCGGTGTAGTAGTTCACTCCGTAGCTCAGGAAGAGCTCCCCGAATCGCTCCCGCATCCTCCGATAGGACCCGGCCCCCGAGATAACTTTTGGGTGAGGCTCGACGCTACGGGGACCGGAGCGCGCGAAGGCGCTACGGGGGTGACGAGGGCCCTTCGCGCTCCTCGAGGAGCTCGAAGGAGAGCCGGGTCGAGGCCACCTTGCCCTTCGGGTCGCGGAAGACCCGGACGCGTCCCACCTCGCCGGTCGAGAGCACGTGGGTACCCCCGCAGGGGCACCGGTCGATGCCCTCGATGAGCACGAGCCGGACAGAGGAGATCCCCTGGGGCAGCGACTTGGCGCTCGAGCGGCCCGGCATGGCCTCGAACTCGGCGCGGGAGACCATGGCGGACTCCACCTGGACCGGTTGCGTGAAGTAGCGCGAGTTCGCCTCCTCCTCGAGACGGCGGATGGGTTCCTCTCCATCCAGCATCCCCTCGAGGTCGAGGTAGCCGCCGTGTCCGGACATCGCAGCCTCGCTCGTGCGGAGCCCGTAGCGGTCGAAGGCGAGGGCGCTCAGGAGGTGCTGGGCGGTATGGAGCCGCATGTGGGTGTACCTCCGCGCCCAGTCGATCTCCCCCCGGACCGTCATCCCGATGCGGAACCGCACGAGCCCGCCCTTCTCCAGCCGGTGCACCACCGCTCCGGACATGCGCCGCACGTCGACGACGGCGACGCGGATGCCGTCCGGGGTCACCAGGGTGCCGTGGTCGGCCTCCTGTCCGCCGCCCACGGGGTAGAAGAGGGACTGGCTGAGCACCACCCCCTCGGGAGGCGTGGCCACGACCGTGGCCTCGAACGCCCGGTCGTATCCGGCGCGAAGCGAGGCGAGGTACGGCGGGTCCGCGGTCCGCGCTCCGGTCATGTCCGCGCCGAAGCGCGGTCCCGTGATAAGTGCGAGGTGGACCGCGTCCCTCGGCAGAAAAAGGATGGTAGCAACCTTAAACGCTAGTTAAACCTGCAAACACTGGCGATATTCATGCAGAACGATGAACGACGGATCGCGCGGACGTTCCGAGGACAAGAGACGCTCGAGGGGGCCGGGGTGAAGCTGCGGCGCGTCTTCGGCAACCACACGGTGCGCTTCATGGACCCCTTCCTGCTGCTCGACCACTTCGGTTCCGCGGAGCCGAAGGATTACCTCGCGGGGTTCCCCTGGCATCCGCACCGGGGGATCGAGACGGTCACCTACATGCTGGACGGGCGGGTCGCCCACGGAGACAGCCTCGGGAACGAGGGGGTCATCCAGTCGGGGGATGTCCAGTGGATGAACTCGGGGAGCGGGATCATCCACCAGGAGATGCCCCAGCGCAAGGAGGGGATGCTCGAGGGCTTCCAACTGTGGATCAACCTCCCCGCCTCCCAGAAGATGTCGGTGCCGGGCTACCACGGCCTCCGGGCCAAGGAGATCCCGACCGTGCGCCTGGAGAACGGAGGGACGGTACGCGTGGTGGCGGGCACTTTCGACCGCACGGCGGGTCCGATCCGGGGGATCTCCGTCGACCCGACGTATCTCGACGTGACACTGCCCGCCGACACGGGGTTCTCCCTTCCCACCAAGCCCGGGTACGCTGCCTTCGCCTACAGCCTGGAGGGGGAGGCTCAGTACGACTCGGTGGAGGAGGAGTTCCAAGGGCCGGCGCGCGCGGTCGTCTACGGGGATGGCAGCGAGATCGCCATCCGCGCCAACGAGAAGGGGGCACGCTTCCTGCTCGTGAGCGGCCGGCCTCTCCATGAGCCGGTGGCCTGGTATGGCCCCATCGTGATGAACACGAAGGAGGAGCTCGTCGACGCCGCCTCGGAGCTGGAACGGGGGGACTTCATCAAGCACCGCGGCGTGATCGTGGAGGAGTAGCCCCCATCGTCCCGGGGGAGCGGCGCGCCTCAGCGCCGTGAGCACGGGGGCGGGTTGGGCCACTGATTGGTGCTCCAATCTCCAACGATTTGGAAACGTCGAAAGGAATAACCTCGGGCCAACCCCCTCGGGGTTCCGGGTGGGCTGACCACGACCGCTGCAACGATCGGCTCCGGGAGTGGCTGACCGCCCATGTCCGGGATCTCGATGGAGGTCTTCGACCGGGGGCTCTTCGCCTTCACCATCGCCTCCCACATCATCCTCGTATCGATGAGCCTCGGGCTCATCGTCCTCATGGTCTTCACGGAGTTCCTCGCGATCCGACGGAAGGACTCCCACCTCAAGGCGCTCCTCGAGCGGCTGACGAAGGTCTTTGTCATCTCCTTCGGTGTCGGGACGGCCAGCGGGATCGTGATGGCCGTCGAGCTCGTCATGCTCTTCCCGACGTTCATGACGGCGGTCTCCCTCACGGGCGTCATCGCGATCTTCTACTTCGAGGTCTTCGCGTTCATGCTGGAGACGGTCGCCCTCATCGTCTACGTCTACTACGCGGACCGGTTCCGCTCACCCTACGCGCATTGGGCCGTCTCGATCCTGGTCCTGGCCGGGGTGTTGCTCTCGGCGGTGTTCATCGTGATGGTGAACGCCTGGATGAACACCCCCAACGGGTTCACCTCGCTCACGGTGGGGCCGAACGGAGGAGTGGCCGTGACCGGGGTGAACCCCTGGGCCCCCTTCGCCAGCGCCTCCGCCTTTCCCGAGATCGCCCACGTGCTGCCGACCGTGACGCTGACGGGGGTGATGCTGGTCGGGTCCCTGCTCGCGGCCTCGTACCTGCGGGCCCGGGACGCGGAAGAACGGACGACGCTCATCGGGGGTCTGAAGATCGCCGCGCTGCTCGGGATCGTCCTCATCGTGGTCGCCGGGGCCTCGGGCGCCAACGAGGTGACGACCCTCTTCCACGACCAGCCGCTGAAGTACGCCGCGGTCGAGCTCGATCCGAACCCGGGCCCGAACCAGCCCGAGACGCTCTTCGGGAGCCTCTCCGGGATGACCATCGTCGGGGGGTTCGGCATCCCCGGGCTCCAGTCGGCCCTGCTCCAGATGGAGACGGGTAGCGCCTGGGCGCCCGGTCTCTCGCAGTACCCGGCCGCGGACTGGCCCCCGCTCTGGATCCACATCACCTTCGACATCATGGTCCTGGGGGGGCTCCTCATCGGTCTCTACTTCTTCCTCTACTTCGTCTCGCTGGTGGTCCTGCGGCGCAAGCCCTTCCAGTCCCGGCTTTTCCTCTACTCCTGGATCCCCATGTCCGCCCTCACGCTCGTGGTCATGGAGCTGGGGTGGGTCACCGATGAGGTGGGCCGCCAGCCCTGGATCATCTATCAGACGATGACCGTCAGCCAGGCGGCGAACTACAGTTCGGGCCTCCTGGTCCCTGGGATCTCGATCATCGTCTTCTACCTGCTGCTCTTCCCGCTCACCTTCTACTTCTTCGGTCGGATCTTCAATGGCGCGCGGGGAGCAAACGCGCGGTCCGGGCCCGATGGGGAGAGCGCCGCGGCCGACCCAGGGGTGCACGCATGAACGGTGTCTTCGAGATCAACTTCGCGATCTTCTCCCTCTTCATCGCCCTCTACATCACGGAGATCATGGGCTCCGTGCTCCTTCTCCTCTTCTGGAAGGCGTCGCGCGCCGCCGTGCTCCCTTACGTGATCCCGGTCTGGGAGCTCACCGGCACGTTCGGGGCCCTCTGGGTGGTGACCGCCGACTTCGCGTACCCCTCGCTCCTCCTGCCCGCCGCGGCCCTCTTCGCGCCCGTCGCGGTCATCGGGCTCATCGTCTTCGTGATCCGGAACTCGTCCATCTCGTACGCGGAGTTCATCCTGAAGCGGGGCTGGCTCGATGAGGAGAAGCTCTACAAGGCCTACGCGCTCGCGACCGTCGTCGTCGGGCTCGCGGTCCTGATGGCCCTCTCGGCCCTCTTCAGTGGTGCCGGGGTCGACCTCGCGGCCGGATCGTTCTCCTTCATCGGCTGGGTCAGCACCCCCGGGTCCCTGCTCTTCCTCCTGGGAACCGTGCTCATCGCCGTGGGCGCGGCGCCGATCTTCTACGGGGTGACCACCTTCCGAACCATCGTCCTCCCCTGCATGATCGCGGGGATGGGCGTCTCCGTCCTCGCCTACTACCTCTACTCGCCGTCGCTGGTGCCGGGATGGATGCTCGTCCCCGTGCTCCTCACCCTCCTCGCAGGGCTCCTCTTCGTGCTCTCGGGCACCACCGCCCGGATCGTTTCCCACAAGGTGGTCTTCCTCACGGTGCTGAGCCTGATCGTCTTCTCCCTGCAGTTCGCGGCCTACCCCACGCTCGCGGACGGGGCCATCCCCATCGACACGGTCACCACGAGCGGACCGATGGCGAGCGCCTACGTCGTGATCACCGCGATCGGCGCGCTCCTGATCGGTGCCATGATCGCCTTCCTGCTCCTCATGGCGCGGCGGCCGGTGCGCGGCACCCGCGAAGGGATCGCGGGGGGACGATCGGCCTGACGGGGGCCACTTGGGGAACTAGGACTCCGGTGCCCTCTCGTGCAAGGGCCAGGGTGGGGAGACGCGTTCAAGTACGGGACGATGGGTTCCGGACCCATGGGTGTCCCGCGGTCGCGCGTCCGGAGGGAGTACGAGCGAACGATGGACGCCCTGGGCCGTGACCGGAGATCGAGCTCGGGAGCAATAGGGGAGCGGGCCCTCCGCGCATCCCGGATTTTCCTTCAGTCGACCCCGCGCGAAGATGAGGACAAGGCTACCACCCTCGTGGTCCGGGCGATGCAACGCCTCGCTTCGCGCCAGTCCTCGATGCGGCTCTTGCGTGGCCTGGCGGAACGCGTTGCGGAGTCCCTGCCGTCTCGTGGGGGTGGTTCCGACCGGTCGGACGACTCCAGGGCGAGCCAACGCCTCATGTCCTTGGAGGCGGAACGCACCAGCTCGCGGGCTCGGATGTCCGGACGCGCGATGGCTGTCTGGGGAGACCGGCCCTCCCGGGTGGTGACGCTGAGCGACAGCTCGGAGGTGTTGGCCGTGCTCCTTCGGGCCCACAAGGAAGGCCGGATCGAAAGGGTGCTGGTGCTGGAAAGTCTCCCGGGAGGCGAGGGACGCACGATGGCTGCCCGGCTCCGAAGGGAGGGAGTTGCCGTCCGCACCGTCCCGGACTCCTTCGCGTACCGCAGCGTGGAAGCGGCCGACATGGTGCTCATCGGCGCCGATTCGGTGGGGTCGGACGGCAGCACGCTGGCGAAGGTCGGGTCGGCGGCCCTCGCGTTGGCCGCCCGCGCCCTCGATCGTCCGTTCTACGTCACGTGCGACTCCCTCAAGGTGATCCCGGTGTCGGAGGCACCGCTGGCTTCCCGGCGTCGCCCGTCCCGCCTCTTCGAGCCGGTCCCAGCGAGCCACGTCACCCGCCTCCTGACCGAACTGGGGGTCTGGCGTCCGGTCGAACTGGCACGCCGGCTCCGGGTCGCGCGGTAGCGGGAGCAGGGCCTGGGGTGACCCTCGGTATCGCTCCCGGAAGGGGGCCGGGCCCCTACCCACGCTTGTCCAACGGTCGCGAACGAACGATTATCACGGGCGGGGGGATGTCCCTAGCATGCCGCTGGTACGGAAGGCCGAGGCGAACTGGACGGGAGACCTGCTCACGGGGAACGGGACAGTCCGATTTGAAGCGGGCGCGTTGCCGGAATCTCCGGTCACGTGGAAAGCGCGGGCCGAGACCGCCGAGGGCAAGACCAGCCCGGAGGAGCTGCTCGCCGGGGCCCACGCCACCTGTTTTGCGATGGCGCTCTCCCACGGGCTCGCCAAGGCCGGGCACCCCCCGCAACGCCTGACGGCGAAGGCTGCCGTTTCCTTCGGCAAGGTCGGCGACGGGTTCCGGGTGACCGGGACGAATCTCCATGTCCGTGCCAAGGTGCCGGGGATCACGCCCGAAGCCTTCCAGGAGCTCGCCCAGAGCACCGGGGAGAAGGGATGCCCGATCTCGGCGGCGCTCGCGGGGAACGTGCCCATCACGGTGACCGCGGAGCTCGAGTAGGTGCGACTGTCCGTCCCGCCGGAACCGGCCCCGCGCGACCCGGGCGAGGGCGTCGCGCCGGAGCCCTCCTCCGCGACCGCAGGTGGCCACGTCTACTCCTTCCGGGTCGAGCTCCGCTGGACGGGAAACCGCGGAGTGGGGACCCGGGACTACCGGGCCTACGGGCGGGAGCACGAGATCCGGGGGGAAGCGAAGCCGGTCCTGCTCGGCTCCTCCGACCCCGCGTTCCGGGGGGACCGCACGCGCTACTCTCCCGAGGAGCTCCTCGTCGCGTCCCTGAGCGCCTGCCACATGCTGTGGTACCTCCACCTCTGTGCGGACCGCGGCATCGTGGTCTCCGAGTATCGGGACGACCCGACCGGTCGGATGGAGACGGGCCCGGACGGAGCGGGGCGCTTCATCGAGGTGACGCTCCGGCCCGCCGTCCGCCTGGCGGCCGGCGACGCCGGGGAGGCGCTCGCGCTCCACACGGCCGCGCATTCGAAGTGCTACATCGCCAGCTCGGTCAACTTCCCCGTTCGCCACGAGCCCCGGATCCTCCCTCCGTGACCGGTGCCGGTCTCCCGGCGTTCCGCGAACCGCTCGTCTCCGTGAGCGCAGAAGACTCGGGTACCCGTAATAATTAGGGTCTGCCTTATATCCGCCCCCTCGCATCCTCTGCGGCATGGAAGCGCTCCAGCGGCTGACCCGGAGACAGCTCGACACCCTCCAGGCGGTCCAGGCGGCCGAGACGCCCGAGCGGGGGGTCTCCCTCCAGGCGGTCGCGGCGCGGCTCGGAGTGCGGCCCCCCTCCGCGCTCGACCATCTCACCCAGCTCGAGGCGATGACGCTCGTCACCCGCTACCGGGGGAAGACGCGTCTGACGCCCAAGGGAACGTCCCTCCTTCTCGAGTACCTGCGCCACCACCGTGTCACCGAGAGCGCCTTCAGCCATCTCGGACTCTCCCCGGACGAGGCCTGCCGCGCGGCCCGCGAGGTGGATCTTGCGGTCTCCCACCGGACCGTGGACCAGCTCTGCTCGGCCGGAGGCCATCCCTCGACGTGCGCCCATGGCGAGCCCATTCCCCCGTGCGAGACGGTGCGCCGGAAGCGCTGAGGCAGGAACATGTGGAGCCTGAGCTTCATCCTGAACCCGCCCCAGGGTCTCACCATCCCGGTGATACTCCTGTTGGGGTTCATCCTGGGGCTCCTCCATGGGGCCACCCCGGACGAGCACACTTGGCCGATCACCTTCAGCTACTCGGTGGGGAGCTACTCCTCCCGGGGAGGGGCCAAGGCGGGCCTGGTCTTTTCTGGCGGGTTCGCCTTGCAACGCGCCATCCTGACCACCCTGGGCTTTCTCGGCCTCGTGGCCGTCTACGAGCGCTACGACCTCAACGGCCCGGTCTACATCCTCGTCGGGGTCGTCATGTTCGTCGCCGGATGGTACCTACTCCGGGGGTCGGATGTGCACGTGCCCATCGACGCCTTCTTCGAGCGGGCCCTCGGTCGCTTCTTCGGGGACCACACCCACCACTCGACCCGGGTCCTGGCCCAGGAACCGGTGCCCGAGGGGGAGGTGAAGCCCGCCTCCCTCCGGATGGCGCTCGTCCATGGGTTCGTGGCCGGGTGGGGACTGGGCGGCTTCGCGACCATCCTCGTGTTCGTGCTCACGCCCCAGATGCCCAGCGTCGGGTGGGCGGCCCTCGTCGGAGGGATGTTCGGGCTGGGCACCATGGTCATGCAGATCATCACCGGGGCGCTCTTCGCACGGCTGTCGCGCCTCGGCAAGCTCACCATGGGCCAGATCCAGCGGTTGGGCCAGCGCACCGCCGCCCGGACGCTTTACTTCGGCGGGTTGGTCTTCGTGGTGATGGGTGGCCTGGTGGCCGCCTTCCCCCGGCTCGAGAGCTACGCCGTGTCCACGGGGAACCCGATCCCCAACCTCGACTCCCTGGGGATCTCCACGGCCCTCATCATCCTCGTCGTCGGGATCGTGGGCGGAGGAAGCCTGTGGAGGGCCTACCGCGAGGTCTCCCGGAGCCCGGCCCAGGCGCCTTCCGCCTCGGACGCGCTGTCGGCCGGTCCGAAGCACCGGGACCCGCTGCCCTGAGAGTGGCACCGCCCAAGGAGTCTTATACCCTCGATTATCTTGGGGTACCATGCAGCTCAAGGTCCGGCCGGATGTCGTGCTGTATGTGCGAACGGAAGCCGAATTCACTTCCGTCAAGCACCCGAGCGCTGAGGAACGACAGATCGACGACCCGTGGGCGGCCGCGGGCGTGGAGTATTTCAGGGGGTATCAGGGGATGGGGAGCCACACCCGCACCAGCGTTGACATCACGACCCAAGACCGCATCCTGTCCGCCGAGCAGGAGGAGGTCCTCTCCCTGGTCCAAGGGATCGCGCTCCGGCGGAACTACCTCGTCCGGGTCATCGACGTCGGGCATGAGAATGCCGTACGGGCCTACCTGCACCAGCATCTCCAGGGAGTCACAAGGTTCCCGGTCCTCGTCTGCCGTCACCGGGAGGGACGGCTGGTAGGGCCCGACGCCTTCACCCAGTCCGCGGTGGAGGAGCTCCTTCCCTCCTAGGCGGGTCCAACCCCCCGTTCGGGGAGCGTCACTCCCGCTGCAACAGCATCACGGTGGCCTGTCCCCCTGCGGCGCAGATGGAGACCACGGCCCGGGAGCCGCTCGCCATGGGTGTGAGCTCCTTCGCGGTCTGGCTGAGCATCCGCGCCCCCGTCGCACCAAAGGGATGCCCGAGGGCGATGGAGCCCCCATGGGGGTTCACCCGGTCCTCCGGGACCTTCCCCACGTCGAACTCGACGCCGGCCTTCTCCCGCCGGAAGGCGGGATCGGCCACCGCCCGCAGGTTGGCCACCACCTGCGCCGCGAAGGCCTCGTGGATCTCCCAGAGCGCGATCTCGTCCGCGCGGAGCCCGTGTCGGGCCAGCAGTCGCGGGATCGCGCGGGGAGGGGCCATCAGCATGCCTTCCGTCCGGTAGTCGACGGCGGCCATCTCCCAGTCGACCATGCGGACCGCGGGCTCGATCCCCAGCCGGCGGAGGCCCTCCCGGTCCCCCAGCCATACCGAGGCGGCACCGTCGGTGAGCGGCGAGGAGTTCCCCGCGGTCAGCGTTCCCTTGCCGGTCCGGTCGAAGACGGCCGCGAGCTTCGCGAGGTGCTCCATCGAGGAGTTCCGCCGCGGGAGCGTGTCCTGCTGGACACCCGCGTGGGGACGGACGAGGTCCGTGAAGAATCCGGAGTCCTGGCCCGCGACGGCCCGTTGGTGGCTCTGCAGCGCCCAGCGGTCCTGCTCTTCGCGTGGAATTCCCATCTGTTGCGCCGTCCGCTCCATGTGGGCCCCCATCGACTGGTCCGGGTTCCGGCTGGGCCAGCCCCGCGTGGGGAGGTCGTAGTCCTCCCTCCCGAGGTGCGCGAAGGATTCGTACGCCTTCTCGGGGTCCGCGGCGAACTCCGCGAGCAGCCGCTCCGTGACCCGGTACTTGACCGCGAAGGCCACGTGGCTCATGCTCTCGACACCACCCACGAGCGCCAGGTGGGTGCCTCCGCTCCCCACCATCCCGGAGGCCTGGATGGCCATGACCGAGCTGGTCGCACAGGCGAGCACCGAGGAATAGGCGGGGATCGTGCAGTCGAGATCCGATGCGAAGACGAGGTCCCGGGCGAGGTTCGAGACGGTGGGGTCGGGGATCACCTGGCCCCACAGCATGAGGTCGGGACGGGCCCGGCCGGTCATTTCCCGAAGGACGGGGAGGGAGAGGTCGAATGAGGACTGGCGGGCGTAGGGCCCGAAGGACTTCACGAACGGGGTCCGGACACCCGGGGCGACGAATACTTCGCGGGCAAGGTCCGAGGGATGCTTTGGGCCCGTCATGTTCCGCGGAGTACCCCGGGACCGTGATGTAGTTTGCTCAGCCGGAAGTCCGTGACCTCGCCTCGTGACCCGAGCGGCGAAGATACCCTCTTGTCGGCAACGGGGACGCGCCCGCGGAACCTGTCTTAGAATCCCGAAATCAACGGCCTGGTGGATCGCTCGGGCTCCCCACAAAGCTAAGGCGACCGTCCCCTTCACCGAAGCCGCAAGCATGGGTCCGCTCTGGAAGCGATCGGCGACCTCCCCCGGGAAGGTCATCCTGTTCGGTGAGCACTCGGTCGTCTACGGGCGCCCGGCCGTCGCGCTGGCGATCGACCTTCTCACCACCGTGGAGACCACCGCCTACTCCCGGGAGGATATGACGCTCGGCGGGTCGCCGGATGCCTACGACCGCAATCCCTATCTCAAGGAAGCCGCGAGGATGGAGGGGTTGCGCGGCCTCGACATCACGGTGCGCTCCTCCGTCCCCATGGGCTCTGGCATGGGATCCTCTGCCGCCCTCATCAGCGCCTTCCTGACCACGCTCTCGGCGGAGCCCAAGGATGCCCCCGCGCTGGCCCGCAACAGCTTCGTGTGCGAGTATCAGGCGCAGCGCACCGGGAGCCCGGCGGACACCAGCACGGTGACCGCGGGCGGACTGATCTCCATCGGAGGGAGGGGATACGGGACGGAATTGTGGCAGGTCCCCGCGATGCATGGTCGGGGCCCTTGGAGGGTCGACCGTCTGAGGGACCCCGGCTGGACGTGGATCGTGGCCTTCAGCGGGGTCCCCAAGTCCACGGGACCGCGCGTGCATGAGGTGGGCGTTCGCCTGCGCGACGACACCTCCCACCTCCTGGACCGGATCACCGCCGTCGCGGAGGACGGGATCCGTGCGCTGGAGCGGGCCGACCGGGCGGAGGTCGGACGCTTGATGAACCTCAACCACGAGCTCCTCGTAGAACTCGGGATCGGTCACCCCTCGCTGGACAGGATGGTCGCGGCCGTCCGCGGTTCTGTGCTCGGGGTCAAGATCACCGGTGCCGGATTTGGCGGCTCCCTGCTGGCCCTGACGCAGGGGGGAGACGAGGAGCGGGTGGCTCGGCTCTTCTCGGACGCCGGGGGGATACCCTTCGTGGTGGGAAGCTCGCCCCAGGGAACCCGCTTGCTTCCGTAAGACCGGTCGATGGCCCGTCCCCCTCGGACGGCAACGGCTAAGTGACCCTGCGGGTAACTGCAGACCGTACCATGTTCCCCCTGCGAGACTACCTGGCGAGCCTTCCCCGGGTCAAGATCGTGAAGGACCCTGTCGACCCCAAGCTGGGGTTCACGAGGGCGCTGGTCTCGGACCCTTCCCACACGCTCTGGTTCCAGGGACGCCCTGGACCCACGGCGGTCGGCAACCTGTGGCCCGACCGGGCCACGATGGCCGCGTACTTCAGGGTCAAGATCGAAGAGCTGCCCGACCTCCTGCTCCACGCCTTGGAGCATCCGCTCGCCCCGAAGCTGGTCACGGAGGGGGTCGTATGGCGCGCCCAGGTGCACGAGCCCGACCTCTCCCGGTGGCCCGTGCCCCAGTGCTATCCCAAGGACGCGGGAAAATACCTGACCTCCTCGATCTTCTCCGCCACGTGGAAGGGGAAGAGAAACCTCTCCTACCACCGGCTCTGGGTCAAGGGACCCCGAGGGGGACCGGCCCGGATCGTCCCCCGGCATATCGACCGCATGTATCGCGAGGCACGGAAGGAGGGGAACGAGCTGCCCGTAGCGATCATCGTGGGGGCACCGCCGGAGGTGCTCCTGGCCGCGGCATGCTCGACCGACTACGCCGTCGATGAGATGGAGGTGGCCTCCGCGCTCCGCCAGCGGGTCACCGGGCAACCCTTGCCGGTGGCCGAGGTGGAGGGCGGCATCCGTGTTCCCGCCGAGGCCGAGATCGTGATGGAAGGGGCCATCACCCTGGAGGATGACCAGGAAGGGCCGTTCCTCGACATCCTCGGCATCTACGACCCGGTGCGTACCGAACCGGTGATCCGCGTGGACCGGATCCACTCCGTGGAGCAGCCGGTGCTCCACACAATCCTGCCCGGGTCCGAGGAGCACCGTGCTCCTGATGGGGCTCCCGAGGGAGCCCTTCATCCTGCGGGCCGTGCGCTCCGTGGTGCCCGGGGTCCGGGCCGTCCGGTTGACGGAAGGGGGGTGCGGTTGGCTGAACGGCGTCGTCTCCATCCAGAAGCGACGCAATGGGGACGGGAAGAATGCCATCATGGCCGCCTTCGCGGGCCATGGCTCCATGAAGCACGTCACCGTGGTGGACGCGGATGTCGACATCTTCAATGACCGGGAGGTGGAGTGGGCGGTGGCCACCCGGTTCCAGGCCGACAAGGGCCTGGTCGTGGTCCCGGGGGCGACCGGCTCGAGCCTCGACCCGAGCGCCACGAAGGACGGGGTCACCACCAAGTGGGGGATCGATGCCACCCTCCCGATCGAGGCTCCTCGGGAGCCGTTCGTCCGGGAGCGCTTCCCCGAGGGGAAGCCCTCCGCGTAGGACAGGTATATAGCCCCGCCCGGGCTGTGCCACACGCCGTGCAGCTCACGAAGGAAGAGGAGTCCATCCTCCGGGGGGAGAAGGGTCCCCGGCTCGGGGAGCTCATGCGGATCCTCGTCACCGTCGGCGAGCTCAACGACGCGAGCCGGCTGATCCCCATCTGGTCCGCCCATCTTTCCGGTGTCTCCTTCAAGACCATGGGCCTTCCCGGGACCGAATTCCTGGAGGACGCGGCCAAGGAGGTGCGATTCTCCGTGCCGACCACCGTCAACCCCGCCGGTTACGATGTCGGGGGCCCGGGGCTCATCCGGGCCGACGACGACTTCCGGTGGAAGCAGGAGCGGCTCGTGCGCTCCCTCCTCGCCATGGGCGCCGAGCCCTCCTTCAGTTGCATCCCCTACGCCATCGAACGGGACCCCCCTGCGGGAGTCCACCTGGCCTGGGCGGAGAGCTCGGCGGTCATCTATGTCAACAGCGTGGTGGGTGCCTTCTCGAACCGGGAAGGCGCACCGACCGCCCTAGCCAGTGCCGTCCTCGGGAAGACCCCCGACCACGGTCTTCACCGACCGGAGGGCCGTCACCCGGACCTGGTCGTGGACGTGGGCCCCTCCCCGGACCCGATCCGCTACACCGTCCTCGGTGCCTATCTCGGGAAGAAGCTGGGCAGCCGTATCCCGTACGTCCGAGGGGTGGCCCCCAACATCGATTCCCTGAAGGAGATGGGGGCCGCGATGAGCGCGTGGGGTTCGGTCCCCATGTTCCACGTCGAGGGGGTCACCCACGAGGCGTCGCGGCAGGATGTGCGCAGGTTGGAACACCTGAGCGTGGACGCTCGAGAGCTGGCCGAGTTCGAGCATTCGCTGGGCGGTGACGAGTCCCCCAACCTAGTGGCCATCGGATGCCCCCACTGTACCGCGAGCGAGTTGAACACCCTCGCGGAGGTGCTTCGGAAGAGAGGGGAGAACGCGAAGCCGAAGACGGAGGTCTGGGCCTTCACCAGCCGCGGCGTCATCGCGGCGAATCCGGATGTCGTGAGCTACCTGAGGAAGGCGGGCATCAAGATCGTGCAGGACACCTGCATGGTGGTGGCCCCCCTCGGAGCCGAGTACCCGGTGATCGCCGTCAACTCGGCGAAAGCAGCCTTTTACGCGTCCAAGAAGTCCTTCAGCGGCCAGCGGGTCGTCTTCGGCACCACCGAGGAGCTCATCCGCAAGTACGTGTGAACCGCGGCGGGCATCGTGCGTGCCGTCCTCGGGTTCCGTGGGAAGTTTTCGAACTCGTGCTTCAGCGTGGGTTCATATAGAGTGAGGGGGTAGCATCGCCGTGCGAATCCACGCTCGTCGTGTCTCGGATGGGATCGTTCGAGGAAAGGTCGCGAAGAGTACCGCGCCGCTCTCCTTCCTGGGGGAATTGGATGCGAACACGGGCAAGGTCGAGAATCCCCAGAGCGAGCTTAACGGGCGGAGCGTGACGGGCACGGTTCTCGTGTTCCCCGAGGCCAGGGGGAGCACGGTCGGCCCCTACGTTCTGTACGGGGCCGCGAAGCGGGGGACTGCCCCCCTCGCGATGGTCGTGGGAACGGCGGATGCGATCGTCGCAAGCGCCGCCGTGCTCGCCAACCTGCCTTGCGTCTCCGGAGTGGATGTGGCGATGCTCCACGATGGAGAGGAGGTCATCGTCAATGGCGCGGAGGGTTCCATCGAGATCCCTCACGTCGAGGAGAATCGCGTGGTCACCTCCCTCCTGCAGAACGAGAAAGGGCAGGTGCTTCTGCTCAAGCAGCCCGGCACGGTTCGAACGTACCAAGGGAAGTGGGGCGGGATCAGCGGCCTCCTCGAGGACCGGGATCCGGTCGCTCAGGCGTACGAGGTGGTGGAGGCGGCCTTGGGACTCCGACGGGAGGACTTGTCCCCGGTCGGGAAGGGGGCCGTCGCATACGCACGGGAGGGCGGGCAAGGATTCGTCATTCACGCCTACCTGTTCCGTACGAGCCGTGGCGACCTGCGTGCCGCGAAGGGATACTCCGAGCTCGCCTGGGTCGATCCTCTGCAGCGGGCCCAGTATCCCGCCGTCGCCGGTCTGGACCGGGCGATCACCTTGCTCTTGGCTTAGTCCTCGGCCTCCGCACAAGACTGGGGACGGGATCCTCCTGCGAGCGGCGATTCCAAGTCTGGGGCCGTAGCCGAGCGATATGTGCCTTGCTGCCCTCGTGCCAGCGGGCTTTTCCCAGTCGTTCCAGACCCGACAGGACAAGCCACCATGATCCCCATGTGGGCCTTGCGGGAAGTGAACAAGCTTTTCGAGAAGGGGCCACAATCGTAATGCCCTTGCCGTCCTCCCAAACGCCTTCGGAGTCCCATGCCGAAGGTCGATCCGACGGGAGTTACGCTACCCAACCTGTTCCGGAACCGGAACTTCCGTTACCTGTGGATTGGGAACACGACCTCCGCCACCGGGTTCTTCGTGATGACCGTCATCTTCGATTGGTACATCTACGCGGCCACCCACGATACGCTCCTCTTGGCCACCCTGGGAGTGGTCGAGTTCGTCCCGATGCTGGTGCTTGGGGTGCTGGCGGGAGCCTTCGTGGATCGTCACGACCGTCGACGGGTCATGATCGCGGCGGATATCGTTCGGGCTTCGAGCTTGGCCGCGCTGGCGGTGTACATTCTCTTCTGGGGCTTCGACACCGTGGTCCTCCTGACGACGGTCGTGGTGATTTCCGCCGTCAGCACCTTGTTCGAGACCGCTTCCGACGCGCTTCTTCCCTCCCTAGTGACCGATGCCGAGCTCCCGGCAGCCAATGGTGCACTGACAGCGGGTGGCACCGTCGCGCAATTCGTGGGGAGCCCGCTGGGGGGTGCGCTCATCCTCCTCCTCGGTGTGAGCTCTGGTCTCATCTTCAATAGCCTCACCTACGCCTTCTCAGCGCTGTGCGTGACCCTCCTATCTGTCTCTCGCCACAGGCAGTCGGCGCCGGGCGACTCGAAAGGCAAGAGTGAGGACCCTTCATTCCTCTCTGACGTGGCGGAGGGATTCCGTTACCTTCGCTCCCAGCGGGCGCTCCTGCTCCTGACGCTCACGACCATGGTCATCAATTTCTTCTCCTTCTACAACCTCTACATAGTGGTCTACTCCACCACCTACCTCGACCAGGGCCCGGCCACTTATGGAATACTTCTGGGCACCAGCGCGGTCGGCGCCGCTGTGGGGGGTCTTCTGTCGCACCGGCTGGCTTTGGAGCGCGCCCCGGGATTGTCGGTCCCGATCGCATGGGCTCTCTCCGGTCTGCCGATCATCCTGCTCGTTCTCGCCCCCCTGCTCCCTCTGGCTCTCGCCTGCATGTTCGCTGACGGCTTCGCAGGCGCCCTTGTGAACGTCACCTTCATCTCGGTCGTGCAGCGGACGGTGCCCGACAGGATGCTGGGGCGATACCTGTCGATCAACCAGTCGGTCGGCTACTCCCTCATCCCGGCCGGAATTGTGGCAGGCGGCCTCTTGATCGTCTACTTCGGCCTATTCGCGGCCTTCGTAGTAGCCGGGGCCATTACCTTCCTTCTGAGCCTCAGCCTTCTCATCAGCAGCGAGGTCCGAGCGTGGGGTAGAATGGGACTAGGACCGACCCCGACGTCGTCTATCTCCAACCACTCCAATTGACCCTGCCGAAGGACAGGCAATTGCCTCGATACATCGAAGCGATGTGTCTTGGCGGACAGAAAGACGCGGTGCGACAGATTCACGCCTCCCGCGAGTTCGGTTACCTTGGGCGACCAAAACCCGTCGCCGCTCAAAACGTTGGCATTACCCGTCGGGCTGCTCGTTGGCGAGGGCAACGGATGGGTTGTGCGCATGGAACAAACCCACCCTTCTGGTCGGTGATCACTCTTTCTCTTCGGGTTCCGATAAGGTCTCTTTCTCTCCCTCATCTTTCTCCATATCCTTGTCCGTCTCGTGTTCCTCCTTCTGGATGGACTTCGCCGGTGGCGGCGGGCTCCTCTTCCTCAGCAGGAGCACGACCGCCACTACGGCTACCGCCGCGATGACCATGCCAATCAGGACATAGCCCTCTGAGCCAGGGAGGCCGAGATAATAAATATTGACGAGCCTCCTACAGGCCATGGCGAACATACCTCCCAGTGTCGGAACGATATCTGGGGCTGCATCAAGCAGTGGAGCCACCAGTCTAACTACCCCCGCCCAGACCGTCCTTCAAGGAGCGGCCATGTACATGCAGGTCGCGATGTACGGATCGTCGCTATCGAATCCAACAGTTGCCGACTCCCAGAGTGGAGGATGGAAACTTCTCAGATCGGGATCTCTAGGCTCAGTGTGGCTTTGGGTTTTCCGGCGCATGTCGCCGGTTTCTGCCTCGTCCTCGTTCACCGTAACCGTTACCCCTTCGTCGTCCACGTCCCCCATCGAGATCGTTGCAATTGAAGTCTTGAACGATGGCAGCCCGGACAATTCCAGTTCGACTGATGGCTCTGGTACCCTTGAGAGTGGCAACAGTTCGGTAAGCATAGATGGGGAATTGGTACTCTTCCTTGGAGCGGACCAATCCGCCACTTTCTCGTCTTGGGGAAGTGGGCAGACGGGTATCTCTGGCTATCCTACCGCCCCAACAAACGTAACCGCGTGGGGGAGCTACCAGTATCAAATCAACCCAGGCGGCGCTACGGTGAGCCCTACACGAACCGTAACAGCCAGCACCTCGTTTGTAACGGTGACTATCGCGATTTCATTTCGGATCCCGTGGACACAGCTTTCTGGGAGACCCACTGCTACTGTCTCGGCTATAGGGCAGAGCACGACCCCAGCGACCGCCTTGATGAACGATGGTGCAGATTTTGGACCAGACACGCCAGGTACTTCGACTTGTGGCATTCAAGAGGCTATCGATAGCGGTGCCCAGGAGATTCACCTTATTGGAAAAGGGAACTTGTTCAACACATCCTCGCCAATCTACCTTCCTGCATACGGCGGAATACGCCTGGTCGGAGTGCTTACCAATCAGAATACGAATGCGGTAACCGGCAATACGGCCGGCGTGTACATCAACTACAGCGGGACGGACTTCGCCATCAAGACCAATTCAAGTGCTGCAAACAGCCAGTACATCAAGGGTTTTGTCGATGGTATTGCAATCTATGCACCTAACGGCTCTGGAATATGGCTCGACAATGCGTTCTATAACATTGGTAGCATGTGGATAGGCGGGAATTTAGCAACTGGGTCGGTAGGTTTGCAGTGGGACCAGATCGGGAATGCTGCGGAGATGCACGCAATGTGGCTTCACATAGATGGATTTGAGAATCTCATTGTAACATCAGCTGAGCACCTGAGCATTGACCATCTTAACACCAGCTACACCTCAACGAACACACCCCTGATCAGCCATCAAGGCTATGGTCTCACTATTCTTTATTGGCACCATTTCGCCAACGGGCCCACGGGTGGCACTGCACCTCTCTCGCTCATTGACGTTGCGAATGACAGCGCAGTAGCAGTGCACATCGTGAATCTGCTTTGGGAAAGCAGCAATTACACCAACCCAACATTAGCATGGTTTAGCTACAACAAGGGCCAGACTGGTGGTCCAACGCCAGTCTTCTTTCCTGCAATTACCATCGGCAATCTTGACCTCGTGACTTCGGGAGTGAGCAGGCAACCGCCAACCGTACCACTCTGGGTTTCAAAGAGCCTGCCGACGAGTGGAATCCCAGACTTTGCCCTCGTCACCAACTTCTCGGGTCAAACCAGACTACCGATCATTGTAGGTGTTGATGATAGAGTCAATCTGAATGCCACAGATCCTTCCCCCATTACCATATATACGGTTAGTGCGAATGATGAATTTCTCGCTATCGAGGTAGAAATATGCCCGTACGCCTACGCGAGTGGGACCATCAGCTACGACGCAAGTTACACCGATTCGGCTGGAGGCTCTAAGGGGGTGGCCGCAAATGCCACGTCCAATGCACAGGTGTTTTCACGTGCTCTCTTGCGTTGCAAGGCAGGTACGAATGTGACTGTGCAAGTAACGGCAAACGGTAACAGCTCTACGTTTGCGGTCGCCTGTACTGTCACTCGCATTCAGTACCTGTGAAGCCCCTGAGATTGGGGCAAAGAAGCATGCGATGAGGGCTTGGGACCCACGGGATTCCCCTTCCCGCACCAAGAATAGATCTCAATGGAGAGAGCCCTAACCGATAGCGAAGCTGTTACTATTCGAAGCCTCTTGGCCTGTAGGCCAATCAGCGAACGGGAGCGGATTCGCGAATCGGGTATTCCGTCTCGTAGCTTCGAGCGGGCCCGGCACCGGGCCTACTCTGAGGGCTGGCTGAGCGAGCGGTACGTGCCTTGCTTGGCAAAGCTTGGTCTCCCCACGATTACCTTCGCGCTGACATGCCCGCACGTCGATCAGATAGAGGCAATCTCAGAAGCGTGGGAATCCGATCGACAATGCGTTCTCTTGTGGAAGTGGCCAGAACTCCTCTTCGGTGTGTTTGTCTCAAAGGAGACCCCAAGCAATCTAGAGGACAAGCTTCTTGGTTCAGGAGTGGAGGCTGTGAGGATGACAATCTTTGCCGCCGAAGCTCGTATGGCACAGATCCCCGCCTACTTCGATTTTGAGGGATGCTGGTCGAGGTTCATCACTCATGGCGGTTCGGAGGTCTATCCGCACTCCGTCCCCATGGTGAGCGATGAACGGGATACTGCTCAGCCGTACACTGAGGGAGAACTCGCGAAGATACGCGCGTTGATCAGAAGGCCATTTGAGCTCCCAGACCCGGGGAGACATCTTCAGACCAGTCCTCGCTTCCTTCCCTTGTCGTCACGCCGCCTCCTTTCGAAGGGTTTGGTCGAAAAAAGGGTCTTTCTGGACCTTGCCAAAGTTCCAGCCTACTCAGGGCGAAAGATCGCGGAGACGGTGTTCGTCCACGGGAAACTGAAGGATGCGAAAAGTGCGGACAGGTATCTCCAGAGGCTGATAACCATTGGCGTCAAACCGTTCCTCTTCGTGGCCGATGGTCAGCGAGTCCTTCATTGTACGCTCGTTTCCACCCCAGTTCTGCCGTGGAACGCCCCCCGACCGAATGTGATGGGCAGCGTCCAAGAGTTCCTACAGGATATCGATGTGCTGCGCGGACCGGTCGGACTAATGTCGGTAACGGTGAACCACCGCTACGACCGATTGGTGTAGACCGACCATGGTAAGCCCTGTCACTGTCCGCCAAGTAAGGAGGTCGTGATGACGGGATAGCTGAAGTATGAATCCGGACATTCTCGTGTTCAGGTGGGACCTGCACATGCACGAGAGTTTCCACGGGCGAGCGTTGAGGGGGAGTCCACGGCAGTTCAATCCTCGGGATCAAGAACGATGTCGGCGCACTTCCGAGTTCACTGCACTGGGAGTAGTGCTAGCTCTTGGTGTCGTAGGGTTGTTTCTCTTTCCTAGCGTTCCGGCGTTGCTGGGAGGAGGCCATGAGTTGCCTCGCTGGGGGGAGCCCATAGGTACCGGAGCTCGTTCCGTGCCTCCGATGGTCGCATCAGAGCCCGCTGGGCGCGATCTTTCGTCTGCCTGCTCTCCCTTCTGCTTGGCGTACAACCTCACTGCATCTGGTCAGTTCCTGGCCTACGACTCCGCAAATGGATACTTGTACGTCGGAGGCGCAACGTCCATGCTGGTCGTCTCGACCGCAAACAATACCGTGGTCGCGACTGTGTCGGGTGCAGTGACCGAATGCGCATGCCTCGCCTATGACCCTCTTAACGGAGACATCTACACCGCAGACAACAGCAATGTCTACGTGGTTTCCACCTCTACCAACCATATCACCAAGACTATTCCCACCACCGGCTGGAAAGGCGGGCTTGCCATCGATACCTCCAATGGGGACATCTACTTGACAAATGGAAACGCGAGCTCAGTCCAAGTGATCGACGGTTCTACCAACACCTTCATCAGGAACATCTCCGTCGCAAACTTCCCTGGGCCTATCACCTACGATAGCGGAACAGGGAACCTATACTTCGGTGACGGGGGCTACGGAAGCTGGAGCAATGTGAGTGTTCTGTCCGGGAGCACGAATCGTTTGATCGGAAATGTGAGCGTGGCTCCCTACGGCTCGGGCAACTCTGCAAAGTATGTAGCCTACGACTCTTTCAATGGTGATGTCTATGCCTCAATGAGCGGTGGCGCGGGAAACCTCACCGTTATCACGGGCGCGAAGGTCGTCGCGACTGTCCCCTTTGCTTACCCGTCAGGCCTCACCTACGTTAGTCAGTACCGGGCAATGCTCGTGGCGTACGGCCTTGGCACTGGAAGTCTGGCCATGATCAACGATTCTACCAACACGGTAGTAGGCAGCATCTCCGGGTCGTTCGGTTCGGGGGTCTTTGACCCGGACAACGGATTTGCGTATGTCGTCGACGCCCAAGGAGTAGGGGTCATCACCTTCAGCAGTGCCCACTACAGCATTCAGGCCTCGCTCCAAGTTTCCCGTACTTCGGTAGACACGAATCAGTTGCTGACCTTCAACACGACAGTCGCCGGAGGGAGAGCCCCCTACACGTACCGATACTCGGTGTCAAGCACCACTGCCGGATGCGCTCCCACCAACGCCGCCTGGCTGAACTGCACACCCGCGGCTACCGGCAGCTTCAACGTTTCCGTCAATGTTACCGATTCATTGAATGGGTGGGGAGTGGCGACTTCTCCGACGGTCACGGTGTTTCCGGGACTCCGTGCGACCTTCAACCTGTCCGCTGGAAAACTGCTCCTCGGACAAACGTTGATGCTCTCGGCGAATGCAACGGGGGGAACCCCCCCCTACCAGTACTCCTACGGGGAGCTTCCCCCAGGATGCCTCTCTCGAGACAATTCGTCCATCGGGTGCCTTCCCACGCAGGCAGGCAGCTACGCCATCAAACTGAACGTTACCGACTTGGACGGAAACACCGTTACGGCGACCTCAGACCTGCAGGTTGTCTTTGACTTCACCGTGATTGCGCCAAGCAACACCAGTGTGAATTCCGCATTGACCATCCAGGTCCAGCTAGCCGCACCAGTCTCTCAACCTCAGACCCTCACCTACAGCTACCTCGATCTTCCGCCTGGCTGTCAGAGTCAGGACACTCCCACCCTCACCTGCACTCCAACCCAACTTGGAACCTTCACAGTCAACGTATCGCTTCAGAACCAGATTGGGAACCTAAGGACGCATGAGGTGACCATCCACGTAGTGAGCTCAACGACCCCGCCACCTACCCACCGGAGTTCGACCACCAATTGGAGCGACTGGTACTACACCGGGGGGGCCATCGTTGCTGCTGGGATCACCGTATCGGTCGTTGTGTACCGCAGGACTGGGAGGCGCCCCCCCATGAAGGGGCAAGTGAGCGTGGGCCAGTTCAAAGGTCCCCAGTCGGGTACATCCTCTGAACCCTATCCCATTCTAGGCGAAGGGGAGAAGGATCCGCTTGGGGACACGTTCTAGCTGGCGTAGACCCCTGTCGACCGAAAAGCACGGGTTGATGCCGACTCAAGTGGGGAGCGTAGGTCGGTCCACCCGAGACGAGTCGCTCTCCCCATGGATGGGCTCCTTCAGCCTGTCCAGTTTCCGGTAGAATCCAGGTCGTCTCCCAACCCCGTAGAGATCAAGGTGGTGCCCGTCGACAACGTAAAGGATTCGATAAGAGTCCCTCAGAAAGTGGGCAACCCACGCCTCCACGGGCAAGGGCTTCTCTGCACGGAAGACTTGGTAACCAAGACCTGGACGGAAGGGTTCCCGCTTGAGTCCTGCGATCACCCTCATGAACTCCTCGTAGACCAGATCCGGAAGTTCATCAAGGTCATCGAAGAGGAGGCGATACTCGCGGGTCTCGAGCATCAATGCATCCTTGCCAATCTCTTCTTGTGGTACTCCTCAAGCGCGCTCTGAGGAAGCAGCTTCTCCTTGCCGGATTTCACCGTCTCCATCCGCCGAGCCATTTCTTCAAGCCAGGGATCACGCTCCACTCTTTCTTCCAACAGGGCCTGGATCACGTCGTCGTAGCTTTGTCTACCCGCCTTGAGCCGCTCCAGGGCCTCCTTCGTAGACTCTTGGACTTGGATTGTGGTCGCCATTTCTCTGTAGCCACTATGGCGGCTATGGACATAAGCCTATCCCTTGGGGCGACCCCCCGCACAGGGGTCTGCTCCCGAGAACCCCCTACGATCGAAACCCGGGAGGGGTGACCTTTTTGCGCAGTTCTCGACCTCTCAAATACCCCGGCTTCGGTGTAGGGATGGTTATTGGTCGCCCGAAAACCCAGGGTTTCAACCGGTTCCATGGCGATGGAGACGAAGTGCTACTTCAAGTCGAATGCCCTACGAGTGGCCAAGGGCCCACTAGCCGAGTTACCCCAGATGGAGCAACACTTCCGTGCCGGTGCCCGAGGATTGCTCGTCGCACACCCCGGGTGCACCACTGGAACTGAAGAAATGTTCCAGAAGAGGCAAGGCCCATAGCTTTCCTTCTACGATCCAACCCGGCCCCTTGGGCATTGCCGTAGAGACTTGGTTCCAATGCAGGTTGGGAAAGGAGCGGCGGTCCCAGTCCTCGACGTTAGCCACACCACGGTGAACGAGCGCATGACCTATCACGCCGAAGAATCGGTCCATACTCTTGAGTCACCTGAATCCCGTGTCGTCTAGGGGCAACGACCCTTGGGACCTCTCGGCACCCCCTATTCCAGCTCCGGGAGTTCCTCTCGGCGGAGCAGCACCCTGATCGTCCGGGGTTGCCCCGGAGTTCGCGAGAGGCACCCCTTGGCCTCAAGCCGCAGAATCATCTGATGCGCCGAGGGGCCGTGGACGGCGAGAAAGTCCGCGATC
This sequence comes from Thermoplasmata archaeon, assembly GCA_021790425.1. Taxonomy (GTDB): domain Archaea; phylum Thermoplasmatota; class Thermoplasmata; order Lutacidiplasmatales; family UBA184; genus JAJYEA01. Next base: position 2,081 of record JAJYEA010000011.1, on the reverse strand, counting down.
TCGTTCTCCGATGGAGGAATGCGATGCACCTTCGTGTACCAGTACACGTAGGCCAGAAGCTGGCCCTGCGTGCGCGTGAGACGGGGGGTCATTGTCTCGGGGCCCTCCCTCCGGTCAGAGGGATGGGGAGGAGACGGGCCAGCCCGAACTTCTCGTGCATCCTCGCCTCCTGCGACACCGGTCGGGGAATCCCGTAGGTTTCTTTCCCCCCCACCTGGAACCGCACCACCTCGATCCGCCGCATCCGCATCATCGCCTTCTCCGGGCTGAGCTTCACCTGGGCCTCCCTCAGCCGCCGCCGCAACGCCACCCACAGCAGATAGGCCACGTAGCATACCAGCAGGTACGACACCACCCGGTCCCGCTTCGTGTGTTTTACCCCCGTCAGCCCCAGCGTTCCCTTCCCGACTCGCCAGACCTTCTCCACCTCATCCTTGTCCAGATAGGCCCGGAGCAACTCCTCTTTCGGGATCTCCACCGACGTGCTCATCAGTACGCCCCGGGCCAAGTGAGACATCCCTTCCCGGATCGCCTCGTCCTTCGTGCTCCAGTTGAGCCAATCCCCCTCAATCTTCCAGGACAGGTACCTCCTCAGGCCCCCCACGATCTCCTGTGCCCGGGCCGACCAGTCCGGGCGACGGCTCCTTCCCGAGGTGGGCTCCTTCATCTCCCGTTGGAGGTCCTGCAACCTCTCTTCGCATACCTCCAACGCCCGGAGAAGGGTCGCCTTCTCTTCCCCCCGCACCCGAGGATCCTGGTAAACCACGTATTTCCTGCGTTGTCCCTTCACCGTAAGAACACGCTCGACCAGGCAGAACACGCGATCTCCCCTCCGAAGACGGTTCTCCGCCCGCTCGATCTCGTCATCGGTCAGTTCGTTCATCAACTGCCCGAACACCTCCTCTCGCGAGGCGACCCCCACTACCACGTCATAGCCGGCTTTCACCAGTTCATCGATGTTCTCGCCGCTGGACATCCCTCGGTCCATCACCACGATGAGCCGTTCCAGCCCCGCCGCCTTCAGCCGCTCCTTGACCTCCTCCACCGTGGTCACGTCCACTTGGTTTCCCCGATAGACCCGATACATCACAGGGAATCCGTCTCCCCTACGGATCACCACCCCCATCCCAATCTTCCGTCGCTCCTCAGGCTCTCCGGCCGCATAGGAGAAGTCGGCGTAGTAGCATTGCTCCCCGTGGTAGAGGATCTGCGTCCGGTCATAGTAGACGTAGCGGCTCTCGGGGCCCCATAGTTCCTCCGCCTTCCGGCGGAGGGCGTCCGAGATGAACCAACTCTTGTCCCACATCCAGTGCTCTTCCCGGTGGCAGATGGAATCCAGGACCGAGAAGAGCCGCTCCTCCGTGAAGAGCTCCGGATCCTTCCCAATCCATTGACGAAGCATGCTCTGGTCGTACCATTCCGCCACGTCATCCAGGGCCACCCGGCCCACGAGGTGGTTGATGGCGAGGAGGAGGACCGCCGCCCCCGTCGGGGTGGTCCCGGGGCGGGGGGCAAGCCGATCGATGGTTCCGGCCACGTCGAGCTTCTCCGCAGTGTCGAAGAGGAGCGCAAGGTCGCCGAAGGGGAGGATTTCCTCCACCGTGGGATCCCGGGAGCGTTTGGGGACGAGACGCTTGCTCCCATCGGTGGCCACCTCGACTCTGCCAAGATACTTCCGCCGGTGGCGAACCTTCCGGGTCTTGGGGTCGCGGTAACCCTCGACCTCGTAGCGGTAGAGATTCCCCCGGATGGTGACGTCCTCGGTGTAGGTCATGTTGCCACTGACAAGGGCAACACCTATTTAACGGAGACGGGCATGGAGAGTATCGGCGAGAATGAGGAAGCAATTAGAGAAGGCGATCCCTCACGGTGAAGAGTTCAATTGTTGCCCTTGCCAGGGACGGGATTCAGGTGAGTCATAGCACCAAGACAAGCCAGTGGCCGACTGTTCCAGCACGGCGCGAAAACGTGTCGCGATACATTTATAGCAGAACACATGTGAGCCTCTCATGGAACGTTCGCTGAAATCCTCGATTCGCCGGACGCTCCGCAACGATGTCTGGGCCCCCGTCTCATCGAGC
>JAJYEA010000010.1 GCA_021790425.1 Thermoplasmata archaeon | reverse complement strand
CGATCTTCGGCAGCGACCCCCCACGCGGTGAGCGCATCGGTCTCGTTCGTGGTCACCGCGGTCCTTCCTCCCCAGCCCTCCATCACCTCCTTCTCCGTCCAGCCGTCCACCGTCACGGAAGGGACGGGCACCAACTTCACCACCGTGGTGTCCGGCGGACTCTCCCCGCTCACCTACGTCTACACGGGGCTTCCGTCCGGGTGCCCGAGCGCCAACAGCACCCCCCTCCACTGCGTGCCGGCGGCCGTCGGGCACTTCGCGGTCCTCGTCACCGTGACCGACGCGGCGGGCCGGAACGCCACGGCCTCGACCACCCTCACGGTCGACGCGAGCACCACTCCCCTCACCATCAGCTCCTTCCTCGCCAGCGCCGCCTCGCTCCCGGTCGGCTCCACGGTCACCTTCAACGTGACCGCGGCCGGGGGCGCGCCTCCGCTCACCTACGCCTACTCGGGCCTTCCTGCCGGATGCTCCTCCGGGAACGTGAGCTCCCTCCCCTGCGTGCCCTCGCACGCGGGGAACTTCTCGGTCACGGTGCGGGTGACGGACGTGACCGGCCGGAACGCCACCGCCTCGGTGTCGATCACCGTCGATGCGAAGTCCTCTCCGCCTCCGTCGTCTTCTACCTCGAATGCGCTCCCGACCTCCACGCTCTTCTTGGTGGTGGCCCTGGTCGTGGTGGCGATCGCGGTGGTGGCGGTACTGCTCCTGCGACGCCGGCCCCGGGCCCCCGAACCCTCTCCGGCGACCCCGACGTACGGTGCGGATCTGGGGAGCGCGCCCCCCGAGTGGGGTCGCTGAAGCTCTTCCGGTCCGTTAGGGAGTGAACGCCCGGCGGGCCGGGGCCATGACCTGGGCGATCCCGGTGGCCACGGCGGCCTTGAGGTCGAGCGGGTGGATCTCCTTCGCGGTCCACTTCTGCTCGAGCAGGGTCACGTTCTCGAGGGTGAGGGGGCCCCCGTGCTTGGCCGGCCGCTCGATGGTGAGCGAGCCGAGCTGCGGGAACAGGAGGTCCCGCGCGAGCTCGACGATCGGGTTCCCCGCCACCTCCCCCTGGGGGCAGAAGGCCTTTTGGATCCGGTCCCGGATGGTGGCCTCGTCGTCCGTGACGTAGATCGCCGAGGTGGGGTCGCTCTTCGACATCTTGTTCTCGACCACCCCGTCCGTCGCCACGTCCATGCGCCCCCCTCCTTTCAGCGAAGAGATGAGGGGGGTATGGATTGCGATGGGCACGGGCCACCCGTAGTGCTGGGCCACCTCGCGGGCCAGCACGTGCGCGCGCCGCTGGTCCAATCCCCCGAGGGCCACGTCCACCTTGAGTTCGAAGATGTCCGCCACCTGCATGGCCGGGTAGAAGAGCTTGGCCGCGTCGAGGTCGGCCTCCTCCTCCTTCCGGCCCATGATGCTCATCGCGCGCTTGGCCCGCGCGAGGCTCATCGCCTTCCCCGACCGGAGCATGCGCGGGAGGTAGCTCTCCGTGGCGGACAGCTGGCTCGCCCAGGCGAACTCGATCCCTCGCTCCGCGCCGAAGGCCCGGACGACTGTCTCCATGTTCCGCCCGGCCTCCCGGATCCGGTCCAGGGACCCTCCGAGCTTGTCGTTGATGAACGCGTGCATGTCGGCGAGGAAGATCGTCACGTCGAAGCCCGCGCGTGCGAGGTCGAGCACCTTGAGGATCGTGACGAGCTGGCCCACCGTGAACATCCCGCTCGGCTCGTACCCGATGTAGGCGCGGGGGTGGTCGTTCCGGGCCAGCAGGTCCCGCAGTTCCTGCTCGACCAGGATCTCCTTCGTCCCTCGGTGCACGATGTCGAATCGCTCGGTGGCGTCCATCGAGGCGGGGAATCGGCGCCCTTTAATAAGCGAGCGTGGTAGGCAGGGCGGGAACCCCGTGCGTCCGTTCTTAGTCGTCCCCGGCACGTTGATCATGGTCGCGGTCCTCGCCGTGGCCTACTTCGCCGGCGGTCAGGCCATCTCCTCCGGCACCTTGTCGCGGGACGCCCCGGTCACGGTGCCCGTCCCTCCCGCCGGGATGAACCTTCTCGGGGGGACCCCCCTCACGGTCACGTACACCGGCCTTCCCGCGGGGGCCTCGATCTTCGCGGTGGTCTGTTCCTCCTCCACGGCCTCGACGTGCGCCTCCTCCTCCCTCATGGCGTCCGAGCCCGTGATCGAGCTCAATCGGTCGAGCGGGACCTTCACCTTCCAGCTCAACTCGGGCCAGACCGTGGTCCTCCTCGCAACGGTGGGCGGGGTCCAGTACCAGGCCACCTCGCCGCTCTGGTCCCTCTACTCGACGGTCTTCCTGGTCCTCCTGATCATCGGCTTCGTGGTCGCGGTCGTCGGGATCGCGATGGCGGACGCCACGGAGCGCGCCGAGCGCCCGGCCCGGTCGGAGCGTACCGCTTCGCCGAAGCCCGCGGCTCCCCGCGCCCCCCAGCGCCGCTCGTCGAACTACGATGCCCCCCAGTGGCCCCCTCCCTCCGACGCCGAGTGGCCGCCGGAGCACGACCCGAACCCGCCCGCCGGGGAGGGTTGGCAGTAGGCCGGTACGATGCGCGCGGGATGGCTTGTTCCGGGTCTCATCTTGATGCTCATCGTGGGGCTCCTGCTCTTCATCCCGCTCCCCTATCCCGAGGGACACGGCGTGAGCCAGTCGAACCCGCTCATCCTCTACTGCCCCCAGGTGCTCCCCTCCTCCCAGTCCTCCTCGGCCTACTGCCTGAACGGGGTCGCCCCGTTCGCGTTCTCCTGGACCGGGGGCAGCAGCTCGACCTGGGTCGAGGTCGTCCCCTGCAAGAACTTCGATTGCTCCGACGTCAGCAAGCTCATCACCCCCACCCCGCAGCAGGTGACGCGCTGGGGGGCCGTCGGCACGGGGGCCTCGGGCTCGTTCACCGTCTGGGCCCCGACCAACGTGAGCCTCCTCGTCTTCACCAACTCCACCGCCGGGATCACCGTGAACGTCACGTTGAACTCCATGCCCGAGTTCCAGGTGCTCTGGGAGGTCTTCGCGATCGTCGGCATGGCCGTTTCCCTCGTGGGGCTCATGCTCCCGCCCCACCCCCGCCCCACGCGGCGCCTCGGCAAGCGGCCCGCGCCCGCGTCCGCCCCGGAGGCGGACGGGGAGGAGGGCCCGCCGCAGGCGGAGGGGGGGTACACCGAGTACCCGAGCCCGGAAGAGTACGGCGAGTCCGGTAGCCCTCCCCCCGAATAGTCCCATGGCCGCCCCCGATACCCCAAAGTCCGGCGAGCCCGTGACCATCACCGCCGTCGAGCGGCGCGTGAGCGAGTACTGGGATCGCGAGCGTGTGGCGGCCCGCACCCTCGAGCTTAACCCGAACGGCCCGGCCTTCCGTTTCACCGAGGGACCCCCCACGGCGAACGGACGGCCGCACCTGGGCCACCTCGTCGCCCGCTCGCTGAAGGACGGGGTCCTCCGCCACCGGCGGATGCGGGGATACCGCCTCGTGAGCGCGATGGCCGGATGGGACTGCCACGGGCTCCCGGTGGAGGTCGAGGTGGAGAAGTCCCATGGCTGGAAATCCAAGAAGAACATCCTGGACTACGGGGTGGACAAGTTCATCCAGGAGTGCCGGGCCAGCGTCTTCACGTACGAGGCGACCTGGCGCGACATGAGCCGGCGGATGGGCTACTGGCTGGACTACGACCATCCCTACTTCACGATGGACCGCTCGTACGTCGAGAGCGTGTGGTGGTCCCTGAAACAGCTCCACGACCGCGGGCTCCTCGAAAAGGGGCGCTACGTCGTCCCCTACTGCCCCCGGTGCGAGACGCCGGAGGCCGCGCACGAGGTCGCCCAGGGGTACCGGGACGTCACCGACCCCTCCGTGACGCTCAAGCTCAAGGTCCGGGACCATCCCCACGGCTCGCCGCCGCGGTTCTTCCTCGTCTGGACCACCACCCCGTGGACGCTCCCGGCGAACCTCGCCCTCGCGGTCAACCCCGAGATGGACTACGTCGTCTTCCGCGGCGAGGACGGCGACGAGTACATCCTCGCGGAGGCCGCCGTGCCGCGCTACGCGCTCGCGGGAACGGTCCTCTCCCGTCTGAAGGGACGGGAGCTGGTCGGCCTGCATTACGTTCCGCCCTTCCCCGGGCTCGCCCCCGCGGAGCCCGAACGGTTCCAGGTCTACCCGGGGGCCTTCGTCTCCTCGGAGGACGGGACCGGGGTCGTCCACGTGGCCCCCTCCTTCGGCGTGGACGACTACAACCTGGGCTCGGAGTTCCATCTCGGGTTCTTCGACCCCCTCGATTCCTCGGGACGATTCACGGACGTCGTCCCGGGCGTGAAGGGACTCAACTTCAAGGCGGCAGACGCGGTGCTCGCGGAGCGCCTCAAGGAGGAGGGGATCCTCTGGCGCGAGGAGAAGATCACCCACACGTACCCCTTCTGCTGGCGGTGCAAGCATCCGCTCATCTACCGGGCGCTCGAGACCTGGTTCATCCGGACGAAGAAGGCCCGCGACCGACTCATCGCGAACAACGCGACGGTGAACTGGTTCCCGGCCCACATGCGCGAGGGTCGCTTCGGCAACTTCCTCGAGGAGGGGAAGGACTGGGCCCTCTCCCGCAACCGCTACTGGGGAACGCCGCTCCCGATCTGGAACTGCCCCGAGGACCACTTGGTGGTCGTGGGGAGCTTCGCGGAGCTCGCCGAGCTCCACGGGTCGCCGCTCCCGGAGGGATTCGACCCGCACAAGCCCTTCGTGGACGAGGTCACCCTCTCGTGCCCCCGACACGGGAAACCCCTCACGCGGGAGCCCTACGTGATCGACTGCTGGTACGACAGCGGGTCGGCCCCCTTCGCCCAGTACCACTATCCGTTCGAGAACCCGACGCGATTCGATCCCTCCGCCCCGCTCGACTTCATCGCGGAAGGGCTCGACCAGACCCGGGGATGGTTCTACTCGCTCCTTGTCCTCGGGACGCTCCTCTTCGACCGCCCCGCGTATCGCAGCGTGATCGTGAACGGCCTGGTGATGGACGACTCGGGGCAGAAGATGTCGAAGTCCCTGGGGAACGTCTCGGACCCCGTCGAGCTCATGCAGAAGATGGGCGCGGACTCCGCGCGCCTCGCCACCTACCTCGGGCCGTACACCGAGCCGATGCGCTTCTCCGAGACGACCGTCCGGCTCTCGGGCGTCCGTCTCCTGACCACGCTCCTCAACGTGGGGGAGTTCTACCGGTCGAACCGGGCCGCGGACGGGTTCGTGCCCGGCACCGAGGCCCCGCGCCCCGCCGACGCGCTCGACCGCTGGCTCCTCTCGCGCCTCGAGGGGCTGGTCGAGCGGGTGGGCCGCTCGATGGACCTCCTCGACCTCCACACCGCCGCCGCCGAGATCGGCACCTTCACCGAAGAGCTCTCGGCGTGGTACCTCCGGCGTTCCCGCCCTCGCTTCTGGAAGGAGACGATGGACGCGGAGAAGCGGGAGGCCTACGCGACGCTCGCGTACGCCCTCGAGACGCTGGCGGGGCTCCTCGCCCCGCTCGCTCCCCACGCCGCCGAGCACCTCTTCCACGTCGCCCGGGGCACGGACCTGCGCGAGGGGACGGAGAGCGTCCACCTCCGGCACTGGCCCGAGGTGTCGGGATACCGGAACCCGCCCCTCGAGGAAGCGATGTCCCGCGTGCGCGTCCTCGTGGAGACGGGGCGCAACCTCCGGATGCAGGCGGGGGTCAAGAGCCGCATCCCGCTCCCCGAGCTCGTGGTGGGGAACGTCCCCGCCGCGGACCTCGCCGCCCTCGGCGCGTCCTTCGAGCCGCTCCTCGCCGAGGAGCTGAACGTCAAGAAGCTGACCCTGCTCTCCCCCGAGGAGTTCGCGGTCCGGCCGTTCCCGGAGGCCGAGTGGGTCCTCCGGTCGACGGAGACGAAGCTCAGTCTCGCCCTCTCGCGGACGCCGAACCGGGACCTGCTCCTCGAAGGGCTCTCGCGCGAGATCGTCCGCCGGATCCAGCTCACCCGGAAGGAGGAGCGCCTGGAGTACCTCCATCACGTGGCGATCGAGCTCTTCCTGGACCCGACGCTGAAGGAGGCGATGGAGCTCCACCGGGAACGCATCCTGAAGGAGTGCCAGGTGAGCGGGCTGAACTACCTCGAGGCCTGGCCCGCCGAGCCCTCCCCCGGGGTCCACCGGTGGGACGACGTGGGCGGGGAGCGGATGGCCCTCCGCATCACCGGGGTCGAGACCGGCGCTCACTGACCGGGCCCGCGCGACGGCGGCCCCGGGCCGGAGGAACGCTCACTTGGGCGCCGCGAGGTGCCGGGTCCAGGCCCCCGCACCGGGGGGATAGGACCCCTGGGAGTCGCGCAGGAGAGGGCGCCCCTCGTATTCCCCAATCTGGAGCTTGCCCTCCCCGGCCAGCTTCAGGATGGCTTCCACGGCCTGCGTATCGAAGTCCGTGAAGCCGAGATCCCGGTGGAGGAGCTCCCTCAGGTAGACCGCGTTCGGCCAGACCTCGTGGGTGTACCACCATCGCTCCATGGGGGGAGCTTGGCACGGAGGGATATGAGGGATGCGGGGAGGGTCCCCCCTCACGGCCGACGCGAACGGTTCCCCCTTCGGGGAGCGCCCGGGTCGGCCGGTCCCTCCGCGAAGCCCATGGCGAGCATCCCCTGGAGGAGCTCCGCGTGCTTGCGCTCGTCCGCCTCCATGCTGGCGGCGAGGATGGACATCATCCCCCCGAGGGATTTCGCGAGGTTCTTTCCCGCCTGCTCCTCGGCCCTCCGCTCCGCCTCGATCATCAGCTCCACCTCGTGCCGGGTGACCCCGGAGGCCGAGGTCGAGACCACGCCCCGGTCGAGGTACGTGACCAAGGAGGCGACGATCTCGGCATGGCGAAGGCTGTCGGCGGCGATCTGGCGGAAGACGGCCCGGGTCATCTCGTCCCGGGCCTTCTGGGCCAGGCGCATGCAGGCGGTGACCGCCGCCTGTTCGGCGAGGACCCGCGCCCGGAGCCACTTGGCCATCTGTCGCTGCGCTTCGCCCGCCCCTCCCCCCTCCATCGCCACCTCCACCGCCGGGGCGGTGGGTACAGCCCCCGAGAGCTCGACCGCTCCTTCCAGAAGGATTCGCGTGCGGACCGAGAGATCGTTCGGCGCGTGGAGGAGCGTCTGGGAGACGCGGCGGGCGACCTTCTGCGAACGCGCGTCCGTCGAGTGCTGGATGAAGGGACCCGCGAGGCGCTTGCCGGAGAGGTACTGAGAGACCGCGGAGGGGGCCAGGCCGAGAAGGGCCGCCACCCGACGCGACGGGACTCCCTGCTCCTCCACCAACTCCCGGGCCACCAAGGCCTGCAGGAGATGCACCCACGAGACCGGGGAGGCCGGCCCTGCCCTCATCGGGACCCTGCTCCGCCCGACCACACCATGGTCACACCGTGAACCGGGGAGGGGCTCGAACACCATAAGCTTGCGCATCCCAAGGGGATGAACTCCACCGGGGCGAAGTCGGGAGATCGGGGGCCGGCTTCCCTCGGAGTCGCACCAGAAGAAGGCTAGGTTGCCGCCTACTCACGACCGCATCGTTGGTGGTCAAAAGCAGGGCTTGCGGCTACTTCGATGTCTCTGGCTTAGGCCGGGAGTTCTCACTCTCGGGAGACTCGGCTGCCCCGGTCTTGTCCGCGTTTTCAACCGTCTCCTCATCTTTCTTCGAAGGACCGGAGCCCGCGCTACTCCTGCGATGGACCGCCCACAACACGGCGACGTCTAGGGCCACCAGCGCCATGATCGCACCGACGAGGAAGTACCCATCATAGCCGGGGAGCCCGAGGAACCCAGTGGGACGGCTGGGCTGGCAATTCTGGGAGGCAGAGCTCGCAAAGATGATGGATGTCCTGGTGGAACTACCGCTCACCGTGATCGACCCCGACGAAGGCTTGGCGGAGTATCCGACCACGCTCTGGACGGAGTAAGCGTACGTCCCATTCGGTTCGGTGAAGGCCAGGGTTGCGTTCGTGGAGGTGCTCTTGGTTCCGTTCAACGTGACAGACCACGAGGTCCCTGAGGGCAACCCCGTCTCCGTGAAGGACACGACATAGGTAGGCGGGAGCGTACGGAAGGCGATGATGGACACCGTTCCCTGCTGGAAGTTGCTGACGAAAATCGCGCCTTTCCCGCCGTCGTAGGTCAACTGCACGGGGCTCTGCCCCACCGAGATGTGGCTGACCACGGTGTTGTTCGCATCCGAAATCGCGTCCACGTAGTTCGAACCGTAGTCCGAAACAAGGGCCTCTCCGGTGACGCTATCGTAGGCGATTCCCGTACCAGGGTCGGGCGCACCGGAAACAATCGCGAGCACGGCATTGCTCTTGTCTGAGATCACGCACACACCGCAGCTCCCGGTCGCCAAGACCTCATTCTTCGGCCCGTCATACGCAGCTCCGGTGGGATACCCCATCACGCTGGCGCCTCCAGTATCGATGGTGGCGATTACCGTGTTGTTCGCATCCGAGATGACGCTCACGCCGTTCGAGACGGCATTCGTGACGAAGATCTCTCCCCGACCGCTGTCGTAGGCCATGCCATCGGGTGAGCCCCCTACTTGCACGGAGGCGACCACCTTGTTGCTCGCGTCCGAGATCACGCTCACGTTGCCGGAGCCCCAGTTCGAGACGAAGACCTCGCCCGTGGCACTATCGTAGGCCGCACCCTCGGGAGAACCCCCGACCTGGACGGCGGCGACCACCGTGTTGGTCGAGTCCGATATCACGCTCACGCTGTTCGAGGCCGAGTTTGTCACGAAGACCTCTCCCTTGCCGCCATCGTAGGCCACCCCCACGGGAGAACCTCCGACCTGGACGGTGGCGACCACCGTGTTGGTCGCGTCCGATATCACGCTCACATTCCCTAGACCGCAGGTGCCCGAGACACAACCAACGGACCTGGCGACAAAGATCTCCCCCTTGCCGCTATCGTAGGCCAGTCCTTCCGGCGTCGTCTCCAGATAGACGACAGATACCACCTTGTTGGTCGTGTCGGACAGGACACTCACAGCGTAGAGACCGGAGTTTGTCACAAAGACCTCGCCCTTCCCACCGTCGTAGGCGACACCGTAGGGCGTGTCGCCGGCACTGATCGTGGCGACCACCGTATTGCTAGAATCCGAGATCACGCTCACATTGGCCGAGTTCCAGTTTGCGACGAAGATCTCCCCTTTTCCGTTGTCATACGCCGTACCATAGGGCCAGGACCCCACAGGGATAGTTGCGACTATCGTGTTGTTCGCATCTGAAATCACCCTCACGGCGTCTCCGGCCGAGACGAACACCTCCCCTCTCCCACTGTCATAGGCCGGCCAGAAGGGGCTGTATCCCGTGCTACTGATCGTGGCGCGGACCGTGTTGCTCGCGTCCGAAATCACGCTGACCGACTGGCCGCCGCTATTCGTGACGAAAATCTCGCCCTTTCCACTGTCGTAGGCAACCCCGACAGGCTGGCTCCCCACGATCACGGTGGCGACCACCGTATCATTGGTGTCCGAAATCACGCTCACGGTGCCTGGGCCGGGAGATCCGGATCCGGAGTCTGCGACGAAGATCTCCCCCTTCCCGCCGTCGTAAGCGACGCCCCACGAGGCTGACCCCACCGTGACGGTGGCGACCACCGAGTCGTTCGTATCCGATATCACGCTCACCTCTTTCGATGTGGCGTCGGTGACAAAGATTTCCCCCCTTCCACTGTCATAGGCCACTCCCATGGGTTGACCCCCCACAGGGACTCCGGCAACCACCGTCTCAGTCGCATCCGAGATGACGCTCACGCTACCCGAGTACTGGTCGGCAACAAAGATGTCCCCCTTACCACTGTCGTAGGCGGCAGCCACAGGATTCACGCCATACGTGGCCGCGAAATTGCCGGGCGCTAGGGTGCCGTTCGAGAGAACAAGAGTGTTCTTCACGTAGGGAGACGATGCGGCGAGTTCGGTCGATCCCAGCACCCGGTCGCTCCCGAGAGGGGACCCCACGGGCTTGGTCTTGGAAAAGTCTCCTACACTCAGGCCGTTGGCCACGTCCACTTTCGTAGCGTGTGGGGCATGGCCGGGTATTCCCTGCCATATCAGGGCGAACAGAATGGCGGACGACACGACCAGCAGCGCGGGACTTCTCTCTCCCCGCATCATGATCGAGCGTACGACGGGGGTATGGAAGAACTTTGCGTACCGTCGGCGTTTCCCAGAGGTACGGTGCCGTTTTCGATGCGATGATCGAAGTCGTTCCCTACGTCTCGCTAACCCATGACCGGTGCTTGGAGTCGCTCCTGCAGCCGGGCCGACCCGGATTCTCCTTGCGCGAATTCACGCTGTGACCGTGTGTGAGTCGAAATCACACACAGAATGATTAAGTATTCGCCATCGCTGGGCCGAGTGGAGGGGCGACGATGGAACACACACCCGCACAGGCCCGGCCAGCCCACTCGGAGGGGGTCGAGTATTCGAGCATGTCGTCGTGGCGTCGGATGCTCCCCCGGTGGGCGAGGGCCTGGGGCCCGGCGTGGCTCGTGATGATCGCGGACGTCGACGCGGCCAGCATCCTGACCGGGGTCGAGTCCGGGGTCGCCTACCAGTACAACCTGATCGGGGTGATCGTGCTCCTCACGATTCCGCTCTTCTTCGTGCAGGAGGCGACGGGCCGGATCGGCGCGGTCACGGGGAAGGGGCTGGGCGAGCTCGCCCGCCTCACCCAGTCCCGGAACGTGGGGGCCGTGATCGCGGTCCCGATGGCGATCTCCGACGTGGCCACCTACATCGCGGAGTACGCGGCGATCGCCCTGGGGCTCGGCCTCCTGGGGGTACCCCTCGTCCTCTCCCTGCCGGTGGCGTTCCTCTTCCACATCGGACTCGTCGCCCGGGGGAAGTACGTCTGGGCCGAGCGCATCCTCCTCGCGATCTCCGCGGTCTTCGTCCTCTCGGTCGGGTGGGCCATGGTCATGCGCGGATTCCTCCCCTACAACCCGGTGTACTTCTCGGCGGCCCCTCCCTTCCTCTTCCTCGTTGCGGCGAACGCGGGCGCCGTGGTCATGCCCTTCATGCTCTTCTTCCAGTCCTCGGCCACCGCGCTCAAGCCCGGCTCGACCGTGACCGGGGTCCGACGGGAGACGCTGATCGGAGCCCTCGTCAGCGAGTTCCTGATGGTGGGGTTCGTGATGCTCGGCGCGGGGATGCCGGCCCACGCCGACCTCTTCACCACGAGCGGGGTCGCGGCCGCGCTCGGGACGGTCGGGGGCGCGCTCCTCACGGAGGCCTTCGCCCTCGGGCTCGTGAGCTCCGCCTTCCTCGCCCTGGTGGTCGTCTCCCTCGGGAGTGCCTGGGGGTTCGTGGAGGCGCTGGGGCTCGCGAAGTCACGCACCTTCTGGGTCTACGCGCTCGAGAGCATCCCCGCGGTGGTGGTCCCCTTCGTCTATCCCCATCCGCTCACCATCGTGCTGACGTTCATGGTGCTCCTCGTCTTCCTGCTCATCGGACCGGGCATCCTGGTCGGGGTGCTCGCCTCGGACCGCAAGGTGATGGGGGACCAGGCCTCCTCCCTCCCGTGGAGGGTCGCCTACTGGGCGAGCCTGTCCTCCATCGTGCTCTGTGGCGTGGTGGCGCTCATGCCCTGGTAAGCGGTCGGCCGGAGCACCGTCAGGGGAACCTCGGCTCCGACTACGCGAGAGCGACGGGGGAATGTCCCTGCCACGTCCCTTCGGAGTCGATGGCGCAGTGGGCCAGGAATGCGTCGAGCACCATCCCGGCCACCTCGGGAGCGAGCGCGCGCACGACGCGTGGGGAACCGCTCCTCCGCTCCAGCCGGATGTCGGAGCGCCCGGCGAGGCGAGGGCCTGACCGGGTGACCCCTCGGATCTCGCTCCACCGGACGTCGGAGGTGGGGGTCGACGACCGGAGTCTGCGCGAGGTCCGGGGCCGGTAGTCGTAGTCCACGAGGATGCCCTCCCGGTGGAATCCGACACGCGCCGGGGAGCTCGCATAGAGGGCCCAGGACGAATACAGGAACGCCATCGCCATGATCCATCCCACGGCGAGCGCGACGTGCAGCGGGTAGGGCACCTCGAGGTCGTGGATACCGGGAAGGTCGAGGTCGACCGGGAGCGCGTCCACGAAGATCGCGACGAGGGAGAGCGCGAGGGTCGACGAGAGCAGGAGCATCGTGCGCCGCCGGAGCGCGGAACAGATCCGGTTCGCTTCCCAGCGGACCGGTCCGGTCGGGTCAGGGTGCCCGTCGGCCACGTTCCGGGAATGCGGAGGGCGCTATTGAATGTTTGCACCGGGAATGCTGGTTAATCCCTTCCCGGGACGTAGGGCGCCGCCACGCCCATGGCCGGGTCGGTCGGCCGGCCCCCTCGGACGCAGGAGCGGGGGCATGGCGTGCGCAACCACCACGGTTAAAGCCCCTGCGTGGGTCGGTCGTCCGGTGATCTGCGCATGATGAGTTCTGTCGATCTTTCGCCGTTCCGGGAAGAGCTGGGCCGAATCAAGTCCCCCGTGGAGATCGTGAGTTTCTCCATGGACGACAACTGCGATCTGTGTCCTCAGGGCAAGGAGTTCCTGGACGAGCTCGAGAAGATGGCGCCGACCGTCAAGGTCCGACGCTACGATCTCGTGCGTGACCGAGAGCAGGCGGTGGCGATGGGCGTGGACAAGGTCCCGGCCTTTCTCATCCCCACGGGTGACGGCCACCGAGTGCGGTGGTATGGCCTCCCGATGGGAATGGAGACGAAGTCCTTCGTCAACGACCTGCTCCTGGTCGACGGGGCGCCGCCCGAGGTCCCCGACGCCGTGAAGGACCGGGCCACCCGCATCTCCCGCCCCGTGCACATCCAGGTCTTCGTCACGCCAACGTGCCCGTACTGCCCCCGGGCGGCCCAACTCGCCCACTCCCTTGCCCGCCTGAACCCGCTCGTCACCGCGGACGTGATCGAGGCCAACGAGTTCCCGACGGTCTCCGAGGTCTACGGGGTGTCGGGTGTCCCGAAGATCGTGCTCAACAACCTCCTGCAGGTCGAGGGGATGCCCCAGGACGACGCGTTCGCCCTGCTCGTAGAGTACGCCGCCGACCCCGCGCTCCTCGCACGCGCCCTGCACAACCACCAGCACTCGCAGACCTAGGCCGCGGGGGCCGGCGCCGGGACCCGGTCCCGGGTCCCTCCTCTGCCGTCCACCGGCGAGGAGAAATAGCCACGGCACTTCCTCGCACCGTCCGATGAGCGCAACTGCCCCCTCCGAGTCCATTCACCGCGACCCCTGGGCACCCCCACGCCAGTGGGTCGCCCGCGAACTCTCCGTCCGGCTCGCGCACCGGGGGCTGACGCTCGACCCCGCTGCCATCGAGGGGGAGCTTGCCTCGCCCCCCGAGGGCATGGGCGACCTGGCCCTGCCCCTCTTCCGCTGGGCGAAGCAGGCGAAGACGGACCCCAACACGCTCGCGACCGCCCTGGCCGAGGGCTTCCCTCTCGGGGAGTATCTCGCAGGGGTGGAGGCCAGCCGGGGCTTCCTCAACTTCCGCCTTCAGCCCGAGTGGCTCGCGGCTGCGACGCTCCGCTCGGTCCTGGTGCTCGCCCAGGAGTACGGTCGCTCTCCCCCGAACCAGCGCCGGGTCTGCGTCGAGCACACGAGCACGAATCCCACGGGCCTCCTGCACGTCGGTCGCTCCCGCAACGGGATCGTCGGGGACACCTACGTCCGGGCCCTGCGGGCCGCCGGGTACGACGTCACCGCCCAGTTCTACGTGGACGACATCGGCCGGCAGGCCGCCACGCTCGTCTGGATCTGGTCGAAGCCGATCGACCAGTGGCCGGAGGAGGTGCGGAGCCGCGCGGGCCTTTCCGCCGGCGCGGTCGCCCCCGAGGGGATGAAGTCGGATGCGTGGCTCGGCAAGCCCTACCCTGGGGCATCCGAGCTCGTGGCGCAGGACGCCGCCGCGGCCCAGGAGGTCTCGCAGTTGGTGGCGCGCTTCGAGCGCGGGGAGATCCCGGCGGACGAGTACCGGCGGGTACCCCGCGAGGTGCTCGAGGGTACGAAGGCCACCCTCGCCCGTGTCGGCATCCGCTTCGACGAGTTCGTCTGGGAGTCGGAGTTCGTCCTCGACGGGTCCGTAAGCAAGGTGCTCGAGCTCTTCGCCGCCTCCCCCCATGCCCGCCGGGAAGAGGGGGGAGCGCTCGCGGTCGATGCCTCGGGCTGGGACCTCCCGAAGAAGGAGGCGGTCATCCTGCTCACCCGGTCCGACGGGAGCTCCCTCTACGTGGTGCGGGACGTCGCCTACCACCTGCAGAAGCTCGCCCGTTTCGAGCGCGTCATCGACGTGCTCGGGGAGGACCACAAGCTCCACTTCCGGACCCTCTCGGCCCTCCTCGAGATGGCGGGGGTCGCGCGGAAGCCCGAACTCTTCACCTACTCGTTCGTCAGCCTCCCCGAGGGGAAGATGTCCACCCGGGCCGGCCGGGTGGTCACCCTCGACGATCTCCTGGAGGAGGCCCACGTCCGGGCCCTCGAAGAGGTCCGGAAGCGCCGCCCGGACCTCGATGCGGCCGAGGCGGAGCGGATCGCCGAGAGCGTGGGGACCGGCGCGGTGCGCTACCATCTCCTCGCGATCCAACCCGACAAGCCCATCACCTTCCGCTGGGAGGAGGCCCTCTCGTTCGAGGGAAGGAGCGCGCCGTTCGTCCAGTACGCCCACGCCCGGGCCGCGAGCCTCCTCCGCCGCGCGCAGGAGTCGAATCCCGCGGAGCTTGCCCACGCGCTCGCGGAGCGTCCGGGCCTCTTCCCCCTCCCGGGTACGATGGAGGACCGCGAGCTGGCCCTCCTCAAGACACTCAGCCGGTTCCCGTCCCTCGTCGCCCGTGTGGCGGAGACGGGCGCCGTCCACCTCCTCGCGCTCTATCCCCACGAGGTGGCCGAGCGGCTGAACGAGTACTACCAGGCCGTGCGGGTCCTGGGCGGCGAACCCAACTGGCTGCCCTTCCGTCTCGCGCTGATCGCGGCCGCCCGGCAGGTCCTGCGCAACTCGCTCGAGCTTATCGCGATCGAGCCCCTCGACCGGATGTAGCGTCCGGCCCCAATCCCGACGGTCCGTCGGCGGGAGGCGCCCAGGCCTCCGCGAGCTCGAGGTCGCGCACCGCCTGTTCGAGGTCCCACCGCGTGTAGATCCCGGCGAGCTCCGAGGGGAACGCCGTCCGGAGCGCCATCGCCTCCGCCACCTCCCCGAGCATGCGATCGGGCGCCGCCGCCCAGGTCTCCAAGTCCTCCCCGCTGAGGCCGCTCGGGGCGTGCTCGTGCCAGAAGGCGGTGCGGGAGACGGGCCGGTGAGGTTCCGCGCGGAGGACCCGCACGGTCGCGGCGGCCGGGTACCCCTCCGGGGTCCGGACGAACTCGGGCGGAGCCATGCCCGAATAGAGCGGGAGCCGTTCGGCGAAGCGGCGGAGCCACCCGATCGGGACCACGGACACGACCCCGGTCGTCTTCCCCTCCCCGTCCTGGATCGAGGCGCACTGGACCTCCTCCCGGGGGATCTGCCAGGTGTCGCAGAAGCGAGCGAGATGGGCCCGTTCGCCCTCCGTCAGGTCGGGGGCGGTGTCGCGGTGCAGTGGACCCAGTTGGTAGTGCGGGGGGGCGGTTCCTCCTTCCGCGGTCACATCCATCTCCGGGAGTTCGCGACGGCGCTCGACGGAGGGCAGACCATCTCACTTCAAGACGGTCGCCTTTTCCATCACGATCTCGAGGAACTGCTTCAGGTGCTCCGCGAGGATGGGGTTCTCGGTGAACCCGCACGCCTCGAGACCGGGCGTCGCGAGGAGGGCACGCGACCCGTCGGCGAGCACGTCCGTGGCGAGGATGTTCCGGTGGGGCACGTGCTTCACCCCCTCGGGGATCTTCTGGGCGGGAGCGGTGATGAACGTCACGTTGACCCCGCGCTTCACGGCGCTCTGGATCTTCTTCGCGAGCTCGTCCCGGATCGCGGAGACCTGCGGGGTGGTGAGGATGAAGCTCTCGGTGGACTGGTCGAGCATCTCCCCGATCTTCGAGACCGTGCGCTCGCGCCCCCAGAGGAGGTAGACGAGCTCGGGCTCACCGTGGGTCGCGACGGTCTCGTGGAGCTTGTCGAGCTTCTCGAAGACCTCGTCGATGATCGTCTTCAGGCGCTGGACCGTCTCGGGGATGGGCTGGGGCTTGAAGATGGAGGGCTTGCCCCCGGTCGAGAAGGCGTAGCCCTTCTGGCAGAGCCCCTCGAGCACCTTGTAGGCGCTCGTCCGGGGGATCCCGGCGCCCTCGGCGAGCGTGGCGGAGTCCCCGTAGCCCCGGATGACCAGGGCCACGTAGAGGCGGGACTCGTACTGGGTCAGTCCCAGCCGTTCCAGGAGCTCGATCGCCCGGCGGAAATCCTGGGGGGTCTCCCCTCCCAGGGACGCGGTGACCTCCTCCAGACTGGACATACGGAAGGGGCGAGTTCCCCGCCTCTATTAAGGGTACCTGGCGCGCTCGCCGAGCGGCGCGCCGTGGCGGGGGACTCCGGAGTTTGCGCCAAAAGGGTGATGTCTCCCGGGGGGCTTGGGTCCAGCGATGGTGTTCGAGAAGTTCGAGTCGTGGACCTACCAAGCTCCCACGGCGCAGGAGATCCATGCCGTTTCGTGGGCGTTCTGGAGCCAGCGCGGCTACGGCCTCCGGGCGACCGGCCCGCTCAGCTTCCAAGGACGTTCCTTCCAGTCGCACATCGGGATCCATCGGGTCGTCGACGTGAACGTGCTCTCCGCCGGAACGGACTCGGTGCTCCAGCTCCGGTATCGCGCGGACGTCCGCGAGGACGCCGCCATCGGCGGGGCCGTGGTCGCGGTCCTGCTCCTGCCCGTGGCCGCCGTAGGCGCGGCCGTCTCCTGGCACGAGTACGAGACCGACTGGTCGCGCGAACGGTGGGAGTACTGGAACTACCTCCTCACCCAGGGAAAGGCCCAGGTGGCCCCCGCTACGCCGACGCCTCCGCTTCCCTCGTCCCCGCTCGTCGCGCCCCCTCCGTCGCCTCCTCCTCCGCCGCCTCCCGCGGCCGCTCCCGCTCCCTCGCCGCCTCCACCTCCCCCTCCGGTGGTCGCAACCCCGGGCCGGGCCTGTCCGCAGTGTCAGGCGCCCGTCACGGGCGAGGGCAAGTTCTGCGCTAGCTGTGGGGCCTCCATCCCTCCGGCGTAGCGAAGACCCGGGCCCGCCCTTACGGCTGGGCGATGCGGGGGATGTTCAGCGGGAGGTGTTCTGGCGGGCGCGCGACGGCGCCGCGTCTTCCCGGAGCCACTTCCCCATGAAGATGAAGTCCTTCCGGTCGTAGCCGAGCGCCTCGTAGAAGGCGGAGACCTCCTCGTTCACGGCCTCGACATGGAGGTTCACCTTCGGACATCCGCGGTCCGTCAGGCGCCGCTCCACCTCCTCCATGAGCGCGCGGCCGATCCCCTGCCTTCGGAACCGGGCATCGACCGCGAGATGGTAGACCCACCCCCGGAAGCCGTCGAACCTCCCGAGCACGGCCCCGACGGTCTCGCCGTCGCGCTCGGCCACGAGGAAGAGGTCCGGGTCCCGCTCGAGGGCTCGTTCGAGCTCCTCGGGCGAGTCCGCGGGGCTGAGATGGATGTCGGAGGCCTCCCACACCCGGCGGACCCCCGGGTAGTCCTCGGGCTGGAAGGTCCGGACGACGGCGCGCACGTTCTCGGTGTCGGCCGGGCCCTCCCGAGCGGCCTCCGCCGCCCTCCGCCCGAGCTCGACCACCGTGTTCCAGTTCCGTGCGGTGCCCCGGGTCCCGAGGGTGCCCTCGATGCGGGCCAGGGTGAGGGGGGAGCGTGCGATCCCCTTCGGGTAAGTGACGAAGAGGTGGGCGCCGAAGACGGAGGCCTTCTCGGGTCCCCGGAGCGAGCCCCGGAGCTTCGCGACCGCCTCCGGGCTCGGCGCCCGCTTGAGGAAGACCACCACGAGGTGGCTGGGGTCTTCCTCGGCCATCTCGGGGAAGGGGTTTTGCTGGAGGAGCGTCGCCCACTCGAACCCCGAGCGGACGAAGACCTCCGTGCGCAGGCGGGCGCGCTTCGCGAGGTCCTTCTCCAGCAAGGTCTCGAGCGCGATCGGGCCCCGGCCCGTGTCCTGGAAGACGACGTTCCCCGTGGGGAGATAGGTCTCCACCGCGGAGAGCCCGGCGCCCTCGCAGACCTCGACCAGGCTCTCGTTCGCCACCCGACGATGGGGGCCCAGGTTGACGGCGCGCAGGAGCGCGATATGGACGGTCACGGTGATCCTTCCCGGTCGGGGGCGGGAGAAGGTCCCGCTCCATAAGCGTTCCTGGCGGCCGGGTCCGCCTCCGGTCCGAACGAGCCGAGGTCGGGGGATCCCGCCGGCGCCCGGCCGCCGATGAGCTCGCGGAAGGCGATCGCGTTCCTCGGGGCGTTCCCGTGCGGATGGTTGTTGAAGACCACGATGACCTCCTCCCCGTCCCGGACCAGCCCGGCGACCTTCCCCTTCCAGGCCGCGAGCTCCGAGGGCGAGTATTCGTAGTCGTACCACAGCGCCGGGTTCCGTCCGTGCAGGCGGACGTAGGCCGTCCCGTTCGTCGTGTGCGTGTCCGGCGGCAGGAGCGGCTCGTCGACGATCGTGTAGCTCGATCCCGCGCCCCGGAGCAGGGTGAGCGAGTCGGGGAGGTGCTCGGGCGCGACCCAGCTCGCGTGGCGGAACTCGGTCGCGCTCGGCACGCCGCGGTCGCGGAGCTCCCGGAGGAACCGCTCGAGGGGGCCGCGCTCCTCGAACCCGAAGCTCGGGGGAAGCTGGACGAGCACGAGCCGGAGCCGGTGGGAGGAGCGCAGGGGCTCGATCGCGTGGAGGTAGGCGTCGAGCGCCGTCCGGGCCCCCGGGGTGTCGCGGAGGCGCGCCTCGTGCGTGAGCGCCTGCGGGAGCTTGACCGTGAAGAGGAAGTCCCGCGGGGCCTGGCGGGCCAGTCCCTCCATGGTCTTCCGCTCCGGGATCCGGTAGAAGGAGCTGTCGATCTCGGCGGTGTCGAAGACGCGCGCGTACTGGGTGAACATCCGCTCGGACGACCGGTAGAAGGGACCGGCCCACTCCGGGTACGACCAGCCGCAGCACCCCACGCGGACGCGGGGAGCGCCCCGGCGGGTCTCAGCCGTCGTCTCCATGGACGTCCCAGTAGGAGCTCCGGGGCTCTTCTCGTACGCCCCCGCTCGCCGGGGTGACCTGCTCGCGGGCCCGCTCGAGGAGGCGGGCGTAGTGCTCCGTGTCGGCGCCGGAGAAGCCGAGCTCGGCGAAGTAGGGGGTCCCGTGTCCCTGGACCAGGGAGACAAAGGGGGTCTCCGACCGGTAGTCGTGCCGCCCCCCGCCCGCCCTCCGTCCCTCGGCCACGGTGAAGACGAACTCCTCCGGGGGCACGTCTCCCCGGCGGACCCGGGAGGCCGCCCGCTCGAAGAGCCCCTCCACATGCCGGAGCGCCTCGGGGAGCTCCGCCTCGGTCCGGACCTCGCGCAGGGTCGCGAGCGCCTCCGCCTGGGCCTTCTTCACCACTCCCGGCGTGTCGCGACGGACGATGTCGAGCCCCTTGACCTTGAGGTGGCCGTCGCGCAGCCGCCCGAAGTAGCGGGCGGGCGAGCCCAGGGCGGTCCCCTTGTTGTTGCAGAGCACCACCCAGTCGTAGTGGGCCTCGAGCTTGATCCCGAGCCCCGTCTCCTCCCGCAGCGCGGCGAGGAGCGCCTGGTAGTCCGCGGGGGTCGCCCCGTCCCGGCGGACGAAGAGGCTGTCCACCATGACGTGGAGGACCTCGTAGCCCCGGGAGGTCGCGAGCTGGATCGAGCGTCCCATGTAGTGGCGGGAGAGCGCGGTGACGCACTCGTGGGCCTCGATCTTCCCGAAGCGGGCGTTGCGGAAGCCGAGGTAGCCGAAGCTCGCCACGAGGAGCCACTTGATCGCCGCCTGGCGGAGGTCCTGGACGGGGTCGTCCCGCGCGAGGGCCCGGGTCGCCTCCCGGCGGGCGATCAGCCACTCCAGGGACTCCGGGACGATCCCGCGTCGTGCGCTCGCGGGCTCCACCCGGTGGCCCGTCCCGGGCACCTCGACCGAGGGCCCCGAGGGGGCGTTCACCGTCTCGGGGGAGATGTTCCACGTCGCGATGAGGGTGGGGTACATCGAGGCGAAGTCGAGCTGGGCGACGTTCCAGTAGATCCCCGGCCGGGGACGGAAGAGGATCCCCCCGCGGTCGTGGGCCACGAGGTCGGCCAGCGTCTTCCGGCGTTCCACCCGCGCCTGCCGGTCGGGGACGAGGTAGTGCCGACGGAAGGCGACGTGCGTCTCGTTCGCGGTGAGGGCCTTGCCGATGGAGGCCTGCGCGACCTCGCGCAGGGGCATGAAGGAGACCCGGCTCCATTCGACGAACTTCACGAGCTCGTCGGGGAGGGGCGGGGAGCGGGGCGAGTGCCGGTGGAGGACGATCGGGATCGCCGACGTCCGGAGTCCCGCCCCCGAGAGGAGGCCGCGGAAGGCCCGGGGGAACATGGCGATGTCCACCGAGGCGAGGAGCGGCGCGTGCCCTTCCAGCTCGCGGAGTTTCCCCTCCTCGGTGCGCGGGGGATGGCCCGCGTAGGAGACGGTGAGGGTGAACCGCTCGGGCGCCCGCCCCGCCTCCGAGGCGGTGGTCTCCCCGAACCAGTCGAAGAAGCGGACCTCCGCCCAGCTGTACCCCGGGACCTCGTAGCCCACCTCGAGCGGGTCCCCGACCGCCCGGACCCGCGACGGGTCGACGCAGGGGACCTCGCCGGAGCCGGAGGTGACCGCTCCCTGCACCCGCACGCGGGCGGTCGCCGGGTAGCCGAGGTGGTAGAAGGTCTGCGTGATCGGGTCGGGGAAGGGGTTGAGCACCTCGGCGAGCTCCTCCTCCCTCATTCGGGCCCGCACCTCCTCCACCGCCGAGAGCCGGGAGAAGGAGACCCGCTGCACCGGGATACGCGCGGTGTACCACGGGGGAGCGAACCACTCCTCCTCCCGGGAGGAGACCGCCGCCGGGTGGTCCATCAGGCGGTCGACCAGCGTGGGGTCCCTCGGGACCAGGTACAGGTCGAAGGTGGCCCGGAGGCAGACCCGGACCCGCTTCCGTCCGTCGGAGAGGAGGAGGACGAGCCCTCCCTTCGCCGGACGGGCGTCGAGGATCCAGCCCTCGAAGGTCATCGTCCCGTCCGTTCCGGGGAGCTCCGCTCCCGGGCAAAGAGATGCAGGAGGAGGGAGAAGAGCACCTCCTCGGCCGCATCGCCGCCGGAGACGGCGAACTCGTTCTCGAGGTCCCGGGCGTGCTCCAGGAGCTCGAGGAGCAGCGCCTTCCGTCGGGGGTCCGCGGAACCCTCGGCCAGGCGACGGAGCCGCTCGGTCTCCCGGTCGAGCTGCTGCCGGAAGGAGGGGACGCTCCTACCCATCGCTCCCCGCCTCCTCCATCGCCTGCCGGATCCGCTCGGCGTCATCGTACATCTGGTAGGAGTGGGTCACGATGCGCACCTCTCCCTTCGCCGGGGAGGCGCGCCGCGTCGCGGTCGTGGCCACCCGGTCGATCATGCCCTTCCCCAGGTGATGGGCCACCCCGCGCTCCGCGCCAAAGACCCGGGCGTAGAGCTCCTCCCCCTCTCCCCGGGGGCGGGTCTCGGGGAGGGAGGGGTCCTCCGCGATCCGGACCCACCGGGGTGGGGGCGGGCCCTCGGCCGGGCGCCGTCCCCTCCGCTCGAGGACGGGACGGTATCCGTGATCGTGGAGCAGGTCGAGGGCATCCCCTCCCCACGGGCACGAGCTGTGGACGACCACGTACCGGGCCGCGAGGGCGTCGAGGACCGCCCAGAGGTCCGCGGGGTCCTTCGGGCGGTCGCGGGGCATCTTGACCGCGAACTCGAAGCTCTCCGGGACCTCGGCCCGCCACCGGAGCGCCTGCTCCCGGGTGGGAAGGCGGTAGTAGCTGGCATTGAGCTCCACGAAATCGAAATGGCGGGCGTACCGGGCCAGCCCTCCCGGGAAGGTCCACCAGCCCCCGCTCCCGATCCGGACCGCGGTCCCGCTCATGCCACGGCACCTCCCCATTCGGTGAGGGCGCGCTGGACCCCGGTACGGCCGACGCGCTCGCCGTAGATCTCGGGATAGGGGAGCCAGACCCGGCGGGCGGGGCTCGCCGGGTGCTTGATCAGGCAGGCGAGCATCGCCTTCGGGGTGGCCGAGACCTCCACGAGCACGGGCACCGTGTGGAGATGGTACTCCCCTCCCTCGGGGACGTTCTTCCCGAACTGGGTCACCCGGTTGAAGACGACGACCGGTTTTGTATGGGCCAAGTGGCGGAGGGCCGCGGTGATCGGCGTGAGGAGATGGTAGCTCCGCCAGTCGGAGGGTGCGAAGAGGTAGGGGTCGACCACGGCGGCGACCGGGGCATCCGAGGAGAGCGCCCCCTCGAGGAGCTCGACCGTGGAGGGGAGGCTGAAGGCGCGGGCGATCTCCGCCTCGGGGCGCTTTCCGAGGTTCTTGCCCATGCGGCGGAGGAGGTACGTGTCGAAGGCCCCGAAGTTCTGGGTCAGCAGCACCTCGACCTCGCCCGAGTGCTCCACGATGAAGCGGTGGGCGAGGAGGTTCACGGTGTCCCACTTCCCGAAGAACTCGAGGAAGTCGGTCTCGCCCACCAGCTCATCGAGGGCGCTCAGGCCGGTGGAGAGGAGCAAGGTGGGCATCCGGGTCACCCAAGAGCTCACTAGGTGCGCAAGGTATAATAGTGTACTGTACTTGTACGGAACATCGATGCCACGCGCGGGTTTCAAGTCGGTCACGATCAAGGAGGAGACCTACCGCGAGCTGGAGGAGGCCTACGCGCGGGAGCGCGAGGTCCTGGCCCGCGAGGGGGTGCCCAGCCTGACGGCGTACGTGACGCGCATCGTCGCGCGCCACCTCCAGGAGCAGCAGAAGACACGCCTCAAACATTTCAACATGTTCGAGAACGTCATCCGCATCCAGGACGCGAAGTTGAAGCGCCTCGTGGACGTCGATTTCCGGAACGGGGAGATGTTCTGCGGGTACTGCCACACCACGGAGTGCCTCCACACCGGCTTCGCGTGGGGCCTCTACCGGAACCATCCCCCCGCCCCCGCCAAGGAGTGACGCGGGGTCCCGCCCTCGGAGGCGGGGCGTCCGGTCCTGTCGGGTCGCGGGAAGGCCGGTCTCCCCGCATTCCGTCTACCGGTGCTTCACCGTGGAGGAGTTCAGGGCGGCCGCCTCCCGGACGAGGTCCGCGAGGGCGGGTTCATCGATCGGGTCGACCTCGTGGAAATCGATGGCGCGCACCGTCTTGCTGTCCATCCTCGTGTTGAAGAGCCCCGCGGGGTCCCGCAACCGGGCGCCCTTCGGGAAGGTCAGGCGGACGGCCGACTTGAGGGTGTCCCCGACGCAGATCATCCCGTCATGGGACCAGACCGGAACTCCCTCGGGCCGGCTGGGCTTTCGCCACTTCACTTCCTCGACCGCGGCCGGGTCCGCCTTCCGGATCACGCCCCGTAGCCGGGACATCGTCGCGACCCGCCAGTCCTTCGTGGCCGGGTCCTGCCCGCGGGCCCGTGGGGGGGAGGGCTTGCCCTTCCGTTGCGGACCGGACACCGTCCTTCCCCTCAGCGCACCGCCTTCTTCACGAGGGCGCTGATCCGGGCCTCTTCGGTGGCGGTCAGCTCCTTCAGCGCGAATCCGGTCGGCCACATGCCGCCCTCGTCCAACTTCGCCCCATCGTTGAACCCGAGCGTCCCGTACCGCGCCTGGAACTTCGAGGCCGGCTGGAAGAAGCAGAGCACGTCGCCCTCCCGGGTGTAGGCGGGCATCCCGTACCAGAGCCTCGGAGCGAGATCGGGGGCGGCCGACGAGATGATTGCGTGGAGGCGCTTCGCCATCGCGCGGTCCGGTTCAGGGAAGGTGGCGATCTTGGCGAGCACGGCCCGCTCGTCCTCCGCCCGGTTCTTCCCCCACACGACCTTCTGTTCCTGGGTGCGCTCCTTGATCGCGGCGCGTTCGCCGTCCGAGAATCCCTTGGCGCCCTTGCGGGTCGGCATGCCGGGCGCCACGCCGGCCCCGCACTTAACGACTCAGCCCGGACCCCCGGTCCTGTCCCGCTCACCGCAGGGCGAAGTCGACCATCGCGACGTGCTCCAGGACGAGGGACTCCCGTTCCGAGGCAGGTCGGCCGGCGTACCGCGGGCGCTCGATGCCGAGGCGCTCCAGCGTGCTCTCCGAGGGAGCTTCCGGGAGGGGTTCCTTCGCCGGGGGCCAGCCGAGCGCAGCGAGGAGCGTGCGGAGGTCGCGGGCCGGCGCGGCGACCAGGACGACCTCGCGGGTCTCCCCGTCCAGTCCGACCCGCCGGATCGCGCGCTCCAGCTGGTCGGTCCCCGCGAGGTAGAGGGCCGTGAGGGCTCCCGGGTCCCGGACCCGCCCGCGACCCACGGAGGTCGCGCGCCGGGCGTGCGCATAGGCGCTCTCCAGGTGGCGAGGTCCCGCCACCGCACGCCGGTCGAAGGCCTGGAGCATCTCGCCTTCCCGTTGATGTGAACGGATCGCACCGAGGGCGTCCTGGGGGTGCCCGACCATCGCGGCGGGGAGCTCGGCCACCGTCCAGGAGAAGTCCGCCCCGTCGGTCACAGCTCGGTACCGGTGCCCTCGGTGGGCAGGATGACCTCGAACTCCTTCTCGAGGTCGGCGCGGAGGACCTCGCGCTGGTCGCCGTGCATGAGCACGACGGTCTTGGGGTGGGTCTGGCGGGCCAGCTCGAGGAGGTCCGAATGGCCCGCGTGGGCCGAGAAGTCGAACTTCTCCACCTGGCACGTGGGACGGACGGTCACCCCGCCCACCGTGAGGGTCCCCTTCTCGACGAGGTCCCTCCCGTTCGATCCCTCGACCTGGTAGCCCGAGAGGAAGACGGCGGACTTCGGGTCCTTCGCGATGGTCCCGAGGTAGAAGAGGGACGGGCCCCCGTCGAGCATCCCGCTGGGCGTGAGGATCACGTCCGCGTACCGGAGCGCGTCGTGCCGCTCGGCCGCCTCCTGCACGATCTCCACGCGGCTCAGGGCCCGCTTGAAGGCCCGGGGGTCGCGGAGGACGCTCCGGTTGCGGTCGTAGATGTCACAGACGGCCCGGGCCATCCCGTCGATCCAGATCTCGAGGTCCAGGTCCTCGAGGACCATCATGAGCTCCTGGCTCCGTCCCATCGCGAAGGCGGGGAGCAGGACCTGCCCGCCCCGGTCGACGACGGCCATGACCGACTGCCGGAGCCGTTCCTCGGTCAATGCCCGGTCCTCGTGCTCCTTCCCCGCATAGGTGCTCTCCATCACGAGCACGTCGCAGGGCACGGGCTTCCACCCTCCGACCAGGTGGGTCGGGTGGCTCTGGACATCGCCGGTGAAGAGGACGTCGCGCGACCCGCGATAGAGGAACATCGTCGCGCCGGGAACGTGCCCCGCGGGCGTGAGCGACACCTCCGCTCCCCCCACCGAGACCGTCCCCTCCGGCTCCACGGCGCGCAGGCGGCCCAGCAGGTGGCGCACGTCGTGGTTGGAGTACTGCGAAGGATAGCCCTCCAGCCGGGCGACCTTCAGCGCATCCTCCAGCATCAGCTCGGCGAGCTGCCGGGTCATGTGCGTGGCGAAGGCATTGGCCCCGTCCCGGGTGATGAGGGGGGCCATCCCGATGTGGTCGAGGTGGGCGTGGGAGATGAACGCATGCGTGATCCCCGGAGGGATCGGGAGGGGGTACTCCGGGGGATCCGAGGGCGTCATGCCGTAGTCGAACAGAAGTTTGCGAGGGCCATCGGTGAGGGTCATGCCGAGGGACCCCACCTTGGACGCCCCACCTAGGAAGCGCAGTTCCACGCCGCCCGCAGAAGGCAGGGTGATTAAAGCATTGAGGTGGGGAACGGGCCTCCCCCGCGGGGAGCGGCGCGTTTATTACCGGCCGTCCCCTGCCCGCGCCCGGAGATCATCGTGGCGGAGCAGGGGAGTTCATCCGACCTCCTGCAAGCTCCCCCCGCTACTTCCGGCGTTGCGGAACTGAGGGCCCTTCTCCGCAAGTGGTTCCCCGAGGTCGGCTTCTACGTGGGCGTCATCGCCGCCTTCTACTTCTGGATCACCGCCGCGGTCGACGGATACCTGAACCGCTCCTGGTGGGTCTTCGCCGGGTCGGACGGGAGCTCCTTCAGCGCGCTCGGGGACCCGGGCACCAACGCCTCGGGGGCGGCGGCGGGACTCTCCTGGATCTACAACGACGTGGTGATCTTCCCCACCGCCATCATGATCATGATCTTCGCCGCGGCCATGATCGTGGGGGCCCGGAACCGGGTCCAGTCGACCGGAGCGGCCTTCTTCCTCGAGGCCGGCGTCTTCCTCTTCCTGGTCGGGGTCTACCACGGAGGACCTCCCACCCCGGCGGGCTACCACGATTTCGTCTCGAACTGGTTCTTCGTCTGGGCGGCGGTCGCCATCCTCACCTGGGGGGTCGGGACGCTCTGGGAGCGGCGATGGCTCCTCGGGCTGGTGATGATCCTGCTCGTCGTGGTCGGCGTGATCATCGCGGCCGTGGCCGTCCACCCGGACCACTGGTCCGTGGCGCAGACCGAGGCCTGGGGGATCCTGATCATCGACATCTGGCTCGCCCTGATGGTCTTCGGCCGCCGGCGCGCGGGGGCCCCGCTCTTCCGGATGCCGCCCCCGACGCCCGCACCGGCCTGAACCGTTCTCCTTTCGCGTACATCTGCCTGATAACCGTCCGCTATTCTCGCAGCCCGAGCCATGGACCATCCGTTCTCCCGGGCGGCGCGGAACCGGGCCATCGTGGCCCTCATCGCGATGCGGACGGTCTATGCGTTCAACTGGTTCGACATCGGCGCCGGGCTCCCCTCCATCCTGCGCGAGTACGGGGTCTCGACCGCGGACGCGGGCTGGCTCGTGGCCGTCTTCTTCCTCGGTGCCGGGGCGATGCAGCTCCCCGCCGGTCTCCTGGCCCGTCGCTGGGGGACGAAGCCCGTCACCTTCCTGGGCGCCGCCGTTCTCGGGGCGGCCGCGCTCGCCTCCTCGGTGGCCCCGGACTTCTCCCTGCTGGTCGCGCTCCGGTTCACCGTGGGGCTCGGCGCGGGGCTCTTCTTCTCGCCGGCGATCGCCCTCGTCACCGAGCTCTTCCCGCCGGGAGAGCGCGGGCTCCCGGTCGGGACGTTCACCTCCTCCTTCAGCCTCGGGGCCGGCCTCGGCGTCTTCCTCCCGGCCCTCCTCCTGTCCGAGATCGGGTGGCGGGGCGCGCTGGCGTTGGGCGGCATGCTGATGCTGGGGGTCCTCGTGGCGGGCGTCTCCCAGATCCCGTCCGCCGCGGGCCTCGCGGCCCCCGCCGAGCGCCGCCCGCCGAAGGGGGTGCCGGCGCCCCTGCGCTCCCTCCCGATCTGGGCCATCGGGTTCGCCTTCATCGGCCTCGAGGGAGCCTCGCTCTCCTCGGGCCAGTACTTCATCCTCTACGCCACGTCGATCCGCGGGGCCACGTACGTCGTGGCCGGGATCCTCGGGGCGCTCTTCGTCTTCCCCAGCCTCTTCGGAGGACCGGTGGGGGGCTGGCTCACGGAGCGCTTCACGAACCGGCGGACGCAGATGTTCCTCTTCACCGCCCTGCCGGGCCTCCTCTTCCTGGCGATCCCCTTCGCCGGTTTCACCGCGATCGGTCTCATCGCGGTGACGTTCTCGTTCTGCTACGGGATGGTCTACCCGATCATGTACGTCCTCCCGCCGTACCTCCCGGGTCTCACCCTCGAGGACCTTTCCCTCTCGATCGGGCTCCTCAACATGATCCAACTGGCCGGAGGGGGGATGGTGGCGCTCGCGATGGCGGAGGTCATCCAGGGCTACGGGTCCACCTCCACCGGGTACACCGTGGCGTGGGTCCTGATGGGGCTCATCACGGCCACCACCCTCGTCTTCCTGCTCCTCGTGCCGAGGACCGGGCCCCACTACTCGAGCGCCCTTCGGGACGGCCCCTCCGGCGGGCCGGGGACCTCGTCAGACTAGGCTGGGGTAGGCCCAGTACAGGGAGAAGATGACCACGAAGAGCACGAGGGCCACCCCGATCGAGGAACCCCTCCACGCGACCGCCCCCCGCGTCTTCTGGTGCACGGTGTTGCCGATCGTGACGATCGGGATCGCGAAGGTCAGCCAGTAGCCTCCCAGGATGACCTCCGCCACGGTCCACGCCTCGCGGTTCCCGTCGGGGAAACGCAGGGCCAGGTAGACCACGAGGAGGATGGAGAACGCGATGAAGGCGATGTCCACCCCGGTCGCTTCGACGAATCCGTCCAGGGCGCGCTTCGAGGCGGTCCGCGCCCGGAGCGCGAAGAGCACCAGGAGGAAGAGGATGAGCACCGCGATCAGGATGTAGAACGCCGGAGTGTCCAGCTGGATCGCGTACTGGGGAGGGCCAGCGCCGTTCGAGGGAGGGAGGGGCATCGGTGGTGGAAGGCGCTACTCGCAGGAGGCCTTATTAGTTGTCCTCCGTAAATCCTGCGGAGGGTCCATGGCATCGTCTTCCCCGCCCGAGGTCCGCCTCCCCACGGCGGAAGAACTCCTGTACCGGGTGGACCCGAACCTCTCCGCGGCCATCGCCGTGCGGAACTACCTCAACCGGATGACCCCCGCGCCCGAGCGCCTCGAGCGCGTCTCGGTGACGAAGCTCGTGAACCCGGGGCAGGCCTACTACGACGTCGTGAGCCCCCTCGAGGAGGAGATCGGCGCCTTCCAGAAGCGGATGGCGGGCACCGGCGCCCATGACCGGATCGAGGAACTGCTCGGCCTGCCCGCGGAGTACTGGCTCGACGGGAAGGACGCCGCGGGCGAGCCCGCCCTCGACCGGATCACCGCGAAGCTCGACAGCTACGTGGCCCTGGCGGACGGGAGCTACGTTCCCGTCGAGATCAAGAACGTGGGTTCCTCCAAGCCCGACCCGGCGATCGCCCACCTGGAGCAGCTCGGGATGTACTGCGCGCTCCTCTCCTCGGGGAAGGGGCTGATCCTGCGCGTCCTCCGGAACGACCAGACCGGGGAGTCCACCCTCCTCTCCCCGCTCGAGGTGCGCTATCCCGATCTCGATCTCGTGCGCCGGGAGATGGCCCGCCGACGCGACCTCCTCATCGAGGCCGTGGCCGCCCGGGACCCCTCGAAGCTCCCCGCCTGCTCCTGGTCCCGCTACCGGTGCAAGTACCGGGAGGCCGGGGTGTGCGGGTGCTCCTCGCGCCCGCCGCTCGAGCCGAACATCGCCGCCACGGCGACGTGGAAGGAGGCCCCGGAGTTCCTGAAGGACATCGAGCGTCACCAGACCGAGCGCCTCTCGGAACGCCGGGAGCACCGCACCCAGGAGCGCCTCACCCCCGCCCGCCTCCTCTTGCTCCGCAAGGTCTATTTCGACATCGCCGGCGGGGACGAAGGGGCGATCGAGACCGAGGAGGGTGCCGGGGTCGGGAAGGCCGTCGCGAAGGTGAACACCCGGGGCCTCGAGTCCCAGCTCTACGCTGCCATACGGGGCGCGAACCGGAGCCGGTTCGGGCAGTCCCAGGCCGCCCTGCCGGGCGTGAAGGGGACGAGCCTCTCCACCATCGACGGGAACCCCTTCCTCGTCAAGGTCCGGATGGTCCGGAACCCCGTTTCGCCCACCGCGGGCGAGGCCGCCGGGAAGTGGGGGGTCCCGGAGGAGGTCCGGAAGCTCGCGGTGCAGGCCGTGCTCACGGGCGCGACCGTGGGCCGTCTCTACGTCTGGAACTGGAAGCTCGAGGGGGACGAGGGCCGGAAGCTGCAGGTGCTCGACCTCAAGTTCCACGCCGCCGCGATGGCGCAGGTCGAGTCCTTCGTGCGCGGTGCCCCGGGGTTGCTCGCGGCCGCGCTCGCCCGGAAGGACCCGGGCTCGCTCCCGCTCTGCCCCCGCTGGATGTGTCCCCGCTGCGCCTACCTCGAGGAGTGCCGCCCGGGACCGGACCCCGACGCCCCGGCGACCTGAGCGCCCGGGCCCGCGGCCGGGGGTAACGGAACTCCTCCTCGAGGAGCCCGAAGGTGTCGAAGCCGATCCAGGTCTTGCCCTTGCGCCGGCAGCTCCGGCGGATCCCCTCGCGCACGAACCCGAGGTGCGCGAGCACGCGCGCGGAGGCCGGGTTGATGGGCCGGACCTGGGCCTCGACCCGATGGAGCCGGAGCCACCGGAAGGCGGCGCGGCAGACCGCCCCCGCCGCCTCGGTGGCGTACCCCTGGCCCCACATCGGGCTGGGTACCCAGTACCCGATCTCCGCGTGCCGGTCCGTCCAGTTGAAGTGGAAGAGCGCGACCGCGGCCACGAGGTTCCCGGTGTCCCGTTCGAAGCCCATGAGGCTGAGGAGCTCCCCGGACCGGCGGGTCGCCCCGGCATTGCGCACCAGCTTGAGCCCTCCCTGACGGGTCATGGCCGGGAAGTTCCGCGAGGTGAAGCGGGCCATCTCCGGGTCGTTCAGGGCCGCCCGGAACTGGGGGATGTCCTCTTCCCGGGGGATCCGCAGGACCATCCGGGGCGTTTCGATCGGGAGCGGGATCCGGCGGAGAAACCGGCCGGACTGCGATGGGGCTCGTTTCCTCCGCGCCGGCACCTTCCCCTGCCTCACCATCGTTAGTTCGGGCGCCGCATAAGGTGCCCCGAGGGGTCCGTCCCCGAGGACGTACCCAAAATTGCATTAACCACCATCGTATCAGCCGCCCCATGAAGATACGGGCGGTGATCCCCCCCTTCCTCCCGAAGGACGAGATCGAGCGGCGCGTGAAGGTACTGATCCCGGACATCGACATCGTGGAGGAGCCCGATGCCCCGGGACGGTTCCCCCTCGAGGAGATCGAGGTCCTCATCATGACGACCTTCAACCAGGCCCCCGCCGAGGTCCTCGAGAAGATGCGATCCCTCAAGTTCGTCCAGGTCGCGAGCACGGGGTGGAACACCGTGGACATCGACACCTGCCGACGCCGGGGGATCATGCTCTCGAACATCCCCGTGGCGAACTCGAAGACCGTGGCCGAGCACGTGATCCTCATGACGCTCGCCCTGCTCCGCGACGCCCGCGTGCTCGACGCCGAGATGCGGCGCGGCGAATGGCCGATGCTCTCCGGAGCCCGCGACCTCGCCGGCAAGACCTTCGGGATCGTGGGGATGGGCCGCATCGGACGGGAGGTCGCCGCCCGCCTGATCCCCTTCGAGGTGGCCACGCTCTACTACGACGTGGTCCCCGTGCCGGCCTCGGAGGAGCAGCTGCTGGGGCTCACCCGTGTCGAGTTCCCGGAGCTCCTGCAGAACGCGGACATCGTCTCCCTGCACCTCCCGCTGACCCCCCAGACGAAGGGTCTCCTCGGGGAGAAGGAGCTCGCCATGATGAAGGAGGGTTCCGTCCTGATCAACACGGCCCGGGCCGAGCTCGTCGACCCGGAGGCGCTCCACAAGCACGTCGGGAGCGGCCGGATCCGACCCGGGCTGGACGTCTGGCCCGCCGAGCCCCCGGACTTCTCCGACCCGCTCTTCAAGGTGCCCTCGAGCTTCTACACCCCCCACCTCGCGGGCGTGACGGTGGAGGCCCAGACACGCTTCCTCCAGGAGACGATCAAGAACGTGCTCCGCTTCGTCCAGGGCAAGGAACCGCTCTACCGGGTCGACGGTCTCCCGGCCGGGAAGTAGGCACGGACGATGAAGGTCGCCCAAGCCATCTCGGCGGCGCTGGAGGGGGTCGGCGTCCACGACGTGTTCGGGAACCCCGGCACCACCGAGCTCCCGTTCCTCGAGGGACTCTCCCAGCGCTACGTGCTCTCCCTCCACGACTCCATCGCCGTGGCGGCCGCGGACGGCTTCGCGACCGGCTCGGGCCGCCTCGCCTTCGTGAACCTCCACGCCGCCCCGGGGCTCGGGAACGCGATGGGATTCCTCGAGACCGCGATGCGCCACCGTTCCCCCCTGCTCGTCACGGTGGGCCAGCAGGACCTGCGCCACCGCCATCTCGACCCGTTGCTCCAGGGCGACTTCGTGGGCATGGCCCGGATCGCCGTCAAGTCGGCGGTCGAGGTCGAGAGCCCGTCGGATGCCGCGGGCGCGATCGCGCGCGCCGTCCGCGCCGCCCTCACCCCGCCGCGGGGCCCGGTCCTGGTGAGCCTCCCGATGGATGTGGTCGAATCGGAGGCCCCGACGGCCTTCTCGATCCCGGCGGGGGAAGGTCCCCACCCGGCCGTGGTGCCCCCCCCGGTGGTGGCCGCCCTCCGTCAGGCCTCGAGCCCCGCCCTCGTCGCGGGATACGAGGTGGACGCGTCAGGCGCCTTCGACGAGCTCTCCCGCCTGGCGGAGCTCCTCGGCGCCCCCATCTTCGCGGAGCCGCTCGCGTCGCGCGCGATGGTCCGTGCGAACGAGCCGGCCTACGCCGGCGACCTCCTCCCGGCCTCCGCGCTCATCTCCTCGGCCCTCGGCGACTACGATCCGATCATCCTCGTGGGCTCCGACCTCACGGTCTACCCGTACACCCCCTCGCCGCTTCTCCCGGGGAAGCAGGTGATCTACCTCGGAAACGACCCCGCCACCGCGGCCAAGCTCGCCGGCCTCTCCGCGCTGGGCGACCTCAAGTCGCTCCTCGGCTCGCTCCTCCCGCAGCTCGCCCCGTCGGGGCGTCCTCCCTTCCGGCGGCCGCGGGACTTCGCCCGGGCCAACCGGATCGCACGGGCCGCCCGTGTGATGGGCGGGGAGTACATCCTCGACGCGGCGCTCCGGGCGTTCCCGGACCACGCCGTGGTCGACGAGGCGGTCAGCCAGACCCCCACGCTGAAGTCGTGCGGGGCCTACCGGGGCCCCAAGAGCTACTTCGGATGCCGGAGCGGTCAGCTCGGATGGGCCCTCGGATCGAGCATCGGGCTCGGGCTCACCCTCCCGAAGGTGCTCGTGATCGTGGGGGACGGCGCCTTCCAGTACACCGTGCAGTCGCTGTGGACGCTCGCGAAGTACCGCCTCCCGGTGAAGGTACTGGTGATCAACAACCACGGCTACAACATCCTGCGGAGCTACTCGAAGGCCTACCATGCCGCGCTCACCGACGCCCCGTACCTCTCCCTGCCCCTCCTCGACGTGGAGTCGGAGGCCCGTGGGTTCGGCCTTCCCGCCCGGACGGTCCCCGATGCTCCCTCCCTCGAGGGAGGCCTCCAATGGCTGCACGACGAACCAGGGCCCGCCCTCTTGAACGTGGAGATGGACCGCACGGTCCCGAACCTCTTCAGCTAGGGATGAGCCGACTCCTGTTCTCGCCGGTCCGCGGGGTGCGGCGACCCCACGGATCCCGGGGATGTCCGTGACCGGAAAGATCCGCATCAGGAAGGCGACGCTTCGGGACCTCCCCCTGCTGGTCCGGCATCGGCGGGGCATGTGGGAGGCCATCGGCCCCTTCTCGAAGAAGGCCCTGGACGACGGGGATGCCGTCTACCGGAGATGGCTCGGGAAGCGTCTGCGCGCGGGAGGCGCCGCGGCCTTCGTGGCCGAAACGGCCGGTCGCGTCCCGGTCGGAAGCGGGGCGGTCTTCCTCCGGGACATCGACCCGTTCCCGGGCGGCCCCCGCACGTCTCCCCACATCATCTCGATGTTCACGGAAGAAGCGTACCGGGGTCGGGGGATCGCGTCCGCGATCGTCACGAAGCTCGAGGACTGGTGCCGGTCGGAGGGATATCTCGTGGTGACGCTCACTCCCACCCGGGCGGAACCCCCGCTCTATCTCCGGGCCGGGTTTGAGCGAACCTGGCTCATGAAGAAGCGACTGGACGCGCCTGCCCGTCGCTCGCCCCGCACGTAGGATCCGAAGCGCCTGTCGGCCGCCTCGCGAAAGTGCCGGGTCTCCGAGGGGCTCAGAGATTCACTAGGCCCGCTGCCAGGTTCGCCATGACGAAGATGATCGCCACCTGGAAGACCGCCTGGACCCCGGAGAGCCGGGCGTTGAGCAGGCCGAGCCGCCCGATCTTGCCGATGTCCGGGCGCGCTTTCCGGAGCTCCAGCACGATCCGGAGCTCGTTCGGGAGGAAGATGCCGAACCCTTGCGCGGTCAGCACGATCACGATCACGCCCGCGAGTTGGATGGCAAGGTAGTGGAGGTCGAAGATCCCCTCGGACAGGGCGAGGTAGACCCCCGCCGTGATGGTCACGGAGGCGAGCGCGGGCATCAGGAAGAGCATGGTGGGGACGAGGCGCTGCACGAAGTCGGCCCGGGCGGGACCCGACATCTTCCCGATGATGGGCCCGATCACCAGCCCCATGAAGATGTCGATGCCCGTCCACAGTCCGCCGCAGATCACGTGGACGTAGTCGAGGTAGACGAACCGCCCCGTCGCTAGGGCCCCGAGCAACGCCAGGACGGGAACGAAGAGGAGCGGGATCGCTTTCCAGGTGAGGATGGGGGGCGGTGTCGACAGCGCGGGCGGATGGGCTGTGTCCGCTAGGTCACTCGACGCCAACTTCTCTCGCGGTTCAGGAAGGCATCGTGGGCGATGAAGCCACCGGACGCACCACGAGCACGGCCACCTTCGCGTGGTGGACCACCGCGTCCGAGACGCTGCCCAGCAGGAGGCGGTCCACGGGGGACCGTCCCCGCGACCCCATCACGATGAGGTCGGCATGCTCCTTGTCCACGTGGCGGAGGAGCTCCTCCGACGGGTAGCCCGTGAGCAGGATCCCCTGCACGTCCCGTACCCCCGCTTCCTCCGCTTTCCGGACCGCGCCCTGGAGGATGCGGTTCAACGTCTTCCCTTCCTCCAGGGGCACTACGTCCGGGGAGACCGGGCTGAATCCGAAGGTCAAGGGGACGGCTTGATGGAAGACCGTGAGGATGGTGAGGTGCGCCGACCAGCCGAGGGCCATCTCGATCGCCCGGTCCAGTGCATCCTTCGCTCCCGTCGAGCCATCGAACGCCACTACGATCCGATGGTAGGGAGAGCTCATCGGTCCGTGTCGGGCTCTGGCGTGGCTTCGGCCTTGGCCTCAGGGCCTTCGGGGTCGGACGCGTCGGGAGCCGGCCGTTCCCGGGTCTTTGCCCCGCGGGCGTGGCCATGCACCTCGTGCACGTATCGCTCTCCGCGCATGAGGGAGACCACCGCCGCCACCGCCGTGAGGGACGCGGCGATCAGGAAGGAGAGGTCCAGCCCCTGCATGAACGCGGGGGCGATGGCGTGCGGGAACCACTCCCGCGTGAACACGACCGGCGGGAGCATGCTCTGGACCGATGCCGGGAGCTGGGTCATCGGGTTCACCCCCAGGAAGGCTCCGAAGAGGGCCCCGGTGGGGTTGGATCCCACGGCATTCGCGAGACTGGTGGCCACCGGGGGCGGCACGCCGGCCGAGGTGAGCGAGGAGTGGACGGCCCCGGTCAGGCCCGAGGACAGCCCCGTGATGACGATGGTGAAGAAGATGACCATCGAGACCTGCATCCCCGCGTTCTGGAGGGTGGCCCGCATGCCCGAGGCGGCCCCCCGGTGCTCGGCGGGGACCGCGTTCATGATCGCCGCCGTGTTGGGCGCGGCGAACATTCCCATCCCGGCGCCCTGGATAAAGAGGATGAGCCCCATCTGCCAGTACGGGAAGTCGTACGAGAGCGTCAGGAAGAGGAAGAACGTCAGGGAGCCGATGGCCATCCCGAGGCTGGCGAGGTAGCGGGCCCCGAACCGGTCGGAGAGCCATCCGCTCAGGGGGCCGAACACCACGAACCCTCCCATCATCGGGAGCATGTAGATCCCCGCCCAGAACGGGGTCTGGGCGAAGGAGTACCCATGGAGCGGGAGCCAAATCCCCTGGAACCAGATGATGAGCATGAACATCACCCCGCCGCGGGCGATGGAACCCAGGAGCCCGGCCAGGTTCCCGGCCGCGAACGCCCGGATGCGGAACAGGTGCAGCCGGAACATCGGTTCCTTGACCTGCGTCTCCACCCAGAGGAAGAGGACGAGCATGACGAGCCCGGCCACGATCCCTCCCATGACCCACGGGTTGGTCCAGCCCATCAATTGCCCACCGTAGGGCATCAATCCGTACGTGACCGCGACCAGCAGGATCGTGAGGCCAGCCCCAAAGAGGATGTTCCCGGCCCAATCGATGGTCTGGTCCCGGTTGGGCTTCTGGATGTCGTGGAGCTTGAGGTACGCCCACACCGTCCCGAAGACGGAGAAGGGGACGCTCACGAGAAAGAGGATCCTCCAGGCCGGGATGGTGAGTCCCCCGAGATGGATGTCCCCGAAGCCCACCAGGACCCCTCCCAGGACGAGCCCGACGACGGAACCCCCTATGGCGGCGACCTGGTTGATGCCGAGGGCCTTTCCCCGCTCATCGTGCGGGAAGGCGTCGGTGAGGAGGGCCGCGGAGTTGGCAAAGAGGAAGGCCCCTCCGATTCCCTGCACGATGCGGAAGAGTACGAGCTCGAGCCCCCCCGCCATCCCCGAGCTGGGGATGAGGAAGAGGAGCACGGAGCCCCCAGCGAAGATGGCGAAGCCCAGATTGTACATCCGTGCCCGCCCGAGCATGTCCGAGATCCGGCCCACGGTGACGAGGAGCGTGGCGGTGACGATCCCGTACCCCAGCAGGACCCAGATGAGCAGCGTGAAGTTGCCGGCCGCAAAGGGGTTGATGCCGAGCCCACGGAAGATGACCGGCAGGGAGATGAGGATGATGGTCCCGTTGATGGAGGCGAGCAGCGCGCCCACCGTGGTGTTCGACAGTACGGTCCACTTGTATTCGACCATTCCACTACCTCGCTTCCTGTTCGGCGCGCTCCAGTGTCATCCGCAGACTTCGGAGGCTCCGGGCGAGCTGGGCGCTCCCTGCCCGGTCCATCCCTGCCTCCAGCCCCCGGAGGCGCTGTCGGGTCGCACGTCGGGCCATCCGCAGGGCCCGGAGTCCCGGGCCCGTGACCACGAGCACGGAGGCCCGCCGGTCCTTGGAGGAGGGCCCCTGCCGCGCCCACCCACGCCGTTCCAGCCCCCGGGCGAGGGTCGTGAGCGTGGCGGGCGTGAGACCCAACTGCCGGCCGACCTGCCCGAGCACGCACGGGCCATTCTCCAGGGTGCGCAGGGCGCGGTACTCACTGAGGAACATGTCCTCGGTCTCCAGCACCCGTCCCATCTCCCGGCGGAGGAGTTGGTTGCAGGCGACGATCTCCTCCCACACGGCATCGATCCCGGTCGCCTTGTCCCGCGAGGAGGATGTGCTCCTCGGGGATCGCTTCGGGTTCATCTTGGGGCGGGGTGTGGGCATGGAGTATCCTCGCGCTACGGGGCCAGCGTCTGTTGAAAGAACGTTTGAACCCGCTCCCAGGCGTCGGCCGCAGCGGCGGCGTTGTAGACCTGGGGACGGGAGTCGTTGAAGAAGGCGTGTTGAGCGCCCGGATAGATGTGATACGTCAGGGGAACACCCGCGGACT
Source organism: Thermoplasmata archaeon (assembly GCA_021790425.1). Lineage (GTDB taxonomy): Archaea > Thermoplasmatota > Thermoplasmata > Lutacidiplasmatales > UBA184 > JAJYEA01. The sequence goes on along the minus strand of JAJYEA010000010.1, from coordinate 6,301 downwards.
TCGCGTCCTCGACGAAGGCGGGCACGGTGTCCGTGATCCGGTGGTCCTCCCCGCCGTACAGGCCGAGGATGGGGCAACGGGCCTTGGGGAGCAGGTCCTTGGGCGGGGTATTCCCATAGAAGATGACGGCGGCACGCAGGTCCGGATCCGTGCACGCCAGGAGGCCCGCGATGCCCCCTCCGAAGCAGAATCCCACGCTGCCCACCCGGCCACCCTCCACGTAGCTCTGCTCTCGCAGGTGACGGGCCACGGCGGCCAGGTCCCGGGCGAATGCCCGGTGCTGCATCGGGTCCTGGATCTTCATGAGACCGGCGAGCAGTTTCTGCTCCTCCGCGGGGCGTTCGGCGATCTTCGCCTGGATCTGGGCCGGGTCGCGCTGGACCTCGGGGGGAAGGCTCCGGAGGAACCCGAATCCGGCCATGACCGCCTGCGGCGTCAGGAGGTGCTGTATCTCCCCCGTGAAGAGGTCCGGGGCCAGTGCCACGTACCCCGCCTGGGCGAAGCGCTTGGCCACGTCCTGGATGTGGGCATCGGGCCCGAAGATCTCATGGATCACGATGACGGCGGGTCCCCGGCCCCGCGCGGGCAGCGCCAGGTGGGCGTCGAGCGTGCGTCCGTCTCCGGGTACTTGGCAGGGGGCGACTTCCATGCCTCGGGCCAATGGAAGGCACTTATTAAGGTATCGTAATATTTGTCCCGGGCGCCCTCGTCCCGGGTTCCCCGGTCAGCCCCCGGTCGGCGCGGGCAGCCGTTCACCGTGCCAGCCGAAGAACCGCACGTAAAGGAAGGCGTTGGCCGCCAGTGCGAGACCGTACCCGAGGAACGGGACCGCCACCGCCACATCCTCCAGGGCGAAGCCCCCCAGCGCGGTCGCTCCGCTCGCAGCGCCGATCCGGGCGGCCTGGTTCGTGCCGGCGGCTTCGGACCGGTCCGCGTACGGGAGATGGCCCATGAGCGCCGTCTGCTGGGCCGGCAGGGCGGCGATCCGGAGGGCCGGGAGTGCGATGTACGCGGCCAGGGCCGGGACCAGCGGGACGAAGGGCATGAGGACCGCGAGGGTCGCCGCCGCGGCCCGGGTCCCCACGATCGAGGCGACCCACCCCCACCGGAGCTCGAGGTACGGGGCGGACAGCACGGAGAAGGTGCCGAGCAGGCTGCTCGCGGTCGTGAATATCGACATCTCGGGTCGGGCAACGTGGAAGTAGAGCACGAAGAACGGGATCAGGAAGGGGGTCAGGAGACCCGTCGAGAACCCGTTCAGTATGCCGGTGGTGGCGAACCGGCGGATCACCCCCTTGCTGCGAGCGGAGGGCCGCCGGCCCTGGGCCACCGATCGCACCGGCACCGCCATCGCCACCAGGAAGGAAGAGGCGCTCAACGCGAGCGCGACCATGAACAACTGGTCGAGGGTGCCAAAGCCGCCGGCGAGGACCCCGAAGGCCGCCGAGATCCCCACGGTGAAGGTGAACTGGCTGAACCATTGCGTGCGCTTCGAAGGGGGGGCCAGGTCGCTCAGGATCGCGGTCTGCAGCGGCATCTCGATCCCGCCCACTCCCCCGCTCGCGAGCGATCCCGTCGCACTGAACCCTCCGAGCACGCTGGCGAGGACCGCCAACGGGAGTTCGGGGGGGAGGAGGAGGACGACGCAGGCGATGGGCAACAGGGCGAGGCTCACGAGGTAGGTCGTCCGCATCGCGTGCCGGCTCCCGAATCTTCCGAACAGGTAGGCGAGCAGGGCCGTGGAGAGCGCTCCACCGGCGTAGATGAGGCCGAGCACCAGCGCACCGCTGCGGAGGTCCGTGAGCACGAGATAGGGGAAGCCGATGGTGATCAGTCCCGCGGCGAGCCCTCGCAGGATGCGCGTCGCGAGGAGAAACCATATCCCACGGCGGGCGGAGGCCGCCCCGATCCACGACGGGGCCTCGGGGGCGCCCGCCGGATGTTCGCGCTCGGGGGACATGGGGGACCGCGAAAGCGACCTTCCTATGACCTCTTCCCCTCTGCCGTCGCGTCACCCAGGTCCGTCCCTCCCGGGACCCACTCCACGTCCTCCGTTCAATCGTCCGTTCCGGCGGACCCCATCCGAATAGTCACGGCGGACCCACCCGCCGAGGTGTTCCAGGTAGCCACCTGCCCACGGGTCGAGTCCCCCGTTCACGGAACGGAGCGAGTTTACTCCGCCTGGATGAAGTCCGCGCCCTGCTGGCAGGCCCTGGACAGCAGAGGGTGCCCCAAGATCACGGGACGACTCTCGCCGTAGGAGTGCCTGCCCTCAAGCTCCTCACCCATTCGGGGGTGATGTCAATTACCACTGGGATGTGGCAGGAGGGAGGCCTGCATGACCCTGCCCCCGCGGAACGGTTTCGGAAGGTGGTATGGGGAGAAGCAGGGAGACACGGGGGACGTCTGGCACCGGACGCTCATCGATCCCGGGCTCTTCCGTCTGCTGGGACGCCTTCCCCGGGGGACCCGTGTCCTCGACATCGGATGCGGCAACGGATACATCGCCCGCCGTCTTTCGCGCGATGGGGCCCGGGTCGTCGGAGTGGATGCCTCCCGGGAGTTGATCGAGTATGCCCGAGAGGAGGAGAGGGTCCATCCCCTGGGGATCGTCTACCATCTTTCGGACGCGGCCCGGCTCCCCATCCGGGAGAAGGGCGTCTTCGACGTGGCCGTGGCCAACATGTCGCTCCTCGACATCAAGGACGCCGAGGGGGCGATACGGGAATTGGCCCGGGTCGTTCGTCCCGGGGGCCGGTTCGTTTTCAGCATCTCCCACCCCTGCTTTGACGTGGACACGGACTCCGCCTGGTCCGTGGAGCGCCGCGCGGGGAAACCGTTGGTCTTCCGCAAGGTCGCCCGCTACCGCATTCCCCACAGCGATCAGTATGTCTGGAACCTCGCGGAGGGCCGGACCGCCCGGACCACGGGCTATCACCGTCCGTTGAGCTGGTACGCCCAGGTCCTACGCCGCCACGCGTGGTCCATACTCGACATGGATGAGCCCGCTCCCCTGCAGGGGTACCAGAGTGAACGGGTCCGGAAGGAGTGGATAGACGCCATTCCGCTCCACCTGGTAGTGGAGGCCCGCCGGGACCTCGTGAAGGCGACACGACTGCCTCTCCGGGAAGCGCGGGTCCGCCCGGGGAAGAAGCGGGTCGCGTGAGCCCGCCTACCTAGTACGTTTGCCCGCGGAGCGCGGCCGGCGGACCTGCGGAGCCCTCCCGAGAACGGCACCTCCGTAGAGTGCGGACTTCGGAGGGGGCCACTTCCCGTGGAGCACTCGGCGCAGGATCCAGAAGGTGGATGGCGGCTTGACATCCATCTGCCATAGCAACGCCTCGACCTCTCCCAGGTGGAGGAGGTGCTCCGTGAGGCATTGGGCGAGGGCCGAGTCCCGGGTCAGGCGCAGCGGATACTGTTCCCCATCGTTCCCGGAAGCCACCCACACCGCGGGCCGGGCGAGCTCTTCCGGGGTGTTCCACTTCCGGAACCGTTCATCCCCGAGGCGGGTGACCTCCTGGAGCCGCCGGCGGACCGCGGCAATCGTCCGGTAGCGGTCCGTCGGGATGTGCATGACCTCCTGCATCCAGGGGGTGGGGCGTCCCTCGCAGAACTGGGTGACGTGCTGCTCCTCGACGTAGGCGAGGTGGAGGAAGATGTCGCGGAAGGAGTTCATGCTGGCCCCCCGGTCCTTCGCAAACTCCTTCCATCCCTGTTTCGCCGCGCACTCGAAGAAGTCCTCCCGGAGCTCGTGGACGAAGTCCATGAGATCGATGGTGGTGACCATGGGTCTTGTCAAATCCGCACGGCATCATAACAGGGCGCATGGACGCCCCTGCGAGGCCGGGCCCCCAGGGTCCGAAGGCACCGGTGAGAACACCGTCCCCCTCGACGTCGATCCCTGTGGGATGCGACGCACGGTGAGGTGGGAACCCGCCTCTGAATCGCGCCTTCCGGCGCGCGGGAGCGGTCCCTATTCGTCGGCGCCGCCGTCGTTCTGGACCGAGAGCTCCCCTTCGTACCGGGTGAGCACCTCGGAGGGAACGGCGTCGATCAGGAAGACGGTCTTCCCCGCCTTGCGGATCACATGCCCCCCGTCGCGGGCGAGCTTCGTGTTGATCGTGAGGATCACCGGCGCCTGGGAACGCACCCGGCCCGCGTTGAAGGCATCCTGGGCGGTGAGCGAGAGGTGCACCATCTTGCGGTCGGTGGGCTTGAGCCCCGCCTCCATCACGAGGTCGACCTCTTCCGGGGTGACGGGGTAGTAGAGCTCGTCCGGGATCCCCTCCGTGGGGAGGTCGAGCTCGACGTCGACGGTGTGCCCGTAGGTGGCGCGGATCCGGTCGTCCCGGATCTCGTAGCGGCCCTTCGGGTCCGTCATGGCCAGGGCGATCAGGTGATGGACCTTGAGCCACGGATAGTTACGGTGCTGCGACCGGATCGCGGCGACGAGCCGCGAGAGGTCGACCCAGCCGTTCCGGTCGACGGGGATGTTGTAGCGCTCGGGGAAGTGGCGGAGGATGCCGGCCACGATGCGGGCCATGTGGTCGAGCTCCCGGGCGTCCATGAAGAAGTGGCCTTCCTCCCCGCAGGTCGGGCAGGAGGAGCCGCGGAAGTAGCCGTGCTGCTCGCACTCCTTGAGCTGTACGTTCTCGGGGGGTGGCGGACGGTGATGATGACCCTCTCCCTCCGGCATGGATACCTCTCTCTACCTACTCTGGTCCCGACGACCGACCTACACGTGGAGCTTCGCGGTCTTCTTGTCGAAGTCAGCGAGCGCGTCCTTGTAGACATCGGCGAGGTCCTTGAGCACGCGCTTCAGCACGGCCTGGGGCTTCTCCCCCTTGGTCTTGAGGTAGAGCTCCGGGGCCTCCGCGAAGGGGTGCCCGATGTAGTAGCGAGCCTCGACCACGGAATCGTTGGCCTGAAGGGCCTCCACGAGCGGGATGAGGAGGCTCTCCTGTCCCTTGGGTATCTCGATCCTCACGTAGTCGGTCCCCTTCTCCACGAGTCGCACGTCCATTGATTCAGCCATGATCATTCTTCCGAGATGTGATATCCCAGCGCTTCAAGTTTCACCTTGACCCGCTTGAAGTGGTCGCCGAGGAGCATGATCTCGCCGTCCTTCGAGGTCCCTCCGGTGGCGAGGGCCTGTTTCAGTTGGCGCGTAATATCGGTCAAGTCACTATCCTTTGGAAAACCCGCAATGATCGTGGTGGGCTTGTTGTACCGGCGCTTCTCCACGCGAACCGTCAGGTTCGATTCTTCCCTGTCGAGCTCCTTGGTGATCTCTTTCAGGGGGTCGTACTCTTGCACGGTTCCGCGGATAACTGCCCGGCTATAAAGAATACTTGCCTATAAGGTCTTGGCCATCCCTAACAGTAATGAATGAATCGGCCCGGTGCGCCTCCAGATTACTCTTGACCTACCCCCTACCTCATCCCTCCCTCTTCTCCAAGCTCCCGCACTTCGTCATACACCAAAGACTGCTGGCACCCCTTGGCCATCAACCACAAGAGCGAGCGGGAGACCTCCGCGCCGACGACGAGCGCCGGGTCAAGCGGCACCTCCGGGACCTGCGGGGTCGAGTGAAGGTGGTCCGGGCGCTCATCAGCGCGGACGCGAGCATCGCGCGCACGCTCGCCACGGACCGGGAGAAGGCGAGGGCGTTCTACGCGGTCCACGGGGTCACGGAAGCGCAGGTGCGCCACGGGGTCCCGGAGGTGGACGTCGGGGGGCTCGAGTGGGAGGAGCTCGCGGACGCACTCCGTGGTCGGTTCCCGGGCACCCCCTCTGGTCCGGACTGGGTGGACGAGGAGGCGCAGAGGGCCGCGGCGGTCCTCCCTGGGTCGGAAGCGGAGGCCTGAGCGGCAACCAGCCGCGCTCCCTACTATTCCGAGGGAGCGCGGCTCCCGATGCGGGGACAGCCTCCGGAGAGGCAGCCTAGCGCCGGACTCGGCCTAGGTGGACCATCCGGCGTCAGGCGGGGGTTCGCAACCTCCTGGGGTCAGAACCCGGTCCCCGCTTCAGGGATTCCCCGTACCATGCCCCCGGCGGCCATAAGGTTGCCTTCCCCTGAGACCAGTGGGGCGGAGGAGGATAGTTGTCGACCCCGGCAGTCACGTAAGGGGCCTCGCCGCCTTGCGAGCTTCGGCCCCATATCGGCCTGCCGGGGTCTCCCCTGGATGCGGGTCCCTCCCAGCTCGCCATCGCAGGCCAGTGGCAGGCTGACTGGCCGCTCGGCAAGCTGGGTCCCTCCCGCTGGGTGGGTTGTCGCCTCGCTATGCTTGCCACGCTC
>JAJYEA010000060.1 GCA_021790425.1 Thermoplasmata archaeon | reverse complement strand
AACGGCAGGATGAGCTCTCCGACCGCCAGTTGGCAGGCCCGGGTGGAGCCCGGCAGCGCGAAGACGGGATGGTGGTCCACCAGGAAGAGCTCGCTCCGGGAAAGCATCGCGAGGGGGCCCACCTGGTCGAAGCTGAGCGCGCGGAAGCGCTCCCCGAACCCCGCGACCTTCCGTCCTCCCAGCCCCTCCAGGGCCTCGATCGTGACGTCCTTCGGGCCGACACCCGTGCCACCAGACGTGATTACCACCTGCACCCCCGGGGTCTCCAGGCACTCGCGTACCGAGCGCTGGACCTCGGAGACCACGTTAGGGCAGAGTCCCTCGCGGAGGACGTGGTGACCTCCGCCCTCGACCAGCGCCACGATGGCCCGGCCGGTCTCGTCCTCCTTCTCGGTCCTGGAGTCCGTGGTGGTCAGGACAGCGAAGCCGAGGGCATGGGAACCGTGGGTATGGTGGCGGCTCCCCTCAGCCATGTTCACGCCACCTCCTCACCCGACGACCGCCCACGGGAGGCCGCCCTCGCCATGGTCCCGGGAATCCGAACCGGGATAAATAGCGGCTCGACGGCACGGGTCCCCTCGCCCTCCGAGGGGTACGATGAGGATGACCCTTCGTCCGAACGAGTTCGACCTCCCCCTCCCCCCGGCCCTTCCCGGAGGGAGCGGAGGAAGGACATCGCTACCCTGGGCCCGCGACCGCGACCGAGTGGATCGTCGGGAACGCGTAGGGGACCTGGCTCCAGGACCTCCCGGCATCCGGGCTCACGAAGAGCTGGCCCGTGGTCGTCCCCACGTAGATGCCGGCGGGATCGAGCGCGTCGCAGGCGATCCCCTCGCGGTGCATGCCGAAGTCACCGGGAAAGAGCCGCGGGGACATGAGCGTCCGCCACTTGCGGGTCCGGTCGTTCCACTCGTGCACCTGGAAGCCCCCGTTCGGGGTGGTGCGGGACTCACCCTGGAGCGGGACGAAGAAGGCGCGGCCGGGGAGAGATCTCGCCGTCGCGACGCCGAACCCGAAGTCGTCCCCGAGAGGCTTGCCGATCCGGGTCCAGTGCTCCATCCCGTCGTGCGTCACGTACATCCCGCCGTGGTCCTGCCGGTAGAAGGTCTCGGGATCGGCCGGGTCGGCGGCCACGTGGTGCACGCACTGCCCCACCTCGGGGAACTTGTCGGGGAGGAAGGGGGTCTCGACTCCCCGGTTCACGGGGTGCCACGTGGCGCCCCCGTCCGTCGTCTTGAAGGTACCCGCCGCGGACATCCCGACGTACATCGTCGCGGCATCGTCCGGATGCACCAGGATGGTGTGGAGACAGGGCCCCCCGAAGCCGGGGGCCCACCGGGGCTTCGTCGCGTGATCGTTGATGGCCGGGACCGGAGCCCAGCTCTTCCCGAGGTTGTCGCTCCGGAAGAGGGCGTGGGGGTCGACCCCGATGAAGATCGTGTCGGGCTCCGAGGCATGCCCGGGCTCGATGTGCCAGAGGTTCGTGATGGGCATAGGGGGAGGCTGGGCGGGGTTGTCGGAGTCGAAATTGGGCTTCCGCTCCTTGCTGACCGGGGTGAGCGGGGTGGCGACCTCGGTCCACTTCTTGCCCCAGTTCCGGGAGCGCATCACCATCGGTCCCCAGAACCCGCTGTTCACCGCCGCGTAGAGATCCCCCGGATGCCGGGGATCGGCCGCCATGTGGAAGACATCCCGGCCCAGGCCCACGGGGGGCAGGACCTTCCATTTCTTCCGCGAGACGTCGCCCTCGACCACGTAGCCGCCCTTCCTCGTGCCGACCAGTATCCGCAGTCTGCCCTTCTCCGACATGTGTTCACCCTCCGTGCTCATCCACCTGCGATGGAATGCAAGATGTCCACCGAACCGGCGCCCGCTACCGGGGTGCGAAGGCCGGCCCCCCCTCGGACCTCCTCCCCGTCGACGAAGACCTTGACGTACTTGCGGAGCGCCCCGGTCTCATCCCGGAGCCGGAAGCGGAGCCGCGGGTACCGGGCTTCGAGCGCCTCGAGCAGGCGGCCGACGTCGGGCGCCTCCACCACCTCCTCCTCCCGGGGTCCGAACTCGCGGAGCCAGGAGTCGATGGTGACGCGGACCATTAGACACCTTGGGGTGGGTAATCCATGTTGGTAGATAACGCCCACGGCAGCCCCCAGGCGTACCCCACCACCGTGGGGCACCCGAGCCTCGCGGCCCGGGAGGGATGGGGCGGAGGGGGACGGGTCACGCTTGGCGGCGCACGAGCACGGTCGCCGCCCCGAGGGTGAGGGCAGAGTAGACGACCAGGATCACGAGGTCCCAGAGGACACCCCCTGCGCCCCACCCGCGCAGGAGCACGCTGTGGAGGGCGTCGCCCGCATACGTGAGAGGGAGGACGTCCGAGATGGGACGGAAGGCGACGGGGATGCTGTCGATGGGGAAGAGGGCCCCGGAGAAGAGGAGCTGGGGGAAGATGATGAACGGGATCATCTGGACCGCCTGGAACTCGCTCCGCGACACCGAGGAGATGAGCATCCCGAGCCCGATGTTCCCGAGGGCGAAGAGCATCAGGATGAGGAAGCCGAGCGCGAGATTGCCCGCGAAGGAGGCCTGGAAGATGAGCACGGCTGCCACGAGGAGCACGACGCTCTGGACCGCCGCGACCACAGTCAGGCTGAGCGCGTGGCCCGCGACGAACTCGCTCGGCCGCAACGGGGTCGCGAGCAACCGTTCGAGCAGCCCGAGGGGACGTTCGCGGACGAGGACCAGGATGGCGAGCATGGTGGTGGCGAAGGTCCCGACCAGGGCCATGATGCCCGGGGCGAGCGTGTCGATGTAGGTCTCGTTGCCCGACCCATAGACGAAGCTGGGCGAGAGGACGACGGGGGCCCGGATGGCCCCCTTGCTGAAGAGCCCCTGGATGGCCGACTCGACGGCGCCCATCACGGCCTGTTGGACCGTGGGAGAGGTGGCATCGACATAGACCGTCAACGTGGCGTTCCCGGCGAGGAGGTGCGCCGAGAAGTTGGCCGGGATCACGATCGCGGCCCAGTCCTCCCCGCTGTGCACCGCGTCGTAGGCGGAGCCGGGGGTGGCCACGCGGCTCAGGTCGAGGGTCCCCGACGGGAGATGCGCGAGGAGCGCTGCCCCCTCCGGGCCCTGATCGGCGTTCACGTAGGCGGTCGCGATGTGGCTCGGTTGTCCGCCGAACCCGTACCCGAAGACCAGGATGAGGACCAGCGGCATCATCACGATGACGGCGAGCGTCCGTCGGTCGTTGCCGATCTGGCCGAGGGACTTGCGGGCGATCGCGAGGGTGCGGGAGGCCTTCATTTCCCACCGTTGCGCGTCCGGTCGCGCACGAGCGCCAGGAACGCATCGTCCATGGTGGCCGCCCCCGCCACCTCCTTGACCCGGGCAGGCGCGTCGCAGACCAGCACCCGGCCCTGGTGCAGGAGCGCGACCTCGTCGCACTGGGAGGATTCCTCCATGTAGTGCGTCGTCATCACGATCGTGCGTCCCTCCCGCGCGAGCCCGCGGAAGTGGTCCCAGAACTCCGCCCGGAGCTGGGGATCGACACCGACCGTGGGCTCGTCCAGGAGGAGGAGGTCCGGGTCGGCGAGCAGGGCCGCGGCCAGCGACACCCGGCGCTGCATCCCCCCGGAGAGTTCCGAGACCAGGGCCTTGCCCCGGTCCGAGAGATGGACGAGCTCGAGCACCTTCGCCATCCGCTTCTGCAAGAGGGCGTTGGACAGGCCATAGAGCCGACCGAAGAGCTCCAGGTTCTGCCGCACCTTGAGATCGGTGTACAGCGCCAGGCTCTGCGGCATGTAGCCGACCCGCGGAAGGATCGTCTCCGAGGGGACGCGCTCTCCCAGCACCTCGATCGTGCCGGTCGAGGGTGACAGGAGCCCGAGCATCATGCGGATCAGCGTGGTCTTCCCGGCGCCGTTGGGGCCGAGGAGCCCGAAGATCTTGCCTCGGGAGACCTCGAGGGTCAGATCGCTGACCGCCGTCAGCCCGCCGAAACGCTTGGTCACCCCGTGGCAGGCCAGCGCAGTCCCCGGCTGGCCCGTCCCACCGTCTCGGAGGTCGCTTTCTCGCCCGGTCCGCTTCCCCTCGAACCGCTCGATCGCCTCCATCGCTCCCGCCCTCCCGAAGGGGGGGTACGCCCGAAAGATATTTCAAGGAGTGTTGAATTATTGGATGGCCATGGGCACCGAGAAACGTCGGGGACGACGCCCCCGCAGCATGGGCGACACGCGGGGCTCGATCCTGCGGGCCGCGATCCACCAGTTCGCCGAATCGGGGCTCCAGCAGACCTCCCTGCGCTCGATCGCGCGCGAGGCGGGCGTGGACCCCGCCCTCATCCTCCATTACTTCGGATCGAAGCGAGGACTCTTCCTGGCCCTCGTACGGCAGAAGCTCGACGAGGTCCTCGCGGGACTGCTCGGGGATGTCCCTCCCACGAAGGACATCGGGGACCTCCTGGTGGCCCGGTTCCTGGCGCTGTGGGACGGGGACCGCCGGCTCTTCGCGGCCCTCTTCCGGACCGCGATGTCCGACGAGAGCCTCGCGTCCCTGCTCCGGACGGAGCTCCTGGCGGAACTGGTCCGCCGGGTGGCGGCCACCCACAGCACCGAGGCGGAGCGGAGGGCGGCGCTCGCGCTCTCGCAGCTCATGGGGATGGCCGTGGGCCGCTACGTGCTCGGCATCGAGCCGCTGGCCAGCGCGGACCCGGAGGAGGTGGCCGCCGACGTGGGCCCCACCCTGACCCGCTACCTCCTGAGGCCGCTCCCGCCACCTGCGCGTCCCGGCGGCCGTTAGAAGGCGTACTCGGCCGCGGCCGTGGGGCCCAGGGTGCCGAGGGCCTCCAGCTGGAAGCTCTGTTTCAGGAACCCCGCGATCGGGTAGAAGAGAAGCCAGGGGAGAACGTCCAGGCGACCCATCCGCACGAGGTAGTAGGCCACGGGGCCCGATCGTATCCCGAGCGCGAGGCCCACCAGGACCGCCATCCCGAAGAGGGCGGGCACGCCCACGAGGAGGAGGAGCAGGAGGAGGTAGACCACGACCAGACCGCGTACGCTCGCCCGGAGAAAGAAGAGGAACCAGAAGAGGACCCCGAGCCCGCCGAACTCCGGGGTGCGGCCGAGGAGCGCCGGGTAGTGCTGCCCGTTCGCCATGAGGATCCCTCTCCCCCACCGGATGCGTTGGCGCCGGAGTGAGGCGTAGTTCTCGGGCACGTCCTCGTAGGCGAGGGCGCGGTCTTCGATCCGGGTCTGATAGCCCAGGCGCTGGATCCGCATCGAGATCTCCGAGTCCTCCCCGTTCCACGGCACCCAGCCCCCGACGTCCACGAGGTCCTTCCTCCGGAAGGCCGAGAAGAGCCCGTCGATGACCTCCGCGCTGCGGGTCCCCATCCCGGCAGGTCGCAGGAAGTAGTGGTTCCAGGCGATCTCCATCGCCCGCACCTTCCGGGTCCAGCCCTCCCGCTGGCGGGGGTGGATGGCCCCCTGCACCCCGCCGACCTTCGGGTCCGCGAAGTGGGGGACCATCTCCGCGAACCCCTTGTTGGGGCAGATGAACGTGTCCCCGTCGCACCGGATGACGATCTCACCGGTCGCCATCGCGAGCGCCGAGTTGAGAGCGCTCGACTTTCCCCCGTGCGGGAGGTCGAGCACCATCCCCTTCGAATGCTCGAGCCGGGCGATCGTCCGACGCGCGATCGAGAGGGTCCGGTCGGTCGAGCCGTCGACCGCGACGATGATCTGCGTGGTCCCGGGATACTTCGCGGCCGCCTGATCCGCGGTCCACAACGTCCACTCGATCCACTGTTCCTCGTTGAAGGCCGGGACGACGATGGAGACGGGAGGGTGATAGGCCGAGAGCGGCGGGAGCGGGGAGCGCTTCAGCATCCGGGAGTAGCGGACGTGGCCGAGGAGGATGAAGAACGTGAGCGTGAGGAAGGGGAGGACGAGGAGGACCGTGACCCCGTAGAGGAAGTCCTTGGGAGGGATGATGTCCCGGATGAAGAAGAGGACCGCGAGGGCGAGGAAGAGCGCCGTCGTCCCGAGGCCGAAGAAGACGAGGATCTCCCGCGGCTCGCGCGGGAACTGGGCCTCGATGGACTGGGGCTTGGGCAGATGGACCGCCGAGAGGATGAGCATGGCCAGGAAGAGCCCCCCCGTGAAGATCCGCACGACCGGGGCGAAGTCGAGGACCAGGGCGTACGGCGTGGTCTGGAAAAGGACGTCCACGATCATCGCGAACAGGACGTAGGAAAGGACCACGAGCACGGCGAAGGCCCGCCGCTGGGGGGCGCGGGCGGGGCGGTTGAACCAGAGCCCCGTGGCCACGGAGTAGGCCACCATCGCGCTGAGGTACATCGGGAAGATGTAATCGGGGGCGATGGGGGCGAGCCGGCCGTGCGGCTCGACGAGGGGAGAGGAGAGGGGCCAGTACAGGAAGGTCGCCAGCACCCCGACCATCTGATCGTAGACGTCGATGACCGTGGTGAAGAGGAGGAGGAACACCGCGCTGAGGCCGAGGAACGTCGCCGAGAGGACCAGGAGGAACCGGCGGGACGTGGGGACCGCGCTCGCCGGGGTCGGCACCAACCCGGAAAGGTCCACCTCCGCCTTGCCGAACTTGCCCCAGAGCGGGACGGGCCTCCCCTGTCCCGGGGTCAGGGATACGGGATGGGTCCCGGCCCGGTCCACCCGCTTGCGCCCCTCGAGCCGCTCGAGGGTGAAGACCATCACCACCCCCAGCCCGAAGGCCAGCACGATCCAGCCGACGGGAAGGCCCCACTGCACGAGGGTGTTCACCGAAGGCAGCGTGGCGAGCAGGGATAGGAGAAAGGACCCTATGGCTGCCACGACCGACGTAACCGACCGCGCCCTCGGCCGGGAGAGGAGCGGCCCGTCTTGAAGTGTGCGGCAGTGTCGCGGGGTCCCCCCACCGGTGCCGGTCGCTCAAGGTATGAGACCGGAAGTCATACGGGAGGCCAACGTCCAGGTCCCGGAGTCTCATGTCCCGTTCCCGTCAAGGCCCGCCCGCTCCGGAGAGGTGCGCATGACCGTCCTCCGTTCCCCCCTCCGTGCCACCTTCCAGCACCTTCCCGGGGTGGGGGTGAGGACCGAGGAGAACCTCTGGGAGCATGGGATCCACGACTGGGAGGACCTCGCGGGCCTGCCGGAGTTCCCAGGGATCGCATCCGGCCACCTGCGCAGGATCCAGGAGGAGATCCTCCGCAGCGAGCACGCCTACCAGACGGGCAACGCCGAGTACTTCGCCCGGAACCTGCCCCTCCGCGAGCACTGGAGGCTCTATCCCGACTTCCGGGCCCGGACCGCCTTCCTGGACATCGAGACCACCTCGTTCAGCCCCAGCTATGGCATCGTGACGTGCGTCACCGTCCATGGGGGCGGGGAGACCCGGACGCTCGTCCAGGGCGAGGACATCGAAGAGATCGGGAGCGTCTTGCGGCCTTTTGCCCTCCTCGTGACGTTCAATGGCTCGCAGTTCGACGTGCCCTTCCTCGCGGCCCATTTCCCCGGTGCCGCATTCCCACCGGCCCACGCGGACCTGAGGTGGGTCTTCCACCGGCTGGGGCTGCGGGGTGGGCTGAAAGCCATCGAGGCCCAACTGCGGCTGGGCAATCGATCGGGAGTGGAGGGAGTGGACGGGTGGGAGGCCGTTCGGCTGTGGCACCAGCACTGCCAGGGGGTGTCGGGCGCCTTGGATCGCTTGGTGGCCTACAACCGCGCGGACACGGTGAATCTCGAACCGCTGATGGAGCACGCCGTACGGGAGATGCAGGGGCGGATCGGCCGGTTCGGGTGAAGGCGCGCCGGAACGGACGACGGGGAGCGGACTCGTATACCCGTGCCGTTCTACCCGCAGGGAGGGATCTTCCATGAAGTGGGTAACTCGAGAGAAGGCGCGCGTGGACCGCATTGCCTGCCCCTGGCTCATCCGAAAGTTCGTCGACCCGGAGGCCAAGTTCCTGTACGTCCCGAAGGACCAGGTAACGGAGGTGGCCCGTCGCGAGGGCGCCACCCCCTTCGACGTCCCGGGAGCCGAGCTCCATCACTACGAGGAGGGAGGAAAGGAGTACGTCAGCTTCGATGCGATCATCCGGAAGTACGGGCTGAAGGACCCGGCGCTCCTCGAGCTCGCCAAGATCGTCCGTGTCGCCGACGGGGGCTCTGGCGCTACCGTCGAGGCCGCCGGACTCGAGGCGGCCGCCACGGGATTCCGGATCCTGGCGAAGGATGACCACGAGAACCAACGCCTCCAGTTCCCCCTCTACGACGCCCTCTACGCATACTGCCAGTGGAAGGTGGAGCAGGGCGGGCACCTCGAGCACACGGGACACTAGGGAGCGGACGCATTCGATGACCCCGCCCGGCAGCGGGGATCCCCGCCCGATCCAGGAACCCCCCCGGACGCATGACCTGGCCCTGCTGACGTCCGCCCGGACGCTCCGGGGGTTGGGGGCCGGGATGCTCTCCGTGGTCCTGGTCCTCGAGCTGGCACGGGCAGGGTACTCCCCGCTCGCGATCGGGATCGCCCTGGGGGGAGCGATGGCGGCGTCCGCCGCATGGTCGATCCTCGTCCCCGGAGGATACCTGCCGTTCTCCCCGCGCGGCCGGTTCGCGGTGGGTGCGCTGGCGGTGGCGGCGGGAGGGCTCCTGCTCTGGTTCCAGATCGCGAACCCTTGGATCCTCCTACTGGCCCTCGTGCTGGGAGGCATCGTCGCGGGAGGGGCCGACATCAGCCCGCTCGGTGCGCTCGAGCAGGGCGCGGTCTCGCGCGCCGCGGAGGACCGCGAGCGCACGCGAACCTTCGCGGTGTACAACCTTGCCGGTTACCTCGGCACGGCGGCGGGGGCCCTGCTGGCCGGACCGCTCAGCGACATCGCGTGGGCCCCCGCAGGGGCTCCCGCCGGTCCCCGGGACATCGCCCTCCTCCTCTACGCCCTCCTGGGCCTCGCCCTCATCCCCACCTACTTCGTGCTGTCCACCCGGGCCCTCCCGGCGGATACGGGTCGGTCCTACCGACCGCTCTCCCCGGCATCCCGGGGACCGGTCCTCCGGCTTTCCGGGCTCTTCACGGTCGATGCGTTCGGCGGCGGGATGGCTTCAAACGCGATCGTCACCCTCTTCCTCCTCCTGCGGTTCCAAGCCTCCGCCGGCACCATCGGCGCCATCTTGGCGATCGCGAACGTCGCCGCGGCGGCCTCGCTGCTCCTCGCGGTGCCGCTCGCGAAGCGCTTCGGGCTCGTCAACACGATGGTGTTCACCCACATCCCCTCGAGCGTCCTGCTCATCCTCTTCGCGTTCGCCCCTACGGTAGCCATCGCGGCAGTCCTCTGGGTGGCCCGTGCCACGCTCTCCCAGATGGACGTCCCCACGCGCCAGTCGTACACGCAGGCGATCGTTCCTCGGGAGGAGGGGCCGGCGGCGGCTGGATACACCACGGCCGCCCGGAGTGCCCAAGCCCTGGGGAGTCCCGTCTCCGGGGCGCTCTTCGCGGCCGGGGGGCCGTGGCTCGAAGGGCCCTTCGCAATCGCCGGGTCCGTGAAAATCGCCTACGACCTCGCCCTCTACCGGGGCTTCCGCCATCGCCGCCCACCAGAGGAACAGGGCCCGGCTGGGAACCGGGCCTGACTGCGGGCCACCCTACCGGGTGGGCGAGTGGGCCCCCGATCCGGTGAGCGGGGGGACGCGCTCCCCGGGCCGTCCCACGCTCAGGGCATGGCACTCGCTTCGTCGGACTCCGGGAGCAACAGGGCGCGAGCGGCCGACCGCTCGAACTGCCGCTCCCGCTCGGGATTGACGTGGACCTCGTGGGTGAGGTAGTCCGTCGCGATCTGATACGCGTCCCATCGGCTGATCTCGCCCCACGTGACCGAACCGAAGTACTCGGGAAGACGATCGGCCATGCGGTTGACGTGCCGCAGGGGAAGGCCCTCCGAAACCAGCGCGGGGACGAAGTCGGCGATCGGCATGCGATGGCCGCGCGCGTCCGCGTAGAGACCGAGCGTCGTGTCGAAGTGCTCGAGGATCTCGTAGGTCGCCTTCTGGAACCGGCTGAGGAGGTCTTCCGAGGAGGTGAGATGGAGCTCGCGGAACTCCAGGCACGATCGTGCGCCCGCGTAGAGCTGGTTCGTGCAGGCCAGCCGAAGGGCGAACCCCTCCATGCGCAGCGCCCACGCTCCGTCCAGGCTGTTGTACACCCTGATCCCGGGGTAGAAGGCGTTCGAGCCGTCGAGAACGAACTTCCGCCCGATGACGAGCTTGATCTCCATGCGACGGCCGTTCGCGTACAGCCGGATCTGCTCCCTCGGGAACCCGGGGGCGACCTCGGCCCGCCCGGATTCCGGGTTCTCCTGTTCCAGCGTGACCCCGAGCGAGTGTACCGACTCCGCGATCATCCGGTGCTGGACGAGCGCGTACCGGTCCGAGACCACGGAGACCACCTCCCCGGAGTCTTCCCGGCGGATCCCGCGATACCCTTCGACTTCGAGCCCGTGGGTATCGCGCAGCGCCACCACGCCGTAGAGGGGCACCTGGCCAGGGGACCCGAGCTCCTCCCAGGACCTTGCGGGACCTGCGACCTGGTCGTTTCTCGAGCCCGAGGCCGCCCGGGGGGCCT
>JAJYEA010000059.1 GCA_021790425.1 Thermoplasmata archaeon | reverse complement strand
GAAGTACTTCGCGTGGTAGGGGGTCACCCCGTCCACGACTTGGCCGAGGGGTCCGTGGATTGCCCGTACGTCGACTTTGATCGGAGCTACTTCGAGTTCGACTGCAGGCAAGCGATCGGACCCGGGCGAACTGCGCTCGAGGGCTGGCTGAGCCACGGGCTCAGCCGCGACCTTGGTCTCCTCGGTCGGTGCGGCTAGTGGTAAGCCAGATCCCGAGTGAGAACCAGGGTCGGGATCCACCGGAGCCGCGTTCCCTTCGACTGAGGAACCGGGCGACGTGCCCACTCTGCCCTTCCCTGCGCTGCCAAAAACCACGCCCGCCCGCTCCCGCTGTGCTGCTTCGTGCGGAAGCAGTAGAGGTTCCGGGGTATCAGCTTGCCGCTCCGAGGAACCACGAGGAGCTCGAGCCGATATCCCTTCGGGCATCTGCCCGCGAGACGGGGCCCTCGCAGCAGCAAGCAAGGCCGCGCACGTAGCCGCGTATTCAGGCCGCTGCCTAACAGGTCCAAGCTCAATGGTCTGTAGCACCGCGTGCCGAGCGAAGTAGAGGCCGACCTCGCCGAGCTCGGGGAACGCTCGCTTGTTCCCTTTTCGAGCTAGGTCGGCGAGCATCGAATACCCGACGACCTGGGCGAGGTGCTCGTCCTTGAGTTCCGAGAACTTGGTGACCTTGAAGTCGATCAGGCAACCGCCCGCGACGAGGTCCGCGTCCGCGCCACCCATCTTGTGAGAGAGCTTCCCGAAGGTGGGGTTGAGAAGGATCGGTCCACGGGCCAGGAGGCCTCCAAGAGGACCGTCGAAAGGGACGATGGAAAGCAGCCGAAGGAGGTCCCTGACGTCCCTCGGGCTCGCCTCCTCGAACGTAGGATCGAGAGTCGCTGCTCGATAGAACTGGTCCAGCTTCGCAAGCCTGAGGGTGTGCCCGGCCAAGGCTTCGAGCGCTTCGCGAGAGGGATTTCGAGACCGGATGAACTCGCGATAGGCCTTCTTCGCAAATCGAACGACTCGCAGCTCGGCCCGGGAGTCCCTATCCGGGTTCCACCGGATCAAGTCAACGGCCTCTTCCGCCACCCATCGATGAGACTTCGCCTTCGGGAATCGCCGCTGGACCTCGAAACGGAGGAGGTAGTCGAAGGCCGTGCCGACAAGGGCGTAGTGATCGGTGACGGGATGGACCAGCATCGGCGAGGCGATGGGCGATGGTCTAGATTCCGCGGGTACGAGGGATGCGAGGGTCCTAACGAGCTCGGGGTGGTGATCGAGGGTCGAAGTCAGGCTCACGTCTCAACCTTCACCGTCCGTCGTTCCCTGAGGCCGGTAGATACTACTTGCATGACTGTCTTGCGCACGAGCTAGGATGGCTGCGCAGCGGACAGACCTCTCCCCCGCTCTTGCAGCATGGCCATTGAGATGCCTCGGACTCGAGCGAAAACTACCTCGTCCGAGGCGGGCCCTTCCTGAGGGTCACCCCGGTGAGTTCGCCATCTCGAAGCGACAGATGCACCAGCGACGAGCAGACCCTACATCGAGTATCGAGGGAACGGAGGCTTCTCTGGACGAGGACGGCTCCGAAGCGTCCGCAATTCGGGCAACCGAAGGATACCGCGTTGCTGCTCGACATGGGGCTCCAGGAGCTAGGCTCACCGCGCGCTCCGTATTGCCGCTATCAGGTCTTCCGCGTACGTCTCCAGCCTCCGGCCATTCTGAGGGGGAATGGATCGTGCATGGAAGACATCATTCCGAATGGGCTCGAGTTCCTTCATCTTCACCCGAAAGGCGTCGCGGTCCTTGAACACCGTCGAGAAGACCTGCTCCCAGTTTGCATCATCCAGTATGATCTCGGCGTAGTCCGGAAAGCCGAGGTACTCAACCAAGGAATGATTGCCGCCATCAAGCCAGGGCCATACCCGTTCGCGCTGAGCGAACCGATGTTCAGCTCGAAGACGGACCGGTCGTGGAACACGCTCCCCCCACCATGCCGCGCTCACCTTGGAGAGTCTTCCCTCAATGCATCCCCTCAGAGCGCCTTCGAGATGCCTCAACGCATGAGGGTACGGCTGAGGTCTTGTGGCAAGGGCATGCTTCGGTTGGAAGGATTCCAGCCTTCCAATCGCTTGGATGACCTTTCTGATGCTCGTTTCGGGGCGCTGCGCTGCCGCTCCCTCCGCGAGGATGCGACTGAGTGATTCAGTCAACCTGGGCCCAACAGCCGGGGCGCACGAATTCACGTGCGCCCGGGCTTGATGCAGCAACGCCTCAGCCTGGGCTCGTTGCTCTCCGTCGCGTTGAAGAATCTGAGCCCGTCTGTTCGCCTCAGCGTAGGCTCGGCCCAGTCCCGAGCCGATCCGTCTCCGACCGAAGAGCTCCCCGGTGATCGCGCCACCGATTGCTCCGAACGCCTCTCGCTGGAGTACAGCGCCGGGCCCCCGGTGAGCCGACCGTGATGATACTCGGATCGCCGAAAGGAGCTGTTCGGCTTGAGATCGAAGCAGGCGCAGCGCCGGTCTCGCTGAGGCGATAGGGTCCTCGAGAGGGGTGGCCGATGCTTCAGGGCCCGTCACAGTCATCATGGTCGAACTTCGTCTTCCCTGGAGAAGGATCCCGCTGGGCCTGTGCTCCCGGCGGCCCTCCCACGGTCTGTGATCCACTGCACTTGCTGGACATGGACCATGACCGGGGGACGCGTGCTAGGACGACGACGTGAGCGAGGCCTCGGGGAAGGCGCACGATACGCAATGACGAAGAACACGAGGGCCCCGCCCACGAACGTAGACCCTGAAACAAGGATGTACACCACCGGCACGAAGGAAATGAGCGAGGAAAGCGCGCCGCTGGCCAGGAGGTAGACGAGCGGCCCTGTGTCGAACACCCTCCGTGCGAGTAGCACCGAGGCAACCGCGATGATGAGGATGCCCGCGACGAGCAAGTAGAGCGGAGGCACAAACGCGAGGGCGAGCAGTACCACCCCAACTGCCAGGCTGAAGACCCCGGTCTTGAGCCAATCCTTTGAATTCATGGCCCACTCCCCGAACCCATCCTGGCCTTGGTCCCCTTGTCATCGCCGCCGTAGTCCGCGAGGCTCCGCATCTTGCCCGGCCGTGTGATTGGCGCGCCGGAGGCAGATTCGATGGTGCGGATGGCCCAGTCAACGTAGACCCATGTCCCAGGCTCTTGGTAGTCGGTGCCGATGCTGAAACCGTTGGTGTGGATGGTGACCTGCGGAGGGTCCATGCCGCTACTGGCCAAGTAGGGTGGCCGAACCTGACAGCTCTTCCACGGCTCCTGGTGAATCCCGCTTCCAGTGACCGCGTGGAAGTGCTTCTCATGCACAAGACCCGGCAAGCGCGTGCTCATGCTGATGTCTGAGTTCTTGCCTCCACGGAACCCCGTGAGGGTGCTTTCGTGCGATTCGGAAATGGTCTTGATGGTCTCATCCGGTACCGTCAAGGGAACAGCCGCGACGCTTGTCACGTCCACGCCGATGGTCGACAGGTAGGTCCTCAATCGCTCGAGGGCAACTCGCGTGACGCCTCCTTGGAAGATGATCCAACCCCTTCCGCTAGGTGCGAGCAGGTCAAAAATCATGCGCCGTTGCATCTCCCACGTGTCCTCCGGCCCGTCCTCCGTCAGTACGGTCTTCTTCTCTTCGAAGATGTAGGCGCTGATGAGGCGCTCCTCGCCGGAAGTGATGTCCTTGAAGCCGGCCCTGATGACTCGACGGCCGTCTGTCTCAGGCGGAGCCCGTCTCAGAAGCCGGGCGCGTGCCTCGCGATCATGAAGGACATCGTGGCTGCCTTCGACATGAATTGGCGTTACTCGACCGAACTTCGCCAGCCTTCCATCTACGCCGCCACGGTCTTCCACAGATGCACCTCCGGAGCGATTCCTCGCATGAGAACAAGCTCGATCGCACGCCTGCCCGCCTCGGTGGGAATATAGTAGACCTCACGGCCGCGTCGTTCCTTCGCGAGCGCATCGGTCCCTTCCAGCACTCCGAGGTGGTAGTTGACTGTGGTTCGGTGCACCCCGAGCAATCCCGCCAACACAGTGCTCGTCGTGCCGTAGGGGCTCTTGGCGAGCGCGAGCAGAACCTTGCTCCTGATTGTGTCGGGTGTCTCCGTGAGCGCGAGCAAGGCTTGGACTGCCAGTATCCCTTGCGACCTGGCGACATCTTCGATGAGCGGATCTGGGATGCTATCAAGTCCACGAGATGCACTCTCCCGGACTAGCGCCCGGAAGAGAGCTACGGCAGCCCAGGGTAGCCCCATGGAAAGATTGGCGATTCGAAGGAGGGATGCCTCCGTGAAGGGTAGCAGGTCAGATCGACCCTTCGCCCACCGGACCCGATTGGAGACAACCCTGACCATGTCTTCGAGGGACAGCGGCGTGAGCCAAACCTGCTCCGAAAAGCTCTGCCGAATCTCCGTTGTGAGGGAAAGCCACCCCATCACGTGGAGCCCGACAACGATTGTGACGGGAGACCGAAAGGCCCCTGACTTTTGGCGGATGCGCTCCAGGTAACCGGAGAGGTAAGTGGCAATCTCATCAGCGTCGTCGATGATGAGATAGGACACCTTGGAGAAGTCGGTCTGTCGAAGAGCGACATCGAAATAGGACAGTGGAGGCGCATCTTCCTCGCCTTCGTCTACCGGTACCTCCTCGGTGAACCGGTTGCCCTGGAGCAGGACTCCCTGTGTCGCGCCAGCGGACCCGAGTGATTCGTGAACCACACGAAGGACAGACGAGACCCCCAACCCCAGTGCCCCGACGCATGCTAAGAGCTCGGGTTCTCCTGAGGTTGAACGCCCGACCGCCCTGGCCAAGCGAAGGACTGCCTCCTCTCGATCTGACAGTACTTCCCTGATCGGTGGTTCCTCCCGAAGAGGATCCCTTCGGAATCCCCAAATCTCTCGAAGCCGGGACCGGGTTCCCTTCCCCTCCTCGGCTCCCTTGCGGAACTCGGTAGCGACCCGTTGTTCCAGCTTCATGAACCAGGCCAGGGGAAACGTGTATATAAGCAGTTGTCATTTGGCAGATTTGGCACATGGGGGCGGACAGGGCTCCTCGGACCCACTACAGAACTCTCGGAATCCGTCGCGGTGCCTCCTTCGAAGAAGTGAGGAAGGCCTACCGTCGGCTTGCGCTTACGTACCACCCTGACCGCAACAGAGGAAACGAGGTCTGGGCCGCCGAGCGCTTCAAGCAGATCTCCGAGGCCTACGAAGCGCTGATAGACCCGGCGAAGAGGGCGACGTATGACGCGACACTCGTCCCGGCCCTCAAGCCAACAGATCATTGGCGGGCGGTCTTTGGTCTCACTGGGTTTGGAGGCGGTTGCCATCCGTGGGGGGACGGTGGGTCGAGCCCTGGCTCTCCGAGAGGGGTAACTTGTACACTCCGTCGCGGCTTGGACTTGTACGCCACGTTGGCGGTGGATGCATCGGTCGCCGCCCAGGCCACCGAACGCCCGCTCAATGTGGTGTTCTGGGGAGACGTCTGCTCCGCCTGCTTCGGAAAGGGGTTTGCCGGTCGACCTCGTCGCTGTAGAGCCTGTGAGGGGCTCGGTCAGTCGTTTACCCCGGTTGAGTCGAGGGGAGAGAAGTACCTTCGGGTCGATGACTGCGTTGTCTGCGGAGGAATGGGCCGCCGAGGTGCGCGACCTTGTTCTCGGTGCTCAGGGCGTGGAAGGAATTGGAACGTAAGGAAACTCTCCCTGTCCGTTCCGCCGAGTCTTCCCCCTGGAACCCCACTCCGCTTGGCCGGGCAGGGCTTGAGGGACCAGAGCGGAAGAGTCGGTGATCTCTATGTACGAATCTACCGCGACCCCATGTTCGTGCGTGTTGACGAGGCGGGAAACGTGTTCGCCGAGATGACCGTCTCGGCAATCCAGGCGATGCTGGGTGACAGCGTGCTCATTCCCACCTGGTCTGGTCATGCGCGACTCAACGTCCCGGCCGGAATACAGCCAGAGACATCTCTCTGGCTCCGTGGCAAGGGGCGGAAGCTCCACAGCAGCACCCCTCGGGGTGATTACATCATCCGGACACACGTGGCAATCCCGGAGATACGACCGCCCAGGTCTCGCAAGAGGCTGAAAGACGCCCTGGGTGCTCCGGGCGGTTCGACGGCGCAGGAGGCCCACGTCGGAGGTTTTTGGTGGTCGCCGAAGTGACCGACCGGTCAAGCAGAGTCCCCGAACGGAGCACCTTTCACTCCCGCACGCCACCACCACGGTTTTCTAGCAGGACGTCGCCTCCTCTAGCATGGAGCGCGCCCCACCCCCCTCCGGTCGCTGGATGACCCCCAGCGAGCTGGGGGAGTACACGTTCTGCCCCCGCGCCTGGTGGTACGGCCGCCAGGCGGGGCAGCGCGGCCGGTCCGAGGCCTTCGATCATGGTCTCCAGATCCAGGCCGAGCTTCAGGCCGTTCACCTTGAGCCCCCTGCCCACAGGGAGTTCCCCTGGGGCGCCCTCGCCGCCCTCTGCCTCGTCCTTGTCGGGGGGTTCGTCCTGTGGACCTTCTGGTGGTAGAACTGACGGTCGGGGCCGTCGTAGGCTACGCGATCTGGGAAGCCATCAAGGACTGGACCCCTCGCTGGCCCGCCCCGCGGCGGGACCCCGTCGTGGCCCTCGATCGCGAGGGCGTGTGCTCCTCGAGTTCCGTCCCCGTGGCGATACCCCAGGTCCCCCAGATGGAGTCCGCTCGGTTCCACCTTCGGGGCCGCCCCGACGAGCTTCGCAGGGCGCCCGACGGCCGCCTCGTCCCAGTCGAGATCAAGAGCCACGCTGCTCCTCGAGGGGGCCCCCTGCCCTCCCACCGGGCCCAGCTCCTGGCCTACTGCCTCCTGGTCGAGGAACATTTCGCGGCCCCCCCGCCCTACGGGATTCTCTGCTACGGCGATGGGACGGAGTTCCGCGTCAAGTGGGACGTCAAAGCCCGCGCCGAGGTCCTCGCGGGGCTCGCGCAGCTCGGCGGGCTCTACATGGGGGAGGCGGACCCGGGCCCGGGGAAGTGCCGGGGGTGCAGGTTCGGGCCAATTTGCACGGCACCCGCACCCGTGGCGTGAGGTTTCTATCCTAGACGTTGCGTGGAGCGGTGGCCCATGAGCAGTCTTACCCACATCGACCGGCTTCCGCTGGAGCGGCTCTTTCGAATGGGCGGTGGCGACCTCCTGAACTTCTCACACCGATCGCTAGCCGAGTTCATCACTGAGACGACCAGATTGGACATCACGTCGCCCAAGTACGGCCAGGGCTCGAAGGCAAACAGAATGCGGCAGCTTTGGGCGCTCGAAGACGACGCCACCGTCGCAAAGGTGCTGTCCGGCTTGATCGCGAAGGTGGAGGCTGGGCGCGACCAATTCGGATTCGATGTGGACGCGAAGGTCCTGGCGAGCAGCAAGGAGGTGCTCGCCCGCCTGTCGTCGGGATTGCTGTCGCTGGAGGGGTTGAAGGCTGAAGTTTCCCCATTCGACGAGCCCCACATCCAGAAGCTGATCGAGAGGATGGAGGAGTCCATCGAACGGGACCCCTCGTTCGCGGTCGGGAGTGCGAAGGACCTGATCGAGGCCGTCTGTCGAACAGTACTACGCGAGCGAGGGAAGCCTGTTGAAGGTACGCCGGAAATGCCCGAACTCACCAAGGCGGTATTGGCTGAGCTCGACCTCGCACCGCAGAAGGGGCCCACTGGAAACAAGACCGCCGACACGACACGCCGACTTCTCAGTAACCTTGGATCAATCACTCAGGGGGTGGCCGAACTCCGGAACCTCCATGGAACTGGCCACGGGAGAGACGGGAAGCACGAAGAGATTAACCCCAGATACGCGGCGCTTGCCGCAGGTGCAGCCGCTACCTTCTCCCGATTCGTTTTCGGCACGCACAAGGCCAAGCCTGTGGACAACGGGGAATCCCCCTCATAGGCCGGTCTCAGGAATCCCCCGACTCGCACCGTCCACCTCCCTCGGCGAGGTGGACGATGCCCGCCATCAGCACCACATCCGAGAAGGCCCACCCGAACGACTTGCGAATGACGCCCGTGGTCGGGCGCGGCGCGACCGACACGTTAAGGACCCCCACCCCGATGCCGCCGCATGCCTGCCCGCAAGCGAAGGGTCCCAACCAAGCGCCACGGCACCCGCAACTTCCTCCTCGCAGCCCTCGAGACGACGCGGAGCGGCCCCGCCATCGCCACGGCGGCCATCATCCGGCAGGTCCGCAAGCTCGCAGGGAAGCGCCTTCCCGAGGAGACCATCCGGTCCTCGCTCAAGACCCTCGTCCGCCAGCGGGTCGTGAAAGGACGCAAGAGCGGTCACGAGAAGGTCTACAAGCTGGCCACTCCGAACGAGTCAGGCTCCGAGGCTCCCCTTCCTGCGGCGATATTCGAGCGCCGCACCAGCGGGAGCCCCATCCCCCGGGACGAGATCGACCTCGCGGTCCACAAGGGCCTCCTGCTCGGGCACCTCAAGGCGCATGCCGAGGAGGCCTCCTTCTCTCCACCCATCCCTCCGAAGCTCGCGGTCGGCGATGTCCTCATTCTCCACGTTGGCGAGACCCATGTCGAGACTGCCACCAACGTGCACGGACGGGTCGTGCTCGAGCGGCACGCACGGCCGCGATAGACTCCCCAGGGACTCATGACGAGTCAGGGTACGCTCAACGGCATAGCAGGAGTCCATCTGGTCGCCGCCGAGCTCAGTCTCAGGGGCTACTCCGTGGCGATTACCGCACGGAACACTCCAGGGATCGACCTCCTCGCCACTTCCCCAAGGACAGGGAAGACCTACTCGGTTCAGGTCAAGACGAATGCGCAGGAGAGAATCCCTCACTTCTGGCTCTTGGGGAGCCACCCTGTTCGGCCTCGGGCCGACCTCTTCTACGTCTTCGTCAATGTGCGTAGACCACCGAAGTTCCCAGAGTTCTACGTCGTGCCGAGCGTCATCGTGAAGCGCTACTCGAGGAAGCGTCGCAACCGCTGGCGTTCCTTCTATCGTGAGAAATGCGAGAAGACCCTCTATCGCTGGAGTCGACTCCGGTAGGAGAGAACCGACCTACCGCCTTTGCGGCCTCTCCGTCTTCTCAACGGTCACCCTTCGGGCGACCGTGTCGATTTCCCACCGCATCCCGTCCCCCGGCTGGAGCTCCAGGAACGAGACCACGATGCGGGGTATGGCAACGCGTAGGGCGCGCGAGCGGGCGACCTTCGTGCGGGTCTTGTGGACGGTCGTGACGTCCACGAACGTGCGTGTCGGCATCGGGTGCCGACCCTTCTCCATCGCTTTGAAGGAGTGAGAAGTTATGGCTCTTGGGAGCCATAACTTCGCGCAAGGCCATGCCGACGCTCGTCTGGGACTTCGAGGGCTTCGCCGAGACGAAGCGCCTCGGCGGGAGTGAGGTCTGCTTCTTCTGCGAAGCCGCGCAACCGGTGGATGCCCTCGTAGCGAGGGCGTCCGGGCGACTCGTCCACGCCTGCCACTCGTGCGCGAAGTTCCTCCTCTCCACGAACCTGGTCTTCCACTGACTGGGGGTGATCTGGTGAGAGCCGTGCTTTGCGACCTCCACAAGGGTCGCTTCCTCCGCGCCTTCACCCTGGAACGCGAGAACGGCCTGAGGGCGGTCGCTTGCGTCCTCGATGCCTACCGCTCCTGCAACGTCCGTGTCTCGCACACCCAGCTTCGGGCGCTCGGCCTCAGCTACACGGGCAGGCGGTCACTCAACGTCTGCCGGGTCCACCTGGAGCTTCTGCATGCCGTGGGCTGGCGGGTCGGGCTCAATCCACTGACCAGACCTCGGGTTGAGTTGACCACGGTCTACCCCAACATCGCCGCTCTCGGACGGTGAGAACCCCCGCAGCATCGCTCCCTCTCCTTCCGTGAGAGGGACCGATGTCCGCCATCAGTGCCACCGTCGAACACGCCGCCTACCCGAACGCGACCGAGCCTTCCCCCAAGGGGCTCTGGCGCGACCGCCGGGTCGCGGAGAGTACCTGGCGGGCCCCCGTCCTGGTCGGTCGCGAGGAGCTCCTCGCGAACCAGGAGCGGGTCCTTCGGGGGGCCCTCGGTCATGAGTACCGGGCCGCGCTCGCCGTCATGGGGCCCCGCGGCTCGGGAACCTCCTCCATCGCGGAGTGCGCCGTGGCGACCTTCTCCGAGCGGTTCTTTGGGCGCCGCTCCCCCCTCTTCCTGCGCGTGGACACGTCCCAGTGCCGAACCCCGTGCCTGCTCGTGAAGGCCCTCTTCCGCCAGATCGATCCAGCCATCCAGCTCGGCGGCGCCTCCACGGAGTTCCTCTCGATGCTCCTCTTGCGCCGGCTGCGCTCGCTTGCGAGACCCGCGGTCGTCTGGCTCGACCAGGTCCACGCGACGGGGGAGTTCGGTCGCGTTGCCCGGGCCTTGGCGCGACCGCAGGAGGTTCTCCCGGAGGGTACCGACGGCCTCCCTCCGCTCCTGCTGGTGGCCTCCGGGAGCCGCGAGATCGTCCCCGAGGTCGCTGACACGGTCCGCGTCGCCGCCCCACCCCTCCAGGGTGCCGACCTCCTCGAGACGCTCCGAGCACGGGCGGCCCTCGCGTTCCAGACCCCACCCCTGCCCGAGGTACTGCGCGCTTGGGCCGACCTCACGGTCGCAAGTGGCTGGGGCCTCGCCATGGTGGGGGACCTCCTTGTGGAGGCGGGTGCGCGCGCCGAGGCTCGGGGCTCCTTCCGGGTGGAGCTCCAGGACGTCGCCCTCCCCTCTTCGCTTCCGAGACACGGTCGGGACGCCGAGGGTTTCGGTCAGACCATCCTCGAGGTCCTGCGGACCGCGACGGGCAGCCTCACGGCGGGCGAGTTGCGTCGCCGGGTCGCAGAAGGGTGCACCTCCTCGGGGATGCGCGCGCCCACCCCGGCCCGGCTGTGGCGGCATGTGGTCGGGCTCGAGCGGAAGGGAATCGTCCGACGTGAGGTTCGACTCGGGGGTTCGGGCGGCTCGCGGACGCTCGTCAGCTTGACCGGAGAGGTGTCTGCGGACGACCCGCGTTGAGCGCGGCGTAGACCGCGTCGGGGAGG